>JAZKFS010000034.1:21152-81160 GCA_040386315.1 Bacteroidota bacterium
AAAAAGGAAAAAGGAAAAAGGAAAAAGGAAAAAGGAAAAAGGAAAAAGGAAAAAGAGAGTCTTTTTAAAAACTCCCAAAACTCACTAAAACTTACTTCTTTCGTCCGGAAACACGGGTTTTGCGTTTAGCGCGCATATCTTTTAAAAAGTAATTTTGTGCGCTGAATTGTGGTTCGCCCTCGGCGGGCTTGATATTCTCATAATTTCCGTCGGACAGAAGGCGGCGCGATTTTACATTATCCTGCCAATAGATCTGGAGAATATTTTTTAAACAATCTTTTAACCGCGGCTCAAATATAGGTACCATGAGCTCCACACGCCGGTCGAGATTACGCGGCATCCAGTCGGCGCTGGAGATGAACATTTCCTCATCGCCACCGTTTTTAAAAATAAAAATGCGGGAATGCTCCAGGAAACGCCCGATGATGGAACGCACTTCGATATTTTCGCTGACTCCGGCAATTCCCGGACGCAGGCAGCAAATCCCGCGGATGAGCAGCCGGATTTGCACGCCTTTTTGCGACGCTTTATAGAGTGCTTTGATAATGTCATCGTCCACGAGCGAATTCATTTTCGCCCAGATAACTCCCGGGTTTTCCGCTGAATGGTTTTCAATTTCGCGGTGGATCATTTCCATCAGGCGCTGGCGCAGGCCAATCGGCGCAACGATGAGATGGTCCCATTTGCGGCGGTGCGAGTAGCCCGTCAGGAAATTAAAAAGGTGAATTGCATCGCTGGCAAATTCCTCACGCGCCGTGAAATAACCAATGTCAGTATAAATCCGCGCCGAAACCTGATTGTAATTGCCCGTAGAAAAATGCAGGTACGTGCGAAGTTTCCCGCCTTCACGGCGAACGACCATCGCGATTTTGCTGTGCGTTTTCAAACCCATCACGCCATAGACGACGTGCGCCCCGGCCTGCTCCAGTTCGCGCGCCCAGATGATGTTATTTTCCTCGTCAAACCGCGCTTTTAATTCCACGAATGCCGTTACATCTTTCCCGTTTTCAGCAGCGGTTTTTAAAGCGGCAACAACGGGGGAATTCCCTCCGGCGCGGTACAGCGTGATTTTAATTGCCAGCACTTTCGGGTCAATCGCTGCTGCTGCAATAAATCGCACAACGCTGTTTGAAAATGAATCAAATGGGTGATGCACCATCAGGTCCTGTTTGCCAATCGCCTCAAAAACGTCCTGGTCTTCAGCAAATTCCGGCAGCGTTCGCGTGGTAAATGCCGGGTCTTTTAAAGCACGGACATCAATTTTCACAAGCTCCATCAAATCCGGTAGATTCAGCGGGCGCCGCAGCGAATACACGTCTTCCGGCTCAAGGTCGAGCGAATGTTTTAAAAGATTAATCAGGTATTCCGGCATTTTGTCGTTAATTTCCAGCCGAACGGCAGCAGTTCCTGCGCGCCTTTGGCGTACCTGCTCGGCAATTGCTGTCAATAAATCGCCCGCTTCATCTTCCGCAAGCTCCGTATCAGCATCGCGCGTTACGCGAAAAGCGTGCGATTCCACCAAAGTCAGCCCCGGAAAAAGCGTCGCCGCGTTCGCCTGGATGATTTGCTCCAGCAGCACAAAATGATGCCCGTTCACACGTTTCATCCGCACGAGGCGCGTCAGCACCGTTGGCAGTTGCAGAACGGCAATACGCTGCTCCGGCTCGTCCTTTGTGTCATCTTTTAAAACGAAAATTATATTCAGACTGCGGTTTAAAAGCCGTGGGAAAGGGTGTCCCAAATCAAGCGCAAGCGGCGTGAGCACCGGCAGAATATCACTTTCAAAATAATCCTGAAAATACGCCCGGTCGCGGTGGCTCAGCTTTTCAAAAGGATGGATCTCAATATTTTCCTCGGCAAGCGCCGGTAGCACATCGTCCACCAGCAACTGCTCATGGCGCTGAAGCATCGGCAGAAGCCGCATACGGATCTCCATCAGCTGCTCTTCCGGCGGCATATCATCCGACGAAATTTCCATCAGTCCCGCCACTTGTTCCTTCAAACCCGACACGCGGATCATGAAAAATTCGTCCAGATTTGCGCTGAAAATTATCAGGAATTTTAAACGCTCCAAAAGCGGGTGCGAGTTGTCAGCCGCCTCATCCAGCACGCGCGCGTTGAATTCCAGCCAGCTCAGCTCGCGATTGATATAAAATTCCGGCCACGATAAATCTATTTTTGTTCCCTGCTTATGATGCTTCATGTATCCTGTTTCTGAATTCTTTAAAATTTTAAAACTTTTTAAAAGCACTCACACTGAGCTTGTCGAAGTGAGAGTACAATCTATTTTGAAATCGCCACGACGAGTTTCTTTTGAAAAACGTCCGTCCCCGCAACGTCAGCCGCTTCCAAAAATACGACATACGCGCCCTTTGGCAAGTCATATCCCGCATCATTTTTTCCGTCCCATGCAATACTGCCATTTGCACCGGAATATACGGCGTTTGCAACCGTGCGGACTTTCACGCCATTTAGGTCAAAAACAGAAATTTCAGCTCGCGCCTGTTTAAAAGGAAGTTCGTACGAAATAACGGTGAATTGTTCTGCGCCACGCGGCGAAAACGGGTTTGGTGTCGCGCTCAATTCTCCGCCCGCATTTTTAAAAGAAACTGCGATGGAATTCCGTTCGCCGGGAGTTGCACCGGAATTTGATGTTGACGATGTCCACGAGGAACGCACATCAGATGGAAGTTGTGGTGAAATTTTTTCCAGCGAAATCCCTTTTGTCGTTGTCAATGACGCTTCATGCCAATCATCTTCAAAGCGCAGCGAATCAATCGTTGTTCCTCCACCATCTTTTAACAGCACGCTGTCGCCTGTCGAATTGAAATTGAGCGAGTTTTTAAAAACATAAACATTTGGTAAATCTTTTAAAAGCGGAAATTGCAGAAAAAACGCAGAATCCCACGCAACAACGCCATAATTTTCGGGTGCAATTTTTAAATCCGCAATCGTGAAAAACACTTTTCCGTCACTCAAAACCCAGTTGTTTAAAAGCAGCGTATCGGACGTCGCATTATACAATTCAACAAACTCCGCCTGACCGGAATTCGGGTCAAACATAATTTCATTGACGAGAACCGCGCCGCTTTTAAAAACCGTATAAACCGGAGTTTTTAAAAAATTATTCTGCGCGCGCTCATCGATTTGCATCACGATTTCCGCTGAAAAAAGCGTTGCGCCTGAAGCAAGATTTAACGCGTCAATTTCATTTTTAAAAACGTCAAAAGTCGCGGAATCATTTGATGAAATCGCACCAACGGAAATCGTTTTAAAAACTTCATCCTGCGTAAAAACCGAATCGCCATTTTTATCCGCTGAAATTCGCAATTCCGCCGAAGAACTTTGCAAAAGCCCAACATTCAAAATAATGATTTTCAGCGTTTTTAAAACATTATCAAATTGTAAAGTTTTTAAAGCAAGGTCATTATTGAGAATTGCAATGCTATTCGGCAAGCCCGCCGTTGCGCTGTCCGGCGCTACTGATGCGGAGATATTGCTTTGCGAAACTGCTGGAATCCTGAAGTCGCGCCGCTCAAATGACACACCTTTAAAACCCCATTTTGCATTATAAAAAAGCGAATCAATCACCACCGAATCCGTCGTTTTTAAAACCACCGCGTCCGTCGTATTATTCAGCGAAGGCAGTTTCACTTCAACTAATCTCACACCTGCCGGAATAAACCGTGTCTCACGCAAAGCCGCCGTATCGCGCGTTACGAGCACAAAACCGCGCGGCTGAAAAGTGATTTCCGGCAGGAGGACCGACGAGCGCAAATCCCAGACGCGTGTATTTTTTAAAACAGTTGGCGCGTCGGAAATGTTGAATAATTCCACCCATTCCGGCTCGCCCGCGACGGGAATCGCGTGAACTTCATTCACCACGATTTGTGAAAAAGCGAAGCTTTTTAAAACAAAAAAAATCAATATGACGGCGAATTTCCGCATCAATCTTCGTAGTAGTGCATTAGGTTTTTAAAAGTTGTAGCCTTTAAAAACACCGAAACGAGCGTTTCCAATCCCGTGCGGTCTTCAGCATCAAATCTTTTTAAAACCGGGCTGTCAATATCCAGTACGCCAAGCAGTTCGCCATCTTTTAAAAGCGGGATAACAATCTCCGAATTTGACGCGGAATCACAGGCAATATGCCCCGGAAATTCATGCACATTTTCCACAAGAATTGTTTCCTTTTTAAAAGCCGCCGTCCCGCACACGCCGTTACCAACGGGAATCCGCACGCAGGCAACTTTGCCCTGAAAAGGGCCGAGAATGAGTTCGTGCACAGATTCTTTTAAAAAGTAAAACCCTGCCCAATTTATATCAGGGAGTGTTTGAAAAAGCAGTGCGGAAAAGTTTGCGCAGTTTGCCACCGCGTCGTTTTCACCTTCAAAAAGCGATTCGGTTTGCTTTTTTAAAAGTGCGTACAATTCAGCTTTTGAAAGTGAAATGTCTATTTGTGAAGTTTCGTACATGATGTTTTTAAAAAGTTCTTTTTGAATTTTAAATCCCCTCCTCGGAGGGGTGGCCGATAGGCCGGGGTGGGTTCACGATAGCAATCGTTAGCAATCGCGACCATCCACCGCAGAACCCACCCCGCCTGCGGCACCCCTCCGAGGAGGGGATTTCCTGTTAAACTTTTAAAAATGTGCTTTTAAAAGTTTGACAATTTTGGGAAATTCTACCTCATTAAAAACAATTTTATTGGCCGAATCAAGCGAACCGGGAACATTCGTCGGAATAAGATGAATATGCACATGCGCCACGCCGAAACCATCTACCACAAGCCCAACACGCTCAGTCTTAATAGCTCTTTTTAAAATCCCGCCAAGCATTTTTGCCCTTTTTAAAAATTCGCCATAAAGCTCATCAGGCATATCAAAAATATCTTCATGATGTGCTTTCGGAATAAGCAAAATATGCCCGCGCTGCTGTGGATATTTATCGAGAAAGGCGATGAAATTTTCGTCTACCCAGATTGTGTTGTGCTCGATTTCGTGTTGGGCAATTTTGCAGAAGATACAGGTTGTCATTTTAAAACTACATTAGACAAAAACGAATAGTATCTTTTTTGCCCCTGCTTCTTTGTAACGCTTGGCATGTTTTACGATTGTTTCTAAATCTTTTAAAAATCTACCTTCTGTATAATATTCAACCCATTTATCATACTTACCATATCCGGCAATATTGATAAGTGAATCAGGATTGGGATAAATTTTTACACAAGAAATGAATTTCTCAATTGTTGTGATAATAAAATCAATTTCAAAATATTTCTTTTCGGGAATTGACTCGTCTTCGGAACCAGGAGTATAAATTTTCCCACCATCAAAACCTAGAAAATTCAGGTCAATTCCACATAATTCTCCAAATGCTTCTACAAGTTTTGGATTAGAAAGAATTATACCATAGCTTTTATCAAGGCTACTATCAATTAATTGATCAAAGAATAAATCATTCAACTCTTCTATTTCGCTTTCAATAAAAACATTCATTCCCATAAATTCACCTCAAATACCGCTCTTTTAAAATATTAATATGGTGCAATTCATGTCCCGCAATAATATACATCAGCGCGCGCACCGACACATTATTCCCATTTGCAATTCCCGTTTTTAAAAGAATTTCATCGTTCATTCCGGCGAAAAGCATGATGGTGGAGGCGCGGACAAAGTGCAGTTCCATCGTTAAACTCTCCACTTTCCGCTCACCAAAATTTGCATTTTCGACATACAAATTTTCGTCAAAACCCGGCAGCGGAATTGCCTCACCGCGGGCAATGCTTAAAGCGCGATATGCCATGATGCGCTCGCAGTCTATCACGTGGCCGAGCACTTCTTTCGGCGTCCATTTGCCTTCGGCGTAGCGGTAATCGTCTTTGCCGGGCGGGAGTTCGTGCCAGAACTGCTGTGTGCGCTGGTCTTTTAAAACTTCGATCGGGTCGCGTTCGCCGACGAGCTGCACGTATTTGTCGTAATATTCTGCGTATTCAGATTTTTCGAGTTTCATTGGTTGTTTTTAAAGGTTTTAAAAAGTCTTTTTCATTTTTGCGTTTTCGTATTCCTGTCCTTTGTAATGGTCGGTGTAGAGCCGCTCGATTTCAAAACCGCGTTTTAAAAAGAACGGGCGAGCGGTGATGCTGACGTCGGAGGTGATTTCTTTTAAAAGTAATTCATGTGCGCGAGCCTCAACTGTTTTTAAAAGCTCTGTGGCAATTCCACGACTTTGAAAATCCTTATGCACGTACATGAAATCGAGATAGCCGTTCGGATACAGCGACGAAAAACCAACAATTTCGCCGTTTATTTCCGCAATAAAATATTCCTGCTCGTTGAAGCGTTCGCGGATTGCTTCGCCGCCGGATGCCCACGCGTCAATCTGCTCCGGCGTGTAATCGCGTGCGTTGACGGTGCGGATGGTGTCGCTGTACAATTGCAGCATTGCATCGAGGTCGCTTTCGGTTGCTCGTCGGATTGTCATAAATTTTTTGGTGAAAGCCGGGCGAAACTGTAATTTTAAAACTCTACAAACTTACGCACTTTATTCTTTTTAAAAACGCATGAAACAGGATTCACTTTTTGACCAGCCGGACGATAAATCTTTAAAAAATACATCAGTGGAAGCGCGCCTGGAGGAGCTTCGCGAGGAAATCCGCCGCCATGATTATCTGTATTACGTGGAGGCCGAACCGAGTATTAGCGACCGCGATTATGATTTGCTTTTAAAAGAATTGACAGATTTAGAAAAAAAACATCCCGAACTCATCACGCCGGATTCACCGACGCAGCGTGTTGGTGGCGAACCTTTAAAAGTTTTTCCGCAGGTGCGGCACGATGTTCCGATGCTGTCGCTGGGCAATACGTATTCGCCGGAGGAAATTGCAGATTTTGACAAGCGCGTGCGGAATATTTTAAAAGATGAGGAATTTGAATATGTGTGCGAGCTGAAGTACGACGGCGTAGCGATTTCGCTGAAATATGAAAACGGTGTTTTCGTGCGTGGTGCGACGCGTGGTGATGGAATTACGGGCGATGAAATCACGCAGAATTTGCGCACGTTAAAAACCCTTCCTTTAAAAACCCAGTCGGGCAAAACGAAGAAAGTTTTAAAAAACTTCGAGGTGCGCGGCGAAGTTTTTATGTTGGAAAAGGACTTTTTAAAAATTAACGCTGAGCGCGAAGAGCGTGAGGAAAAAACGTTCGCCAATCCGCGTAACCTCACCGCCGGAACGTTGAAGCAACAGGATTCGCGGGAAGTTGCCAAGCGGCCATTGCAAATCGTTTGTTATTATCTGCGCACGGACGATGTGGAATTGGAAACGCATAGCGAAGGATTAGACCTTTTAAAACAGATGGGATTTCCGACGGATAAAACGCGGCGGATTTGTAAAACACTGGATGAGATTTATAAATATCTTGATGAATGGGAAGAGAAGCGTGAGTCATTGCCGTTTGGGATTGACGGCGTTGTTTTAAAAGTCAATTCTTTAGCACAACAGGAAGATTTGGGCTTTGTCTCGCGTTCGCCGCGCTGGGCGATTGCGTATAAATATGAGGCGAAGAAAGCGGAAACTGTTTTAAAAGATATATGGCTGCGCGTTGGGCGAACGGGCGTAGTGACGCCGACTGCGATTTTGGCACCGACGTTTTTGGCGGGTTCGACGATTAGCAACGCGACGCTGCACAATCCTGATTTTATCGCTGAAAAAGATATTCGGCTCGGCGATACGGTGATTATTGAAAAAGGCGGTGATGTAATCCCGAAAGTCGTGCAGGTGGTTCTCGACAAACGCCCGGAAGACGCCGAACCCTACGCATATCCGAGTCATTGCCCGTGCCCGAATGAGTTTCCGTTGCGGCATCCCGAGGGCGAAATTAATTATTACTGCGACCATCCAGAATGCCCGTGGCAGGTGCGCCGCCGCATCGAACATTTTGCTTCGCGAAATGCAATGAATATTGAGGGTTTGGGCGAAAAGGTGATTGACCAATTGGTGGATCTGAAGCTTTTAAAAAATATCGCTGATGTGTACGATCTGCAGAATCACCGCGGGGAGCTTTTAAAACTCGAGCGCTGGGGCGAAAAAAGCGTGGATAATCTGCTTGAAGCGATTGAAGGAAGTAAGCAGAAGGCGTTTTCAAAAGTCCTATACGCGATCGGAATTCGCTTTGTGGGGGAAGGCGTTGCAAAAATTTTAGCAACAGCTTTTAAAAGCATGGAAAACCTGATGGCGGCTTCGCTGGAGGATTTGACAAATGTGTACGGGATTGGCAAAACAACGGCGGAATCGGTGGTGGACTTTTTTAAAACGGAAACTGACCTGGAGATTTTGCGGCGTTTAAAAGAAGCCGGATTGCAGTTTGAAATGGAAGAAACAGAAAGTTCGGGAAGCGAGGTTTTAAAAGGGCAGACTTTTGTGCTGACGGGTGAATTGACCTCAATGACGCGGAAGGAAGCGCAGGAGAGGCTTGAAAACCTTGGCGGTAAAGTATCGGGTTCGGTGAGTGCGAAGACGAGTTTTGTGGTGGTGGGCGATAATCCGGGAAGTAAGTTTGATAAAGCGAAAGCACTTGGTGTGAAGATTTTGAATGAGGAGGAATTCGGGGAGTTTTTAAAAGAAAAGAGTTAATAACTGCCGTTAACAATTTTTTTATTTGGTAATTGTAAAAAGAATCTTATATTGTGGGATATACTACGATGCTACTTAAAATTCCTACAAACTGACTGTCTTTTAAACTTGGAGTACCTCATGAAGAAAGTGTTTACACTCTTTGCTGTTGTATTTATGGCCTTATATGGTGCTAAAGCCCAAACAGTAACTATTGGCAATACCAGTAGTACCTTAAATAATTTTACTGTAGGCCCAACTCATATGGGTACGGCTACGAATGTTTTCAGGTATGCCAAACATATTGCTATCTATACCGCAGCGGAATTACAGGCAGCCGGTGCATCCGGAAATACCCTGATAGAAAAGATCCGTTGGGATAGAGTGGTGCCGCCTACCGGTGGATATACGTCAAGTAATCTTGAATTTGATGTTTATATCAAGGGAGTTTCCTTTACCCAATTTGCCAGTACACCGATCACCTGGGCAACTGAAGTAAACGGGGCTACACTGGTATATTCTTCCGATACAGAAAATATTAATACTTCGGCAGGCTGGCAGGAATTTATCCTACAAACTCCGTTCTTATGGAATGGTACGGATAATATTGAGATTTTTGTAGAAAGCCATAAGAATAGTAATTCAGTAGGTGCTGCTCACTTTCGGTATCATACAGCAACAAACGCAAGTGCAATGACAGGAAGTACGAATATTTCCACTACTGCCGCCAGAAACAGTACACGGCCTAATATCCAGTTTGAATTCGTTCCTGCACAACCAATGTCATATCTTTCAAACAATGTTTCGCAGGTGACAGGGAATGCTGTTAGAGGTGAGGTAAAACAGGCTGTTCTGCAATTACAGATCAATACTGAGGGTGGAAGCAACGCTTTTGCTTTAAAAAGCCTTTCATTTGCAACAACCGGTACAACGACTACCTCAGATATATCTAAGGCGCGGATCTATTATACCGGAACCAGTTCGACATACAATTCAAATACCCCCTTTGGCGAAATCAATAATCCTTCCGGTGCTACTACTATTACAGGAAGCCAGACCTTGCAGACCGGCGCAAACTATTTCTGGCTGGCGTATGATGTTGCGGCTGGTGCTCAAGCTGGTAATGTAATTGATGGTGCGATCACATCTTTTACTATAGAAAACAGTAATAGCTCCGCTACTCACAGCCCAAGCGGAAATCCAAACGGCAACCGTGAAGTAAGAGCAAGATTATTTGGCAGTTATACGGTTGGTACAGGTGGAGACTATACATCTCTTGCTGCGGCTTTTGCTGATGTTAATACTATTGGCCTTGAAAATAATACAACATTGAATATTATAAGTGATCTTTTCGAATCAAATATTCCGGCGCTTGGCCAACGTACTGAAACAGGTAATGGGGGCTTTATGCTTACCATACGTCCAAGTGCAGGGTTCTATACTGTTTCGGGCAGTCAGGCAACTGGACTGATCATGCTTGATGGAGCTGACCGTGTGACTATTGACGGACGCGTTGGCGGGAGTGGGAATAATCTCACTTTGATAAATAATTTTTCAGGCGCAGCTGTTGTAAGGATTAACGGCCCGGCAGCTACAGCAGGATCAAATAATGTTACTATACGGAATACAAATATCATCGCAGGAAGTAATACTTCTACAACCACCTATGGTATATCTGTTTTAGGTAATGATAATGATGATCTTACAATTGAAAGTAATTCCATTTCAAACGCTTCTACCGGTATTATTATCCGAGGAGTTTCTACTACTGCCACACACGACAGAGTTAATGTCATTGGTAATATGATCGGTTCGGAATCAACTTCAGGATATGTTCTGCTACGGGGAATAGATGCTCAGTTCGTAGGAAATGGCCTTATCTCTCAAAACCAGGTCATCAATATGCTCCCAACTGCCACAACGACAATAGCTGCAATCGAGCTTGGACAAAATGTAAGTAACACGGCGGTTACCCGTAATAAAATTCATAATCTCAGGAATAATTCAGCAAGCGGTGGTGCATACGGGATTAATATTTCAACATCAACAGGCAATACCAATAATATTATAGCTAATAATTTCATTAGTGGAATTTCAACTTTTGGCGCTGCTTCCAGTACTACCAATAATGCATTTGGTATCAGGATCGCAGGTGGTACCGGACATGAAGTGTATTATAACACAGTAAATATGTCCGGTAACTTCGGCGGAGCAGCAGGCCTGTCTTCAGCGCTATTGATAACTAGTGGTTCCGGCATTAATGTCCGCAATAATATTTTGTCAAATAACAATACCTATACCGGAGCAGGGCCGAAAGCTTATGCTATTTATACAAGTGTTACTTCTCCATTTGTAAGTATTGATTATAATAACTATAATGTAACAGGTAATAATAATGGTATTCTTGGGTACAGGAGTGGAACTGAAGCAACTACAGTAGAGGCCTGGCGTTTACTCACCCAGCAGGACCTAAATTCAATATCCAGAGTACCCGCATTTACAAATGTATTTTCAGGTGACCTTCATTTAAATGTGGTAGATACTATCCTGGCTAAGGGTATAGCTATTTCCTCTCAACTGACAGATATTGATGGTGAGATCAGGAAAAATACATACATTGGCGCTGATGAAGTATTGCCAGCTATTATAATTACTACGCAGCCACCATCACTTACCCAGTGCGTAGGTAGTGATTATGTGCTCAGGTCTGAATCATCGGTTAATTTTAACGCAATATTAAGCTATGAATGGAGACGGAATGGTATTCCGATCTTTGACAACCAGACATATTCAGGAGCAACATCGCCGGTACTTACCATTCGTAGTGCACAGCCTTTTGAAGCTGGAGTATATGTGCTGAAGATCAGGTCAAATAGCGGTACTGAGATAGAAGCGACTTACGCAAATATCATTGTAAACTCCCCGATCACTATTGCAGAAGAACCAAAGTCAGTCCTTGCCTGCCTCAATGAAAATGTAATGTTCAGCGTTCCCGTAAGCGGCTCAATTACCGGCTATCAGTGGCAAAAAGCTGTACCGGGCGGATATATGAACCTTCCGGGAGAAACTGCCCCAGGCTTTAATCTCAATAACGTCAATTATACTACTTCGGGAAAATACAGGTTACTGGTATTTGGCGGCTGCACCGGATTTGATACAGTTTCCACGCGTGAAGCAACAGTATTTGTAATTCCACAGAATAACCTTATTACCGAACCTGAAGACAAAATAGCCGCTACCGGAACTAGTGTATCGCTAACTGCTGAAGCATTCGGAGGCCCCTCAGCCAGCTTCCAATGGTATAAAGGCGCACAGGCATTAGCAGATGATGAGCGTATAAGCGGTGCTACATCTTCTGTGCTGACAATTGACAACCTGCAAATGTCGGATGCAGGTACAGACTATTCTGTACGGATAGTGGGAAAATGTGGAACAGGTTCATCCCGTCAGATTACACTTTCTGTCATTCAGCCGAATATCTTTATTACAGCGCAGCCAAGAGGAGATACGGTGTGCTCAGGAGGCACTACTACGTTTACCTCAGCTGCAGAAAGTTCAATTGCTGATGCAGAGCTGGTGTATAGTTGGAGAAAAGATGGCGTGGCAATTGAAAATAACGCTGACATCATCGGAGCAACAACGCCAACATTGACCATTAACAATATAACTGATCTCAATGCAGGAGATTACACACTGGAAGTAACCACTACAGGCGGGGCACCGGCTATATCTGATGCGGCAACACTTATTGTGGCCGCCACTCCGGTCATTAGCCAGCAGCCACAATCGGCAGCAGTGTGTGAAAACGAAGTCCTTACATTAGATCTGGCCGCTGAGGCTGTTGGCGCTGCCTATCAATGGAAACTGAATGGAGCGGATATTGCCGGTGCTACATCGGTATCGTATGTTGTATCTTCCGCTACAGCTGCTGATGCAGGTCTTTATACGGTGAGCATCACAAACGAATGCGGCCAGATAACTTCGGCTGAAGCAACTGTGACCATCAATACAAAACCGGCGATCACGCAGCAGCCGGAGCCAATTGTCAATTTAAACCAGGACGAATCATTTACACTGACAGTTACTGCGGGTGGTTCCGGGACACTTTCCTACCAGTGGATAAAAGATGGCGTTGATATTGCCGGTGAAAATCAGCCAACCTACACGGTGGCAAATGCAAAAAGATCCGAGCACATGGGTAAGTATTCCGTACGTATTACCAACGAGTGTGGAAATGTGGTCAGTAACGAAACAACTGTAGATATTATATCCGGTATCAATGACAACGATTACACGCAGGGCATCATCCTGGAGGGAAATCAGCCGAATCCATTCAGCAATACAACGTCAATTCGGTTTACCCTGCCGGATGCAATGAATGCCCGTATCAGTATCATGGATATTTACGGGCGTGAAATAGCAGTACTGGCCGACGGTTTTAAAACTGCGGGTGCGCATACTGTGGTTCTGAATGCATCTGAGCTGCAATTGCCGTCCGGCATCTATATGTACACACTGACTACAGGCAGCGGATACAGCGAAACAAAACAGCTTGTCGTAGTGAAATAATAGTTTTAAAAAAACAAATGCACACTTTTAAAAAAGGGTATCCGAAAGGATGCCTTTTTTGTTTTAAAACCAGAAAATTAAAGCTTGAAAACCTGCTGTAAAAGTGGTAAGTTGTTTTCGGTTTTTTTGCTTTTAAAGCTATGTACATATTCTTCATATTTGCTTGTAAAAATCACCATGTCTGACGCACTCGCCCTCGAAGAAACTATAGACCAAACGCAAACAGGTATTGAAAAAATTGATGCGCTGAATGCTATTGCCCTGACGTTGCAAAATACTGATATACAAAAGGCACGGCAACTTGCAGAGGAAGCGCTCCTACTTTCGGAGGAACATCACTATATCCTTGGAAAGGCCAAGTCACGCACGATGCTTGCTATCTGTAGTTGTCAGACGGGTGCTTATCCGGCTGCGATCCAGCAGGCACAGGAAGCGTTTGATATAAGTAATGATGAAGATGCAGTACTACAAGGGCAGCGTTTGCGTGCCTTGACTATTATTGGCCAGGCATATTACTTCATGGGAGACTACAGCAAAGCGCTGGACTACGAGTTGCGATCACTTATCATTCATGAGCGCAATGGTACGAAAGAGGGAATAGCGGTTTCTCTTGGTAATATTGGCCTGATCTATGAAAATATAGGCGACAACGAAAAAGCCCTGGAATATGGCCTGCGATCAGCGGAAATAGAAGAAAAAATGGGTAACAAGGATGGCGAGGCAGCTTCACTCTGCAATATTGGTAATGTGTATAAGGCTACGGGCGACAACGCAAAAGCACTTGAATACTATATGAAGGCGCTCCTGATAAATGAAGTGACCGGCAATAAGCAATACGAAGCGATCTGCCTTATGAATACCGGCAGTGTCTATTCAACGATGGGCGACTATGAGAAAGCTCTGGAATATTTAATGAAAGCGCTTGCTAAATATGATGTTATCAATGATAAATATAATAAAGTTCTTACACTCCTTCACGTTGGCTACCTGTATCTCCAGAAAGACTTCTCAGAAAATAACCCGGCTAAAGCAATTGAATTTTTCAAAACGGCCCTTGCAATAGCCGAAGAAATCAACGCGCAGCACCGGGTTTTTGAAGCGCATTCAAATCTTGCCGATGCCTACGCGCAGCTTGGCGATATGGCAAAAGCATACGAGCATTTTAAAAAATTCCACGAAACAGAAAAAGCGATTTTCAATGAAGAGGCGAACAAGAAATACCAACAGCTTGAATATCAGAAAGATATTTCGCTGATGCAGCAGGAGCAGAAATTGACGAATAATCTTTTAAATAAAATATTCCCAAGCTCAGTTGTTGATCGCTTACGCAATGGCGAATCCCCGCTGGCTGATTATTATGAGAATACGACGGTACTTTTTCTTGACTTGGTAGAATTCACGTCACTTTCATCAAAAATTCCGGCACGTCACTTATTATTCCTTTTAAATTCCATTTTCAGCGCGTGCGATGCCGTCATTGCCGCGCACAGCATGGAGAAGATCAAGACCATCGGTGATGCATATATGGCGGCATCCGGTGTTCCTGAGCAAAAGGAAGATCATCTTGAGCAGGCTGCCCGCGCGTCACTTTCATTGATGAAAGTTTTAAAAGAACTCGTTGTGAAAATTCCGCAGGAGATCGAAGGCGACCGTGAATGGATGAACGATGTGAAAGAAATTCAGGTCAGGATCGGGCTGCACTGCGGGGAAGTTGTCGGCGGCGTAGTCGGCGAAACCAAGTACGCCTATGATCTCTGGGGCGATACCGTCAATATCGCTGCCCGCATGGAAGAAACAGGTGAACCGGGAAAAATCCATGTTTCAGAAAATATCTTTACCGTTTTAAAAGATAGGTTTGAATTTGAGGAACGCGATGAGCGCGAAATAAAAGGTAAAGGCATGATGAAAACGTATTTCCTGACAGGTGAGAAAACTCTTTAAAAGATAGTATAAAATTGGTAAGTTGCCTTTTGCTTTTAAAAACAATTGCTTTAAAAACTCTTTTTAAAAACGGAGTTGCGGATATGAAACTGCTTTTTATTCTGCTTTTTTCAGCAATGACAGCGCTCGCGCAGACGCCGGAGTGGAGCCGGAAATATCATACGGGAAGTGTGAATTGTCTGGATTTTTCAAAGGATGGAAATAGGTTGCTGACTGGTAGCTCGGATGGCAAAGTAATGCTCTGGAATACAAAACTTGGTGATACCACAAAGACTTTTAAAAAGTTTAATGCTGAAGTCTTGAGTTTGAGCTATAATTCAACAGATGAATGGTTTGTGGTTTCACCAAGAGAGTATTCACATTATATTCTCTCCGAAAATGCAGATACAGTTTTGAAAACTCTCAAACTATCTCAAACTTTATTTTTCGACGGGCATTTTATTATTGAACTTTCTATACCATATACCAGTATTTCGTATGTGTATAAAAATGATAAACAGATTTATATCCAGACAGGAGGTGGAGTACAACAGTTTTTTGAGGGAGCCTATGGTGGAGGAGAAGCTGGCAAAGATGGTACCTACTATATAGACTCTAATAAACTTGTAGAAAGTCAGAGTTCATATGGGTATAAATATGATGTGTTTAAAAAATCTCAGGATCAAAAGTATCAAGCTTCTATAGCTCATAATTCATTTGGTCCAAGTAGCCAACATAGGAAAAATAATTATCTAAGAAATTCTTATTCTTTTAATTGTAGTTTAGGTCAATCTTTTTATGGCGAGAATGAATATCAGGCGGATAAACTTGGTAAAAACAGAATTACTAACTTAGGTTTTACTGGTGATTCAAAATATGTTCTGAGTTATAATCGAGGCGGCACAGTCCATATTCGCAGTATAAATGATAACAAAATTATTGATTCTCTAGGGTCACCCATTGGCGGTGTGATTGAGCTTTCTGGAGATATGCGTGGAAAATATTATATTACAGTGCATTCAGATTCAACACTCAGAATCTGGACACGCGGCATGCATAATATTTTTAAAAAGATAAAATTATCAAGTAATATTACGCAAAGTGCTGTTTCCACAATTGCCTTTTCACCCGATTATTTTCACTTTGCGACAGCACATAACGACGGAACAGTTGCATATTGGGATATGGATTATATTGCAAAGTACGCAGTTACAGATTCAGTTTTTACGCCAAGCATTTCAGCAATTACAGAAAATAAAACTCTTTGCAAAGGTGAAAATGCAGAATTTCAGGTTACAGCTCAATCAAATTTCGGCGAGGAGCTTTTCTATCAGTGGCAGAAAGGCGGTGTGGATCTTGTAGAAAGCGATTCTGTCAGCGGAGTAACTTCACTAAAGCTTCTTTTAAAAAATATTGATATTTCAGATGCAGGAGCATATTCTGTAAAAGTAACATCCTTTTCAAAGCCACAATCCATATCGGCTGCGGTATCTCTTGCAGTAAAAAATATCCCTGTTTTTAAAAAGCCGATAGTTTCGCAGTATAGCTATACAGGTCAAAATTACACTCCAATAATTCTTTTTCATGCAGAGCTTACAGATTCGGTCTACGCACAATATCAATGGTTTAAAAACGGGGTGGAAATTCCCAACGCAACAAAATCTCAATACTATTTTGAACGGAAAGATTCTGCTTTGCACGTTGGAGAATATACTGTTCGGGTGACAAATCAATGCGGAAACATTGTCAGTAATTCTGTAATTATTAAAGAAATTATCAACAGCGTCGAAGAAAATCCTTTTAAAACCACAACTCTCTCCGCCGAACCAAATCCTTTTAAAAACTCCACAACAATCCGTTTTTCATTACCAAAACCTTTAAAAATAAAACTCACTGTGACGGATATTCTCGGAAGGGAAGTAGCGGTTTTAAAAGATGAACTTGTAGAAAGCGGCGAGCAGAATGTTGTTTTTAAAAATGATGCTCTGCCGGATGGAGCGTACTTTGTCACGATTTCCGGTGACGGGCTTTTAAAAACAATCCCTGTACAGATCATTCGATAGTTTTTAAAAAGAATATTTCCTTTAAAAAGGTGTCTTTCCAAAAGATACCTTTTTCTTTTTAAAGCCGATTGCCGTATATTACGTTTTTTAAAATACTCCTTTCTACCAAATATATCTATCCATGAAGAAACTATACATCTTTTCTACTGTGGCGCTTGCCGTTGCGGTTTCAGCCGGGGCATTCTTTTTTAAAAGCGATTCAGGCGAAACGCTTTCCGAACATGAAATGGAAAATAAGCCGCGCGCCGAGTGGGAGCTGATGCGCCTGCGCGATCCGGCTACGGGCAAAATTCCCGAAGGTATCCGTTTTAAAGAACTGGAATTTGCGAAAACGCTGCCCGTGCGGGAAAGTTTTTTAAAAGGGAAGGACGGCATCCTGGCTTCCGGTGACTGGAAGCCGCGCGGCCCGTATAATGTTGGCGGGCGTACGCGCGCGCTTGCGGTGGATGTGACGAATGATAATATCCTGCTGGCGGGCGGCGTTTCCGGTGGGATGTGGCGTTCGACGGACGGCGGCGCTTCATGGAAAAAGACTACAGCGCCGGAACAGCTCCAGAGCGTATCATCCATCACGCAGGATACGCGCCCGGGGAAAACAAATGTGTGGTATTACGGTACGGGCGAGCTTACGGGAAATTCTGCGGGCGGAGACGGCGCGTATTTTCATGGGAATGGAGTTTTTAAAAGCATTGACGGCGGAATGTCCTGGCAGCCAATCGCTACGACAGCTACGAATACACCCGCTACTTTTGACAGTAATTTTGATAATATGTGGAATATCGTTACCGATCCGTCGAATCTGGCGCAGGATGAATTATATGCGGCGATATACGGCGGAGTGTACCGGAGCATTGACGGTGGTGCGAAGTGGACGCAGGTGCTGGGTGGTTCGCCGACATCATATTATACAGATGTAGCGGTGACCCCAACCGGAATGGTATATGCGGCACTGAGCAGCGAAGGCGGAAAAAAGGGTCTTTGGCGCTCGGCTGACGGAATTATATGGAATAACATTACTCCGGCAAATTACCCAAAAACTTTTAAAAGAACCGTGATAGCAATTGCGCCATCGGATGAAAATCAGGTGTACTTTTTAAATGAAACACCGGGAGCGGGCTTTGAAGGATTACAAGACGGCGGACATGAAATTCGCCATGAATGGCATAGCTTGTGGAAATATACATACGTTGGCGGAAATGTCGGGACTCCGACGTGGGAAGATCGTTCTTTAAACCTTCCGGCATTTGGATTGCCGGCAGGAAATTTTGTTTCACAGGGTTCGTATGATCTGGAAATCGCTGTAAAGCCGGATAACGCCGATCATGTTTTTATTGGCGGGACAAATACCTATCGCTCTACCGATGGTTTTAAAACTGCAACGCAAACGGCATGGATAGGCGGCTATGACAAGCCGACGCCAGCCACAAAATTCCCACAATATCCGAATCACCATTCCGATCAGCACGCATTTGTCTTTTTAAAAAACAACCCGAATGTGCTGATCAACGGCAATGACGGCGGCATTCAGAAGACGATGAATAACCTCGCTGAACGTGTAGAATGGATTCCGCTGAATAATGGCTACGTGACTACGCAATTTTATTCCGTTGCCATTGATCACGCAACGCCGGGTAATAATGTGATCGTTGGCGGGTTACAGGATAACGGAAGCTGGTTTACGAATAATAATGTTTTTAAAACCGCGTGGACTAAGCCGCATGGGGCTGATGGAGCATTCAGTGCAATTGCCGATGGGCGTAGCGCATATTATCTTTCGACGCAGAACGGAAAAGTAAGTCGTTTTATTATGAACGATAACGGCGATACGCTTCAACGCAGGAGAATTGATCCGGTTGGCGGCAAGGGCTACCTGTTTATCAATCCGTTTGTACTCGATACGCGCGATAATAACAAAATGTATATAGCAGGCGGGCAAATTATCTGGCGAAATAATAATCTTGCTGGAATTCCACTTGATGGCGGGAAAGACTCTACGAACGTAAACTGGGACAGCCTGCCGAATACACGTATTGATACAGCAAATAAGATCAGCGCGCTCGCCTCGGCGAAAACGGCTGACAGGTTGTATTATGGCACGAGTGACGGAAAGGTTTTAAAAGTTGATAATATTTCGGTGGGAAATCCAACTGCTGTAAATATCACCGGAAGTAATTTTCCTAAAGGTGCGTATGTCAATTGTATAGCCGTCGATCCGCGCGATGCTGATAAAGCAATTGTTGTCTTTTCAAATTATGCGGTTGTGAGTTTGTTTTCTACGAGTGATGGCGGCGCAACGTGGACGCCGGTTGCAGGAAACCTTGAGCAGAATGCGATCGGCAACGGAAGCGGCCCATCTACACGCTGGCTGACGATCCTGCCGGTCGGGAACGGTACGATGTATCTCGTTGGTACGAGTACGGGAATATATTCGACCGCATTCCTTGACGGCAATTCCACGACCTGGGTGCAGGAAGGCGCTTCAACAATTGGAAATGTGGTGGTGGATATGCTGGATTCGCGTGTGTCGGATGGACTTGTTGTTGCCGGGACGCACGGCAATGGCGTGTATAGCGCAAATATCACCTCGCTTCCGGCTGTTGCTGCAATACCGACACTCATTGCACCCGAGCAAAATAAAAAAGCTGTTCTGCAAACCGTGAAGCTCGAATGGAATGCGATCCCGGGAAGCCTTTATACACTGGAAGTTGTAGATGCGCTTGGTGCGGTGATCACTACCGCGTCGGGCATCTCGAATAATTTCTACACGCTGAATAATCTCGAACAGGGTGTGAAGGACTATTTCTGGCATGTACGGGCAACGAATGAAGGCGGTCAAAGCGCCTACTCCGAAACGCGGAAATTTACTACAGCGGTAGCCGCCCCGGTTTTAAAAACTCCGGCAGACCAGGAAATTACCATACGGAATCCGCTTTTAAACTGGGAGAGGTCCAATGGCGCGACAAGCTATCACGTACAGGTTTCAAAAAATCTCGGGTTTACCAATCTGGTGATAGATACAAAAACAAGTACAGAAGAATTACAAATATCTGAGCTCGATGCAAATACGAAATATTACTGGCGTGTAAGCGCAGCAAATGCCGATGGTGACGGATTGTATTCTGTACGCCGCAGCTTTACGACAAATGGTGCAACTTCCGTTCGTGAAGCGGATAATTCAACCGTGGAATTTTTACAAAGCTACCCGAATCCTTTTAAAAACTCTTCCACCATTCGTTTTAAAACATCAAAACCCGGTACTATTCTGCTGGCTGTGTATGATATTTCAGGTAGAAAAGTTGCGGTTTTAAAAGATGGTTTTGCTGATGCAGGTGAGAATTCCGTTTCATTTAAAAGCGATAATCTGCCAAACGGGAAATACTTCATATCACTTTCCGGCAACGGCCTTTTAAAAACAATCCCGGTGGAGATCGTACGGTAATTTTCTTTTAAAGAAGTTGTTTAAGCTTTTTTAAAAACTAACGCATAATCCCCCTCGGCTACGCCGTGTCCCCCTTGAAAAGGGGAATACTCTGAATTTTGTATCTCCCTTTTCAAGGGAGATGTCCGTAGGACAGAGGGATCATAAGATACATTTGAAAAGTAAATAAAAAAAGCTTGAAAACCTGCCGCAAAAATGGTAAGTTGTTTTCAGGCTTTTTTGCTTTTAAAACTATTGGCTTTTAAAAACTCTTTTTTAAAAGCGGAGTTGTGCGGCTATGAAAATTCTTTTTACATTTCTGCTATTCGTCAGCATCGCCTCAGCGCAGACGCCGGAGTGGAGCCGGAAATATCATACGGGAAGTGTGACGTGCCTGGATTTTTCGAGTGATGGCGGGAAATTGGTGAGTGGTGGAAGGGATTCGACGGTGAGGTTGTGGGATATTTCAAAAGGGGATACGTTAAAAAGTTATAAGCAGGTTTTACAAGTTCATTCTGTTCAAATTAATTCGAGAAGTGAATGGTTTGTAGCTTCTATGAGCAATTCTAATCTTTCGGGATATAGACATAATGTAAAACAGTTTTTAAACCAAGATACAGCAATAATAAAATTTGGCGCTAATGGTACATTTTATAGTAATTCTCATGGTTATAAAGCTATCTTTTTCTTTAGCGCAAATCAAATGTATTTGTTAAATGATGATAAACAAGTAATTACTATTCTATCTGGTGGTATTACTGGAGTTGATGGCCCTACAACGTATTACGGTAATACTTCAATCATCGAAACTTTTTCTCTTGATTCCATTTCAAAGCAAATATCGATTAAAGTAGGAGGAGGAGATAATACAGCAATATCACTTTCACCAGATAACAGGTATTTTGTGTATGGAGGACATGATTATCAACGTTATGCCGGGCAAACTGGGTATAAACCTTATGAAGGAATTACAGACATCTGGCTCTGCGAAATCTATGATTTTCAAAACAAAAAAACTTTTAAAATTCCAGGATTAAATATTGATGCTTCCAAAGCCACACCTCATAATGCTATTTTAAAAACTGCATTCACCGCCGACTCGAAAAATCTTCTTACAGCAAATCTTGCCGGAATTATTCATGTTCGCTCGGTACCATACGGCGAGGCGTTCGATTCCCTCAGCACCGGGCCGATTTCAAAGGTAACCGCGCTTGCAGGCGATATGCCGGGGAATTACTACATTACCACACATGAAGACTCAACACTTCGTATCTGGACGCCGGGCATTCCGAATATTTTTAAAAGAATCTCACTTCAAAGTCCTGTTACGACCATTGCTGTTTCACCGGATTCTGTTCATTTTGCTACAGCGCATATTGATGGCACGGTTGCGCTTTGGAATCTTGATTCGCTCGTTTTAAAAGCTGTGACGGATTCGGTTTTTACGCCGGGCATCGCATTACAACCTGAAAGTCAAATGGTTTGCCGGAATTCAGACGTATTTTTTAAAACCCAGGCAATTCCAAGTTTTGGTGGAAATATTTTCTATAAATGGCGTAAAGATGGTATTGATGTTGCTGATAATGCTATGTATTTGGGAGCGCATACTGCCGAACTGAAAATTGTTAATACGCAATCTGCACACGTCGGAAAATACACTGCAATTGCATTTACTTCAAAAGGCGACAGCGTTTTAACAAACTCTGCAAACCTGTCTTTGATAGCTCCATTGCCTGTCATTACGCAGCAACCTGATTCAATTATTCGTTTGAAATCTAATGGTTATCATGTACTGATGATATCATTAAAAGATACAGCGAAATACAATTTTCAATGGTATTTCAATGGTGACTCCATTACTGGTTATCAGGATAGAAGCTTTTATCCAAATTCTTACTTATATAAAATAAACAATACTAATCCAGTAAAAGATAACGGAATCTATGTTTTAAAATACTGGAATAAGTGCGATACAATTACTAGCAGACCCATTCTTGTAGAAGTTGAAACAGTAGTATCGGTAGCAGAAAACTCTTTTAAAAACATTCAATTTTCCATCACGCCAAACCCTTTTAAAAACTCTGCAACAATTCATTTTTCACTACCAAAACCTTTAAAAATAAAACTTGCCGTGACGGATATGCTCGGGCGTGAAGTTGAAGTTTTAAAAGATGGATTGGCTGATGAAGGCGAGAATACGATTGTTTTTAAAAGCGATGATCTTGCGCTGGCTGAAGGTGCATATTTCCTCACGCTGCGGAGTGAAAGCGGTATTATCGCCACGCAGCAGATTGTTATTAACCGTTAAATTTTTAAAAAGTGGTTTTTTAAAAGCAACTTCTGAAACATAGCTTCGTAGGATACTCAAAGGACAGTTTTAAAAAGAATTCTGTCCTTTTGCTTTTTTACAAGAACCCGTTTTTAAAAGAATATTGCTGCGCATGAAAGTTATTTATACTGCTCTTATCATTCTTCTCCATGCCGGGCTTTTAAAAGCTGATAATGGAAATCTTAGCACTCATGCCGTGAAGACGGATATCGCGCCTGTCATTGACGGCAGGATCGAGGAGGACGTCTGGCAGAAAGCGCAGCCGATCACGGATTTTAAACAGCGCGAGCCCATTGAAGGAGCCGATGCCACCGAGCGAACGGAAGCGCGGATACTCTACGACGATAAGAATATGTATTTTGCAATGAAAATGTGGGACTCCGACCCGTCGCAGATCATGAGCACGATCCTTCAGCGCGAGGGGCAGATCAACCAGGATGATTTTATCATGGTGGCGCTGGACACGTATCATGACAAGCGCAATTCGTATATTTTCCAGTTGAATTCATTTGGTACGCAGGGGGACGCTCTTGTCAGCGAACAGGGCGATCCGGACTGGAACTGGGAGGGAATTTATTACAGCGAAGGCCGCGTAACAGCTGATGGCTGGGAAGTTGAATTTTCAGTGCCATTTACCACGTTGCGCTTTACAGAAAGTGATACGATGGAAATGGGGATCGCTTTTTTTCGCTCTATCCGCCGGAAAAATGAAGATGTGCTTTGGCCTCATATTCCCTTAAATTTCCGCGGCGGAATATATCAGCCGTCGGAGTATGCTACGCTCACCGGTTTAAAAAATATCAAACAGGGAAATAATCTCCAGATTAAACCATACGGGCTTGCCGGAATGCAGAAACAACCATCAGCACCGGAAGCGAAAACTACATTAACAAAAGCGGGACTGGATGTGAAATACGGCGTAACGTCCAATCTCACGCTCGACCTCACGCTCAATACGGATTTCGCGCAGGTAGAAGCTGATAATGTGCAGATCAATCTTGGCCGGTTCAATCTTTTCTTTCCTGAAAAGCGGGAGTTTTTTTTAGAACGCGCAGGGATATTTAATTTTGGTGATACACAGCGTTTGACGCCGTTTTTCAGCAGGCGGATCGGTATTGAGAATGATATACTTGCGGGCGCGCGCATGACCGGACAGGTTGGGCCTGCAACAGTCGGATTTTTAAATATCCAGACACAGAGCAATGATGATGTAAAAGGTTCAAATTATACAGTAGCACGCGTTACGTCGCAAGTGCTGCCGCGAACAACGCTGGGTGGAATTGCCACGAATGTCCAAAGTGTAAATGGCGTTTACAACCGTGTAGCGTGCGCCGATGCGGCTGTCCGCTTTTGGGAAAATGCTCTTGCTTCAGTGTGGTTTGGCAATGTATGGTCAAGCGAAAAGCTGCAAAGTACAGCAGCAGGGCAAATGTATGTCAATCTTTCAAGCGACCTGATCCGCGCTGAAGCTGCATATTCTAATGTTGGAAAAAACTTTGATCCGGGCATTGGTTTTGTAGAGCGCGCTGATATTAATTCGTATTACACAGAATTCGGAATTGCACCGCGTTTTAAAGGAAATGGTTTTGTTCGCCAGGTAAGCACGGTAGCCGGAACTGTGTATATTGAGAATCAGAGCCATGAGAAGCAGTCGCATTATATGTGGGCAAATACGAATATACGGTTTGAATCGGGCGATGGAATGGATGGTGGTGTCAGCTATAATTTTGAGCATTTGACGGAGGATTTTGAGATCCGCAGGGGTGCGATCATTCCTGCCGGCGATTATCCTTTTACAAAAGCCAATCTCTGGATAGGCAGCAATCAGGGGCGTATGATCTCTGCATGGATTGACGGGAGTGCAGGAGGTTTTTATAATGGAAAAAGACAATCAATGGGAGTTGGTACAACAATCAAATTCTCCGAAAACCTGATCGTAAGCGCAAATCTCAATCAGAATTTTATTGATCTTCCTGTTACTAATGGAAAATTTACAACGCGCATCGGTACCGGGCGGCTCACGTATTATTTCAGCCGCAATCTCAGCATTGCCTCGCTATTGCAATACGATAATGTATCAGAAAACCTCCGCGCCAATATCCGCCTGAACTGGATGCACACGCCGGGCAGCAATCTCTTCCTCGTTTTTAATACCAGCTATATTATGGATGACGACGGGCTTTCGCTGCGCGAGCGCAATTTGACGAATCGCACGGGAGTTGTAAAGCTAACGTATCTTTTTGGCGTGTAGAGATTTTAAAAGAATGATTTTAAAAATCAAAAGCCGTACTACTATTGAGTAATACGGCTTTTTAAAATTTTAAAAGGGTTTTAAAACTATTTCAGCGAATAGCTCTGAAGCTCCTGAGACGTAGTGTAAAATGCTCCCAGTTCTCCAACAACAGAAGTGTATTTTACTAATCCTATACCGGGCGCAACATAAAAATTAATATCACTATCTGCAACCTCTTCCTGAATTTTGTAATGATAGCATGTATAATTCTTACCACCACTTTCCACTTTAGCAGATGTCGAAACTACGGTGACCATACCGCCCGGATTAGTGAATGTCGAATTGAGCTGTGCCGGATATTTAAACAAAAGGCCCGGTAGATCATCTACTGTAAGCCAAAGCCCGTCAGCTTTAAGCTGTACCATGACCTCGTCATTATTAGGCATAATAAAGTTGCTTATTGAAAACCATTTTTCGCCGTTAACAAGAGTTTCTGCTCCTACCGTAGTTGTGAAGTCCCGCTTTGTATCAATTTTCAAACCGGTATTGGGCTCGATTGTATATGACTTATACACCCAGGAGTTGCCTGTTTTTAAAGGCATAATAGTTTTCGGTGTAGTGTCAGGCTCGGTTGTACTGCTCTTACAGCCGGCGAGTACTCCGATTATAAAAAATGTGAGGAGATAGTTTTTAAAACGCATGGTGCCTCTCTGTAATAGAAATAGGTAATTTGGTTTGTCAATTTACACATATTTCTTTAAAAAAAACAAAAAGGAAATGGCTTTTTAAAACCATTTCCTTTAAAAGTAGCTTTTAAAAATTATTTCTTCTTTTTCACCGGCTTGCCTGCTGTTGCTGAATCTATTGATGTGCTATCCGCAGTAGATTTTCCGGCATCTACAAACTCCACTGGAACTCCCGGTGTGATCTTTTTGCTGAGGAAAAGCGCATCCCAGTTGGTAAGCCGCACGCAGCCCGCGCTCTGAGCATAACCAATCGTTTCGGGTGAGTTCGTGCCATGAATACCGTAATGACGTTTTGAAAGCGCCATCCAGACCATGCCGACGGAATTATTCGGGCCTGCCGGGATCACTGCGTCTTTTTCCGTATCTTTTACTTTTGCTAATATTTTGGGTTGATAATGCCAGTATGGATTTTGCGATATGGAGCGGACTTTTAAATTACCTTCAGGCGACGGATCATAGGCAGAGCCAAGCACAGAAGGGAAGTGATAGACAATATTTCCTGCTGCATCGAGCGCGTGAAGATAAAATCCCTTGTGTGAAACAACAAGTTTTGCAATTGCCGTGGTAGCCGCACTTGTGTCATTCTCTACGTTTGGAACATTGATGGCAACACCGGATTTTACAAGATCAAAATTCACATGTGGATTGAGCTGTTTTAAAAGCACGGGGCTGAGGTGAAACTGTTCGCCCAGCTTTTCAGCGAGATTTTCAAAATACGAACCTTTCAGTTTAGCACGTTCGTAAATATCTTTTGGATTTACCACGTACGGGCCTGAAATATCAGTATCAGTCAGCGTGTAGGTTGTAATAAGTTTATCAATTTTTCCCGCGCTTTCTACCAGCTTTTTAAAAGTAGTAGAATCTACAACGCCCGTTGTTTTTAAAGCATTTTTCTTTTGAAACCAATAAACAGCTTTGCGCGTGTTGTTACCAAAATTCCCATCCATACTTCCCGGTGAAAAGTGTGCTCGGTCAAGCAAAACCTGTACCCGCAGAACCGATGGGCCTGACACCTTTCCGCCAACAGGCAGCGTCATTGGCTGCGAATTGACCGTATCGGCAGCAATGCTTTTGTAGCGTTCTTTAAAAGTAGTGGAGTCAAGCTTTCCTGCGGAATCAAGTTGGATAGTTTGTGCCCACGGCATATCAAATGCATCTGTAGCAGTGGGAGTTTCCTCAGCGGAATCGGGTTCGGCATAGACTTCAGCAGGATTTTCCTGTGTAGCGGGAAGCGAGTCGTAATATACGCGCGCCTGCGGCTTTGAATCGTCTTTCGTGCAGCCCGCAATGAGAATTATACAAAAGAAAAAGCTTTTAAAAGTCTTCATGATTTCCTTTAAAAAATATTGAACGAACCAGCAATGTTGTTTACAACAATCTTTAAAAGAAAGGGTTTCTTTTTAAAAAGGTTTTAAAAAACTCCAGTTGAAAAACGGAAAGCTCCGATCCTGATTTACATTCCAAACGCCGATTTGAATTCCTTTTAAATCATCTGCAAAATTTAAAAAACCAACCTGAACACCTCGCATTATTACAGTGCTATTAACCATCACTCCGATTTGGATCCCGTTGGCAATGTGAACATTATTTCCAGCAAATCCAATTTGGACACCATTCATGATGAAACTTCGATTAATAGCTGAAATTTGTATTCCATTATGAATTTGAGATATATTCGTTATAAAAGAACCTGATATTCCATTTACTTGAAAGTTATACTGACTTACAGCGCCTATAAGAAGACCGTTTGTTATACAATGACACCATGTACCCGACATAGATAAGTTTAATCCATTTATTCTCTGAGCAATAGGTCCTGCCTTTATAGTCTGAAAACTGCTCTCATCAAGTGCAGTCGGATGACTTGGGAAAAGAGGATAAAATAATCCAGCTCCGATTAGTTCGATTTTTATTCCATTTGTATGGGTATTTATATCGCTTTTAAGTGTTGAAATTCCAATGGAAAAACCATGAATATTTACACTATCATCATGAAAAGTCCAGATGGGAAAAATATTAGGATTCTCCTTTATGGTACTATCAATTTGTGAAAAAGCACTACTTACAGAAAGGAGTATCAGGATGATGAAAATTATCATGTTTTACCTTAAGTAAATAAAAAAGCCGCTTGCAAATTACTGCAACCAGCTTTTAAAAACAAATCAAAAAACTGTTTTATGATTGAATAATGCTTTTAAAAAGAAAAGCCCTCTATCCGATATTCTCAGATAGAGGGCTTTCTTATTTTTAAAATGATCTTACTGTTGTGAGATCACTTTGCCTGATTGAATTGTACCATTACTACCAATTACCTGATAGAAGTAAACTCCTGAAGGTAGTTCAGTATTAAGCGTTGTTGTGGTTTTCGTAAGTGTTACATTAAGAACCACTTCGCCTAAAGCATTGTAGATTTTCAATACACTGCTGTTTAGCTCAGAAGCATTGCTTACTGTTACAACCGTAGAAGTTGACCACGGATTAGGATAGAAGCTTACTACGTTTCCTGTATTGCCTTCATCTCCAATTGCTGACGGACCGCTCAAAGTAAGAGAAGTATTAGCTGAACTGGTGACGCTTGGTGAACAAGTACCGCTTACAACAACACTGTAATTAGCTGCATCAGCGGCTGTTACAGGATTGATTGTGAGGGTAGCAGTATTAGCACCGGAAATGTTTCCACCATCAGTCAGGTTAACTGTTCCTTTTCTCCATTGGTATGAAAGCGATGTTCCGGTAGCAGTCACTGTAAAGCTTGCAGAACTTCCTTCTTTTACCGATGTACTTGTTGGTTGAGAAGTGATAGCGGGAGCAGTATTGACAACCAAAGATGCAAATGATGAAGTAGTGCTTTGTGCTGAAGAGTTCGTTACTACTACATTATAGTTAGCTGCAGCATCAGTTGCGTTTACAGGATTAATTGTAAGCGTTGCTGTTGTTGCGCCACTGATATTACCAGTATTGGTAAGATCAACTGTTCCTTTTCTCCATTGGTATGTAAGTCCTGTACCGTTTGCTACGACAGAGAATGTAGAAGTAGCGCCTGCACACACTGTTTGATTGCTTGGCTGCGAAGTAAAGGTCGGAGCCGTTGTAACGACCAACGTGATGTTCTGAGATGTCGTTTCTGTAACTGCTCCACCAGGGCATGACCCTCTGACAACAACATTGTACTCAGCTGACGCATCAGCTGCTGTTGCAGGATTGATGGTAAGCGTGTTTGTTGTAGCGCCTGAAATATTACCACCATTTGTCAGATTTACTGTTCCGCGTCTCCATTGATATGTAAGTCCGGTTCCGCTTGCAGTTACTGAAAGTGTAACTGAATTTCCTGCACCTACTGATTGAGTAGGTGCATCCAGAGTAATTGCCGGAGCCGCGCTCACAACCAAAGACATGTTACGGGAAGTAGCATTCGGAGAACATGTTCCTGTGATAAGAACATTGTAATTTGAACCCGCATACGAAGCGTCTGCCTGGTCAATCACAAGCGTATTGGTATTTGTACCCGATATATTCCCGCCTTCGAGAAGATTCACAGTACCGCGTCTCCACTGATATGTAAGACCTGAACCTGTTGCTGTTACCGAGAATACTGCCGTGTTGCCCGTACAGATCGTTTGATTTGCTGACTCAGATGTAATTACCGGAGAGGTATTAACTGTAAGAGTAACATTTCTTGATGTATCATTTGGCGAACATGTTCCGCTTACGATTACATTGTAATCAGCTGCATCATTAGCGACAGTCACAGAGCTGAATGTAAGCGTAGGTGAATTTGCTCCTGAGATATTTCCACCATTAGCAATATTTACTGAACCGCGTCTCCACTGATATGTAAGAGCAGTTCCTGTTGCAGTTGTTGTAAAGCTAGTACCTGCTCCTGCACATACTGTTTTATCAGTTGGTTCTGAAGTAATGTTTGGAGCAGTATTGATAGTTAATGAAACATTTGCTGACGTAATAGCTGGCGCACATGTTCCACTTACAACAACATTGTAATTAGAAGATGCATCCGAAGCTGTTACAGCGTTAAGTGTAAGCATTGCAGAATTTGCACCTGAAATTCTTCCGCCGTTGATCAGGTTAACTGTTCCGTTTCTCCATTGATACGTAAGTGCCGTTCCTGTCGCTGTAGTCGTAAATGTTGCAGGAGTTCCAAGGCATACTGCCTGATTGCTTGGTTGAGAAGCAATTGCCGGAGCAGTATTTACTGTAAGAGAGGCATTAGCTGAAGTAACAGCCGGAGAACATGTTCCGCTTACTACGACGTTGTATGTTGTAGAGCCATCTGATACGTTTACATTATTAATTGTAAGTGTAGCTGAAGTTGCACCAGTAACATTTGCACTATTGGTCATATTTACCGTGCCGTTTCTCCATTGATATGTAAGCGCAGTCCCTGTAGCTGTTGTTGAGAAACTTATCGGGCTTCCCACACATACTGTCTGGCTTGTCGGCTGCGATGAAATGCTCGGAGCAGTATTTACTGTCAGAGCAGCATCCTGTGATGTAGCGCCGGGAGTACATGTACCGCTAACAACAACATTATAATTAGAAGCTGCATCTGAAACGCTTGCAGAACTAATTGTAAGCATATTTGTAGTAGCACCTGAAACCGTTCCACCGTTTGCTATATTTACCGTTCCTTTTCTCCACTGGTAGGTAAGGTTTGCACCTGTAGCCGTTGTTGAGAAACTTACCGGGCTGCCTGCACATACTGTCTGGCCGGTTGGCTGAGATGTAATTACCGGAGCTGTGCTTACTGTAAGGGAAACATTGTTGGAAGTTGCATTTGGCAAACATGAGCCAAAAACAACTACATTATAATTTGAAGCAACATCAGAAGCGCTTGCAGGATTAATTGTAAGTGTTGAAGTCGTAGCGCCGGAAATATTTCCACCATTTACAAGGTTTGTTGTTCCTTTTCTCCATTGATAGGTAAGAAGCGTTCCTGTTGCTGTAACTGAGAATGTCGCAGTGCTTCCTGAGCATGTTGTCTGATTTGTCGGTTGGGATGTGATCGCCGGAGCAGTATTCACCGTTAGCGAAGCATTGTTTGATGTAGCGCTTGGTGACGTAGAACCGCTTACAACTACATTATACGTAGTAGCTGCATCGGCAGTATTTACCGGATTAATGGTAAGGGTAGCTGAAGTAGCGCCGCTGATATTTCCACCATTAGAAATATTGACTATTCCTTTTCTCCATTGATACGTAAGATTATCACCAGTTGCTGAAACGGTAAAGCTTGCTGAACCGCCTGCACATGCTGTTTGATTTGATGGCTGTGTAATAATTGCCGGAGCTGAAGAGCTTGTACCACAACCTGCCGTCATTGTTACGTTCACTGAAGCTGTTGTTAATTGTCCACTTGTTGTAAAAGCTCGTCCAATAAGCATAACGCCTGTTGCTAAGCTTAATGCGCCGTTATTGACAATTAGTGTTCCTTTGAAATTTGAGCCGCTACTGATATTTGCAGCACCGTCAACTTTCCAATAAACATTCTTCGCTTGCGCGCCATTTGTAAGAATTACATTTGAACCGGTGCTTGTAGAAAGTGCGCCGTTTATTTTTAAAACAAATACTGCATTTGCATTTCCTTCAGCGTTCAGGAAAATTGTATCAGTTAGGGAAGTAGCTGCGTTTAAAAGATATGTATGCGGTGTTAAAACAAGGCTGTTTCCAAACTGTGCCGGATAAAGCAGTTCAATATCGTATGCAAGAGTGTTTAAATAATTATAAACCCCTGTTAATGATGAAGCTGCAGCAGAAGTAGTTGCATCCGGCACGGTATGGATTGTCCCGTTTACAAGAAGGGGATTGTAGCCGGTTGTTAAACCGACATTCGATCCAATATCGCCCGTAACTGTCGTTACACCGCTGTTTGAAACCGAACCGCTACCTGAAAAAATTGAAAAGCAGGCAACATTACCAAGCGACGGTGCTGTTGGGCCGGTAAGCGTTGGGCTTCCGCAACCGGTTGGAATACCAGCGGTGATACCGCCAACCGAAACTGCGCCGGTAGTAGAAAGTGCGCGTCCTTCAAGTTTCACACCTGTATTTAAAGTAATTGCAGCATTATTTGCAACTATCGTTCCTTTAAAAACTGTATTTGTCGCAAGTTCAGTAAGGCCTTCTGTTTTCCAGAATACATTACATGCCTGTGCGCCATTGATCAAAACTACCTGGGATGCAGCACTTGAAGAGAATGAACCCTGAATTTTAATAATAAATATTGCACTTGAATTTCCCTGAGCGTTAAGCGTAAGGGTTCCGTTCAGCGAAGCAGCGCCTGAAATTGAATAAACGCCGGGAGTCAATATCTGCCCGCCGCCTAAAACGGATGCAGGAAAGAAGTCCGGGGTTCTGCCGTTGAGGTCATTATATGCAGTGAGAAGATCGCTTGCAGCAGCGGCTGTAGCGCCATTGCCGTTTTGCATTCTACCATTCACGTTGCCAAAGCCCGTAAGCCCGCCGTTATTCGTACCGACATCGCCTGTGAGGCGCGACGGTGAACTGTTCGTAACAGCTCCGTTGGAGGAAAAGAGCACGAAATCTGCGGCATCGCCGAGATCAGGTGCCTGCGCAAAACCTATTTGCGGGAAAACTAATAATGTAACTGCGGCTACAATACTGAGTAATGTGTTTTTCATGTAATATCAATTAGTGTATAAAATTCGACGCTGCAAAACTGCGCCAATTCACACTATAAAGTATTACACATCTTAGCCAAAGAATTGCATAATTCACACTTTGCAGGGTTATCGGTAGATTAGATGAAAAAAGCCGCTCCTCTATAGCGGGGAACGGCTTTCAATATGAAACAACTTTTTAAAAACATCTCAAAAACTTTCCAGAACCTCCCGTCGCTTTGCTTTCAGTTGTTTAAAAAAAGAGGGAGAAAGCCCGGTGACCTTTTTAAACTGATTAGACAAATGCGCAACGCTGCTATAATTCAGCTTATACGAAATCTCTGTCAGGTTCAGCTCATCATACAGCAAAAGCTCTTTTACTTTTTCAATTTTCTGTAAAATTATAAAATGCTGGAGCGTAATTCCTTTCACCTCAGAAAAAATATTAGCAAGGTAGGTATAATCATAATGTAATTTCTCACTTATATATTCAGAAGTATTCAGCTCAGGAAATTCATCCGTAAAATGCACCATTTCCATTACTACATTCACGATTCTTTCTATCAGGATACTCTTTTTATCATCAAGCAACTCCAGCCCCGAACTAAGCAGCTTCACCTTCAGCTGGTCACGTTGCTTTTGCGTGATACTTTTCAGAACTTCCACCACGCCAAGGTCAACTACCACGTGCTGCGATTGCAAACCCAATTTTAAAAGCTCTTCCTTTACAAGCTGTTTACACCGAAGACTGACCATGTATTTGATATAGAGTTTCATTCCGGTGTTTTTAAAAAGAGGTGGGAAAGTAGTGTTATGTAGCTAAAGTATTTGCTGGAATTTATGTTTTAAACTAAACACGATTTACATCAAAATAATTTCTTTAAAAAGCTTTAAAACCAACATGAAAAGCAAACATGAGGTTTTAAAAAAAATAAAGCCGGCTTCATAGTAATGAAACCGGCTTTTAAAAACAACCTTTTTAAAACTACTCACCTTTCTTTTTTCGTCCGCCTTTTTTTATAGCCGGAATTTCAATGGCAGGAGTTTCAGTTTTTAAAACTTTTTTCCGCGTTGATTTCGGCTTTTCAGCAGGAGCTTCTGCTTTTAAAACTTTGCTGCGTGCTGGTTTTGGCTTTTCAACTGCGGGTTGCGGAGCTTCAGTTTTTAAAGCTTTTGTTCTACTCGTTTTCGGCTTTTCAGCATCGGTAAAACCGGTTTTTTTCCTCGTTGCTTTTTTAGCGATCTGCGTTACACTTTCGTTTTTAAAAGAATCATTTTGTAAAGATTCCTGCGGCGCTTCCACATTTACAACAATATCCTCATCTTTTAAAACCGGAGCTTCAAGAGCCGCTCCGACGTAGCGGAAATCAATCTGACGACGCTTTACGTTCACATTTACGATCTGGATTCGCAGGCGCGAACCAATTCGATAAATATTTTTCGTGCGGCGCCCGATGAGGCGGAAACGTTTTTCGTCAAAATTGTAATAATCGTCACCGAGGTCACGCATGTGCAGAAGGCCTTCAACGTAAATGTCATCAACTGAAACAAACAGCCCGAAATTCGTCACCCCGGCAACCGTACCGTTGAATTCCTGTCCGACGTACTGCTGCGCCATTTGTGCCTGCGCAAGCTTTATGGAAGCACGTTCGGCTTCGACGGCGAGGCGTTCCATTGCCGAACAATGATCGTCGGCAAATTCCACAAATTCCTGCATTTTAGCAAGTCGTGCCTGCGAGACTTTGCCTGCCCCGTATTCTTTTAAAAACCGGTGCGCGATCAGATCGGGATAGCGGCGGATCGGTGAGGTAAAGTGCGAATAATCCGAAAAGCCCAAACCATAATGCCCGATATTATAATACGAATACACCGCCTTCGCCTGCGAACGCAGAAGCACCTGGTGGATCATCGGTTTTTCCGGCAGGTTCGCGGTTTGCTGGAGTAGCTGGTTAATTTCTTTTGATGAGAGATCATTCAGTTCAATTTTTAAACCAAGAGAACGAATAAACGTCAGTGCATTTTGTACTTTTTCCGCATCAGGTTTGTCGTGGACGCGGTAGAGGAATGGCAGGAGATTTTTCCCAAGTTTCAATTTTTTTGAAAGATTTTTGATATGTCCGGCAACTGTTTGATTTGCCGCGAGCATACATTCTTCCACAAGTCCTGTGGCATCGGTGCGGCGCTTTACTACGGCTTTTAAAGGCGTTTTATTTTCATCCAGAACGAACTTTATTTCATACGTTTCAAAATCAATCCCGCCCGTCGTATAGCGTTTTTTGCGAAGAATTTCAGCAAGTTCATAAAGTTTTAAAATCAGCTCAGAATAATCGCCTTCACCGGAATCAATAACATCCTGCGCCTCGGCATACGTAAATCTGCGATGGCTGCGAATGACCGACTCATGAATAGAATGATCTTTTAAAATTCCTTTTGGCGTGAATTCCATGAAAACAGTAAACGCAAGCCGCTCCACATCAGGCATCAGCGAGCAGATATTGCTTGACAAAACGTGCGGTAACATTGGCACAACACGGTCAACCAGATAAACACTCGTCGCGCGTTTTAAAGCCTCATCATCAAGCGCCGTGCCTTCACGAATATAGTGGCTCACATCGGCGATATGCACGCCAAGTTTGTAATTCCCATTTTCCAGAATATCAAGTGAAAGTGCATCGTCAAAGTCGCGCGCGTCATCAGGATCAATTGTAACAATATCCACTTCACGCAGATCAAGGCGGCGTGCAATTTCCGATTCGGGAACGTCAATTGCGACGGCTTCTGCCTGCTCTTCGACAATTGCGGGAAACTGCGTCGGCAGATTGAATTCTTTTACGATCACATCAAATTCATTGCGCGATTCTTCTGTTTTTGCACGCACTTCAATGATCTCGGCTTCAGGGCTTTTATGCGGATTTTCCCAACGGATCAGCTTTGCCAGAACTTTGTCGCCTTTTTTAGCGCCACCGATTTTCTGATAATGTACAAGGAAATCCACGTAATACCTGTCAGTTTGCTCCGGCACGAGGTAATAGAAATCGCCGTCGTAGTCCAAAGTGCCGGGAATCGGCTCATCCGAGCGCTCGATAATGCGAACGATCTGTCCCTTCGGTTTCTTATCACGGTGTGATGAAAGTATTGTTACTTCCACCTGGTCGCCGGGAAATGCTGTAAGAATATGCTGATGTTTTATAAAAACCCGTGGAGTTTCCGATGAATCTGTCTCAACAAAAAACTGCTGGTTGGAATATTTTAAAATTCCCTGGAGCGGACGCTGCTTTGGTTTTTCAATTCCGTAGCGGCGGCGCGTGTGGCGGCGAAGAATTCCCTCATCCACCATTTGGTGAATTGCATCGCGCATCACGCCAAATTCCGGCGTTTCGGAGATCAGTCCAAGTTCGCGGCCGATCTCGCTCGAGCGCATCAGCTCTTTTGAGTTTTTTAAAACATTCAGGATCTGTTCGGCAAGTTCTGGTTTGTATGACATTGTAAATTTTTAAAAAGCAATAGAAAATCAATCCTTTTTAAAAGGATCATGTGCAAAAATACTAAAAACAGTTTGGGTTTTAAAAAGTTCGGTAGAAGAGGGAGAAGTCAGAACGGAGTTTTTAAAACAGCGGCAATAATGGAAAGTTTTTAAAAAGAAAACGGACGTTATATATACTGCGCGTACATATAACGTCCATCGAAGAATTATAGCGTATTTCTACAGCTTGTAAAAGTTTTTAAAAGAAATAATAGTTTAAAAAAAACTTACGCAAAAACCGTTACAGCATTTGTTTTCTGCGAAGAAAGCTGTAGAACTTTATGCGCATTCTGGATAAGCGTATCGACAGAATCAGCCTTAGGAAGAGCTTCTGCAATTCCAATGCTGATCGTCACCGTCATGCGTTTTCCGTGAATATCCACGACCGAGCTCGCTGTTTCCTTGCGGATCCGTTCGCCCCACATCTGAGCCTGCTGATTTTTCGCACCGCTGATACCGACACCGAGCGTTGTCGCGTCCAGCCTTCCGATCACATCATACGGATGAATATATTTCTGCACGAGCGCCAGGACGTGATGCATGATAATTTCCGTAGTATCCGGCGACATTTCAATGGATGAATACTTGTCAATATGAATTAAGCAAAGCGTAAGTGGAATCCCGAAATCTCCTGCGCGAACGAGTTCCTCGCTGATACGCTGGAAGAATGCCGACTGGTTTAAAATTCCCGTGGAATCATCCACCAGCGAGTGCGACTGGAGCATATCGGCGAAACGGATCTGCTCAATAATTGTTCCTGCGTGCTCGCCCAGAGTTTCTAAAACGCTGATGTCCTGCGCTGTAACGGGGGAATTCGCTTCAATAAATAGTGCGCCGTAATTATGCGAAGCCGATTTTAAAGGCACGGCTACGAAATATCCTGAATTTGCTGCCGGCTCATGCGGATGAATGCGCGCGATATTAGGCTGGATCGGTGTCCCCGGGTTTGTCTGGCCTGTCAAGATAGTTTGCCCAAGGAGCGTTCCCTCAAGAGGTATTGCTACGCCGGTGAGATTCGTAACGCTGGTATCGGACATACGGATATCACACACATGCCACGCACCACGCGCTTCATCAAAATTACACACACCAAGTGTGAAGTATTCGGTGATATGGCTGGCAGATTCTACGATTGCCGAACAAATATCCTGCACGCGGCAGTGTGGATTGCTGATGAGTGATCTGAAATCATTGATCGCTTCCAGAGTACGCGCTGACTGGAAGAGATCGTATTTTCCTGTGTAGCTTTGAACAAGGCCGCTGATCAGCTTTGTAAAATGTCCTAAAAATCCAACGGTGATAGAATCATACGCATCAATTTCCGTAGAATCCGCACACAAAACGCCAACAACCGAATTATTAAAGAATACCGGTACGCCGATAAATGATAACGTTCCGGCGGACTTTGTATAATACGGGAGAAGATCAAGCTCGGCGCTTGCCTGGATTTCCGTGAGGATCTCAGGGCGGCCGTGTGTTGCGATCTGGCTTATCACGTCATTGCTGATCGGATATTTGCGGCGTCCTGCGGAAAATATTTCACCGGCATCACTGATATATGATTCCAGCACCAGCTCGTGCTTATCAGGATTTACCCAAAAGAATGCGGCTGTCCGGGCGCTTGCCACAGAGCGTATCACCATGAGGACGCGGGAGAGAAGATGGTCGAATTCCTTGCGCGGCTCGGTCGGCGTTGTATCGGCATCCTCCTGGAACATCTCAGTGATCGTCGTGCTGATCGGTGTTTTGCGGTGACTTTGTACCGGCTGCTCAATGATCGTTTCTTCAGGCGCAACTACAGTTTTTAAAACTTCCGTCTCTAAAGGTGCAGCAGTTTTTTCCTCAATTTCAACCGCCTCTTTAAAACTTTCCTCTTGTGGAATTTCTATGGATTCTTTTTCAGGAATTTCTACAGCGGGTATTTCAATTTCTGCCGGAGCTTTTACAACTTCCGGTTCAGGCGCAGGCAGATTCTCTTTTAAAACCTCAGGTGGATCACTTGCTATTTCTTCTGCCGGAGTTTTCTTTTTTCCGATAATACGCATCCCGGAAGTGTCATCGCCAATCTGCTGCGTGCCGATTGTTTTACTGGTGGAAATATCTTTTAAACTTTGCTCTTTAAAAGCAGTACTCCTGATGAGGTCTTCTTTAGAAACAATCTCATCATCACCAAAAGATATTTTCTTCGCAGAAGTTGGCGCTGCCTCAGTTTTAAAACCGGGTTTTTTAAAGGTTACCCCTTCATCTTTAAAAGCTACGCCATCACTTTTAAAAGAGGTATCCTTTTTAAAAGTATCACCGACTACATCCTTTGTAATTTCTTTAAACTTCGTCTGGAGCTTTTTCTGGAATTTGCCTTCCTGCGGAGCAGTAGTGCCGGATCGTTTTAAAAATCCTTCTTCCTCGCGCTGTTCACGGGCGGCTATCATTGCCTGCTCATTTTCATCCGTACCAAAGGACGTGGCAAAATCATCAAAGATCATGCGCTTTCCCGTGTCGTCCTGCTTGACGGTCGTGCGGAAATTCGTGGACTGGCTGACGGGCTTATTCGCGTAGACTACCATATCCGAGAGCCGCTGCGAGATCAGCATAAAAAGCGCAACAGCGCCAAGCACTGCTATACATATCCCAATGAGGCGTATAGCCATTTCGTTGATGAATAGTGCTATCAGCAAGCCCAGGATAACGACCACGATAGCGATTGCATCATTGGGCGTGAGAGTTTTCCGAACATCGTTCAGACGGTTTTTCATCGTTTCTTAGCGAATGAGTTCGATGGTAGTGACTTGAGTATTTTTTTGTTTTGATCGCTGCGACTGCTTGCTTTGCGTATTCGTAGCTGTTGCGTCGGCAAATGTCATTACTTCCATTTTTTTAAAGATCGTGTAGCCTTTTTCCTGATCAATAATTGATTTTCCGGAAGTTTGTATCTGATGATCATTCAGTTTAAAAGTAGCCGGGCCATTTTTAAAAGTAGGATTTGTCACCATTGATTTCACATTCATCACGATTTCTAACGCCTTGCGTCCGCCAATTTCTTTGACAGATTCTACTTTATACTGTACGGTGTTATTTGTCGGGAATATTCCAAAAAGAGGAATACTACTGTTTTTCGTCCAAGTGTGATTTGAGTCTATTGTGCTGTCGGGAAATATCTGGTATTCCGGCTGTAGATTCCTGACATACGCTTCATTTTTGATCTGATCTATCAGCTGGTTCTTTTGAGTTTGAGGGATCGAATCCTTCTGAGCGCCCAAAACTTTATTGACCAAAGGAGTCAGTCCGCTTACTTCATCAATTGAACCTTTTGCGGAAACGATCATGGTGACTTCTTCGCCGATAAGAATATTAAACTGATCGAAGCGCTTGTCTTTTCTATTTGCAGAATCAAGTGAGCTATACTTGACTTCCTTCATGGATTTAGTGCCGCCGGCAAAATCCGGCACTTTATTCTGTGCGCGAACGGAATCAAACCGGACAGTCATTTCCATGCTGCCATCGGAGCGAACTGACTTAATTGTTTTGGTATAATACATGGTGATCTCAGTTTCAGCATGTGTGCTGTCCTGATCGATCAGGGTCGTCTGATGAAGCTTATAGTGATATTTCTCACCTGCCTTTACTCCATACTGTAGCCTAGTCAGATTTTGTTCCGACATCGGCAGAATTGTTGCATTTGCTGTATCACTGAGGGTAATATTTGCAGATTTCCCTTCGGCAACCGGGTCTTTTGATGTTTCAGTATCATTACATGCACTGATGAAAAGGCAGTTACCGGCAATTAATGCTACGAGCAGCCCTGATTTTACCATTGAGTTTGTCCTGTGAGAGTCCATGAAAGATGTGTTGAGATGTTGTCTGTAAAAGTTTCGTTTTTAATTGTAGCGCTGATACTGGATGTGTAGTCTGCCTCTACCCGGCGTACATCATCGTCGTTCAGTTCGATAGAAAAGCTGGCTTTCCCTTTGCCTGAATTAAGTTTTACAAGCTCGGTAATACCATAGACGCGTATATCAGCCGGCCTGGCAACTACACCGTCAGAGGCAGCTTCTATACGGTAAATTCCATCTTTCGCGCTGGAGATATTGGCTTTTACCGGGCCGGAAAAATCTATGCTGTTCATGCGCACTGATACATCGCGATTCCAGACACTGTCGCGCTTTACTTTTCCATTTGGAATAATGCCTTTGGTCAGATCACCGAAATGTTTGAGATTGTTATCGGATATTCCGTCAAGCCACAGATATTTTTGAATAGGGGCCAAGATATCAACTCCCTTTTCCTGGCCTTCTACGGTAACATAATTCCGCAGCCAGTCCACCGCTTCACCTTTTACTTCCGCCACATCTCCATAGGGCGAGATCACCGTTTCAAAAGTACGGTTAACAGGTACTGTCGCATACGCCAGATCAAGAAATTGTAAATTAGGCTTTGCATCGCGCATAGAACTGTATTCTATGATCGAAGGGCCATCAGCAAAACGGTAGAGCATGGAGTCGATCGTAGTCTGTACCGTAATAAATCCATCCTCGGACGGCTTTAAAGCTACCTGGCTCAGAAAATACGTGATCTCACGCTTGAGATTGCGCATGCTGCTATCGCTATGTACGCGGTTAATAGTCGTCTCTTCTTTAAAAACATAATTATGCAGATTCCCTGCCCGATGCGAAACATAGAGCGGGTAGAGTGTATCAGTTTGATTATTGCTCTGCGCAACTCCATCGTTTGCCGAGGCAAAGCACACCGCTATGGCAGCAAAAAATAAACGGAAATATATTGAACTCATCATCATCCTCAAATTAATAAAAGGTTTGAAAAACTATACAAAGACCACGCCGCCATTGTCATTCCATCCCATAAGTCCCCGCTTTGAATTGCCCGGTTGATCTCATCGGTTGTCATTATCACCGGTTCAAATTCCTCAGACGTGTCATGCCCGATCTTCTCTTTCTCAAGCTCATCGGCAAAAAAAACTGAACACATTTCACTCGTAATTCCATTGCAGGGATTAAATTGACCGATCTGAGTAATTTTTCCCGCTTTAAAACCCGATTCTTCCTGTAGTTCAATTTCTGCAGATTCCTCTGCACTCTTGCCGCGAAGTATCCCGCCGCCGGGAAATTCAATGCTCAGACGCTGATTCAGATAACGGTATTGGCGCAATAAAATGAAAGAACCATCCTTCAATTTTGGCACCACCATCACCGAACCGCGGGTCTCCACATAATGATATTCGCCCTCATTACCATTTGGCAAACTATATTTGTCAAAACGGTAATTCCAGAACGGATTGCTGAATTTTACTTCCGAAGATATTTGCCTGAGAATTTTCAGCATTGACGATTGACTTTTTTTAAAACGGAATTGCGGTGGCGATTGCTTTTAAAACGAATAACCCTTTAAAAACCTGTTTGTCACAAGAAAATTTTGCTGCAATAGCAAATATACAATTTTAAAAGCAAAAAGGCGAGGAAATTATCCCCGCCTTTTTAAAGATTAAAAGCAGTATTTGTCAAAGCTTTAAAAGCTTTTTAAAAGTCCTGAAAAGTTTGAAAAAATTCTTTTAAAAAAGTTTTTAAAAACTTTTAAAATCGCTTCAAAATCCTTTTTAAAAACTTACGCTACATTCGCCGCAAGTTCTGCTTCGCTGAAGAAAAATCCGATCTCGATCCCGCCATTTTCTACAGAGTCCGAACCGTGCATTGCGTTTTCGCCTTTGCTTGAAGCATATTTTTTGCGGATTGTGCCTTCAGCCGCTTCAGCCGGATCAGTTGAACCGATCAAAGCGCGGTAATCAGCAATCGCGTTTTCTTTTTCAAGTGCAATCGCTACAACCGGGCCGCTTGACATGAATTTTGTCAATTCGCCGTAAAAAGGGCGCTCTTTGTGAACTTCGTAAAATTTTCCGGCTTGCTTTTCAGTAATCGCCGTCATTTTCATTCCCAAGATTTTAAAACCTTTTTGCGTGATCATCGCGATGATTTCGCCGGCTACATTTTTTTTAACCGCGTCAGGTTTGATAATTGCAAGTGTACGCTCTACTGCCATGAAATTCCTCGTTTTCTAATATTTCAGTTTTTAAAATTCTTTTTAAAAAGTCTTATTTTTTAGCTGCAGGCTTTGCTGCAGATTTAGTCGCTGTTGCCGATTTTTCTGTTGTTTTCGCTGCTTTTGGTTTTGCACCAGCTTTTGCAGTTTCAGTTTTTGCAGGAGCTGCTTTTGGAGCCGCTGCTTTTGGTGCTTCAGCTTTTGGCGCTGTTGCTTTAGAAGCTGTTCCGTTTCCATTCCCGTTTGATTTTCCTGCCATTTTTAAAGCATTGGCAACAGTTTGCCCAAGTGCGGCAGGGGAGTCCACGATGTGAATTCCGGCAGCGCGCATTACTTTAAATTTCTCTTCAGCTGTTCCTTTTCCACCGGAAATGATCGCGCCAGCGTGTCCCATACGGCGTCCCGGAGGTGCAGTACGTCCTGCGATAAATCCGATAACAGGTTTGCTTACGTGTTGTTTTACGTATTCTGCTGCTTCTTCTTCCGCTGTTCCGCCGATCTCGCCGATCATCAGGATCGCTTCAGTTTTCGGGTCAGCATTGAAAAGTTTGATCGCGTCCACAAAGCGCGTTCCAATAATTGGATCGCCGCCGATACCGATACAGGTTGATTGTCCCAAGCCGATGTCAGTTAGCTGTTTTACCGCTTCATAAGTCAAAGTACCTGAGCGCGATATAACGCCAACTGTTCCCGGATTGTGAATGAAGCCCGGCATGATACCGATCTTGCACTCGCCCGGAGTGATGACGCCCGGACAGTTCGGCCCGATAAGATGCGAATCAGAATTTTTTAAAGCCGCATATACGGTGATCATATCGCGAACAGGAATTCCCTCGGTGATACAGATGATAACTTTGATTTTCGCATCAATTGCTTCAAGGATAGCGTCAGCCGCGACAGATGCCGGAACGAAAATAACCGAAGCATCAGCGCCGGTTGCTTTTACAGCTTCCTGCACGGTGTTGAAAACAGGCACGGGGCGCTTGAACATATCTTCGCCTTTGCCGGAATAATCAGAACCGCCCTTGCCCGGAGTCACTCCGCCAACGACGTTTGTGCTGTAATATTCAAGCATCTGCGATGCGTGAAACGTGCCTTCCGAACCCGTAATTCCCTGTACGAGAATTTTTGTGTTTTTGTCGATCAAAACGCTCATGTGAATTCCGCGTGTAGTATGTGAAACAGTTTTTAAATTTCGTTTTTAAGAAGCGCAAACTTACGAAAATTTCTTTTAAAAACTTGGATTGTGGCAGTTTTTTAAAAATGGGAGATGCCGGTTTTTAAAAAAAGTTGAGTTTTTTTGAAAGAAAGGATCCTAAATTGTGTGGAAGTTTTCTGACAGGTGTATAAGGATGTGTGTAGATTTGCTGACACTTTTTAAATAACGAATTTATGTCTTGAAAAATCAACCAGATGCCGGTTTTGTTTTTCTTTAACCTAAGTCTTTTAAAAATAATGATTTGAGTGAAAGGTAAAGAATAGTGTCTTGATGTAAAACGTGTAATTATAAAGCTGGCATAAAAGGTGTAATAAATATACAATACGTTATAATTTCAGAATTCTCCATTTTTTAAAGGAGTAGGTGTATGAAAAAGTTTCTTTACTGTCTTCTTGGTTTAATTCTCCCTTTTTCGGTTTTAAAAACTTCTGCACAGGAGCCGAATGCCAAATTGACTGCTATGGTGAAAGTTTACGGTACGGTCGGGACTACCACACCTTTTGAAGCCCAAAATACTCAATTTACTAAGGTCATGTTTTATCCCTATGATAAAGTTACCTTGAAGCCGGGGCCGCCGGATGCAATTCGAAGTGTAGTGCCGTATGGATATATATGGCAGGACGATTTCAAATCCAATAGTTATACTATTGAGATTTCTGACGAATACTTTTATAAGGTAAAACTTGTACAAACAGCACGCATGAATGGAGAGGGTAGTTGTGGTTATAGAGCGACTTTCTATCAAAAAACCTATGATATTACTGAGTCGTTTTTAGTGGATGTTAGTGCTCAGCCTTTTCTTGGCAAAATTGGATTAATGCCTGCAGATTGGTTAGATTATGATCCCACAACATCTATCTATGGCAAGGTGCAAGATGAAAATAATGCATCCGTTCTTTCGCATGTTACTGCGTATCGCATAGATGCTAATACCAATGGAATAGATACATTGACAGCATATACTGGCAAAGACACTGTAAATTCAGACTATTCGATACGTTTTATTCCACAGGGAGAGTATATCCTTCGAGTACAGCCCATGGATACTCTTCACGAAGAGGGCTATTATAACGAAGTAGAAGGAATTGTATCGGCATGGCAGGAGGCCACCCGCATTTCTATTACAGAACTTGATAAAATAGAAAAAAAAATCGTTTTAAAACTTTTAAAAAGCGCGGCTTCTGGCAAAAGTGATGTGAGTGGTATGATTACCGGCTGGAAAACCGGAAATAATACTCTTGAAAGTATGAAAGGAGTACGCGTCTACCTCAAAGACGAATCTTCTCAAATAAAATACATTACGTACACAGATAACAAGGGGTATTTTAAAATTGGTAATATCGCCGAAGGAAAATATAAAATTTTTGCCGACAAGCCCGGCTATTCAATGAAGGTGTATAATTTTGAATCAACGAAAGAAGGAAATAGCCTGGTGCTGGACGGCATTATGAATGCAGGTTCTATAACTTCTGCAAAAGAAAATGAACCAGTACAACTGTTAAAAGGAGAAATCTATCCAAATCCTGCTACCACAGATCAGGCGATTGTAAAGTTCGACGCAGGTGGAAAAGATGCAACTCTGCGAGTGATTACTATTCTTGGTCAGGAAGTTTTAAAAACAACTTTTAAAACAACTGAAGGCGCTAACATGTACAAGCTGGATGTAAAACAATTTCCAGTAGGAACATATACTGTAATTATTTCCACAGGCGAAGAAATTATTCAAATGCCACCTCTGCATGTAGTTCGGTAAATTCTTTTAAAAATATCTTTTAAAAACAAAAGGCGGACTTTTAAAAGTCTGCCTTTTTTGTGTTTAAACATTGAATAAAAAATAGTATCTTTAAAAACTATGCACCAATATCTATCGCCACTCGTAAAATCTTTTAAAAATTACGCAGATCCCGAAGCAGCTGTTGGCATGAAAAAATACATGCGCAACCAGTTTGAGTATATCGGTTTAAAAACGCCGCTGCGCCGTGAGCTTTTTAAAAACTTTCTAAAAGAGGCCGGGTTGCCACCGAAATCGGAGTTGAATGAAATTATCAATGATCTGTGGGAACAGCCGGAGCGTGAATTTCAATATGCTGCGTTGGAATTATGCGGGTGTTTTAAAAAACAGATAGAGCGCGAGGATATTGAGCAATTCGAGCAGATGATCACGTGGAAATCCTGGTGGGATACAGTGGACGGCATCGCACCAAACCTCGTCGGCGAGCTTTTTAAAAAGTATCCTGATATGATCGCGCCAAAAACGAAGGAATGGCGCGAAAGTGATAATATGTGGCTGCAGCGCTCCTCGATCATTTTTCAGTTAAAATACGGCGAAAAAACTGACCTTGACCTGCTTTTTGTAACTATTCTCGGATTCAGAGATTCTAAGGAGTTCTTCATTCAGAAGGCGATGGGCTGGGCGCTCCGGCAATATGCGTGGCTGCACCCTGAAATTATCCGGGATTTTGTACAAAAACACACTCTGCCACCGCTTACCAAGCGCGAAGCTTTAAAAAATATAAATAAAATGATCATTCGTAAAACGTTGTAAAAGTTTTTTTAGAATTCTTATTCAGAAACTATAGATTATCTATGAGAAAAGCGATCAGGCCGGCAATCGGAACACGTGAAAAATCGGGTGTGGAGAGCATCCATGCAATTGATGAATTACATTTTAAAACTGCTGTAAAAACCGAGCATTTTTATCGCCCCGATCATTTTACGATTATGTTCGTACAGCAAGGCGAGCTTGTCATTAATTATAATCTGGGAGATATACATCTTCGTGCGCCGGGGCTGATCTTTACTATTCCTGACAGCCAGTTCATTTTAAAAAGCAGAAGTGAAGATATAAAGCTTTTAAGTCTTTTTTACTCTCCTGATTTTGTAGCTGAGACCGGTATTCACATGACCGGATCGGCGGCGCGAAAATTTTTTGGAAGCGGGATGCCTCCATACGCCTTACTTACTGAATGTGAGGTGTTGATTGTTCAGAATCTAATGCAGATATTAAACAGGATAATTAATCAGCCGTGTCCGCATGATTATAATAATGCCGTTATTAAAAACTGTTTTATGGCGCTTTTGTTTGAAGTTGGCGCGATCTTAACGAAAAATATTCCTGTGACACAGGTGCGGCTTTCGAGAAAGGAAACTCTGACCATTGAATTTATGGAATTGCTTTCAATACATTTTAATGTTGAGCGCAGCGTTTCGTTTTATGCAGATAAACTCCATATCACGGTGCGGCATTTGTCTCATACCACAAAGGCGATCTTTGGGAAGTCCGCCGGAGAGATGATAGATGAAATGGTAATTACTGAAGCAAAAAACCTTTTAAAAAACCCTCAGTATAATATATCTCAGATCGCTGACGCCCTGAATTTTTCCAATCCATCTTTTTTTGGGAAATTTTTTAAAAAGCGTACGGGAAAATCTCCTTCAGAATACCGCGTTACGATCGTTTAGCTCACGTACTACTTTCAGATGAATAGTTCCTACAAGATGACCTTTCTGCATGATGCCTCAATGTGTATGTTTGTTGTGAAGAATAACTAATATACTTCATACTATACGGTTGCAATTCTGTGAGAAGCATCTGTGCCAATTATTGGCTACGTTCCTTCTTTTACAAAAAGCACCACTAATCAGTACAAGGGATAGAATTATGTTTAAAGCTCTGATTCCTGTATTCCTGTCTCTGACATTTACTGCATATTCACAGTCGGCCGAGCCATCACCGGGGCCGGTCTCAGCTGGATATTCAAATTCCAACACCTATAATAGTAACCAGCCCCGACCAAATAATATCCGCATTCCCGCTGAATGGGAGGAAGCCCAGGCGGTAATAATTGCCTGGCCACATATAAATTATAATGCCAGTGATAATCCCAAAGTAATAGCTAAATATACAAAAGCATTTAATGCAATATGGACAAAGCTCGCCTCGGCTATTCAGGAAGAGTGCCAGGTATGGATCAAAATAAGCGCTGCTGAAGACAGCATAGGAATTAAAAAAGTGATGGCTCAGGCAGGTACTCCTTTAAAACATTATAAATTCCTGGTTGATCCGGGCGAGAATTTTTGGGTACGGGATTACGGCCCCATCAGCTTCTATTATGGCGCTAAGGATAGCATCGGGATAATTGATGCCAACTATCTGCATCACCAAAGTACGGCCAATACCGGCGATGAAGTACCCGCGTTGATTGCACAGCAAATGAATGCCAAAGTAATTCAAACACCACTTTTCCATGAAGCCGGGAATTTTGATACGGACGGCCAGGGAAACGGGTTTTTTACCTCAAGGATGTACCGGGTAAATATTAATCAGAATAACTGGGAAAACCGCGTAACGCTCGATACAATGCGGTCACTTTTTAATTTAAAAAAGCACACTGAGCTACGCGACCTACCGTGCGATGGCGGTACAGGACACATAGATATGTTTTTTAAACTCCTTGATGAGCAGACCATTGCACTGGCAGAATATCCCAAAACTGTCACATCCTCCGACAGGGACATCCTTGAAGAAAACTTTTTAAAACTCTCCGCGCTTACTTCAGTCTATAATAAGCCTTACCAGATCTTCCGAGTTCCGATGGCTACCTCTGATAATGGAGAATATAATGATACCACCTGCGAACAGCTAAACCGCAATCCACGCACATATATGAACGGGCTTTTTGTCAATAGAACGTATATTCTTCCCGTGTTTTCTGATGATTCTACCGGGAATTCTGCCGGAGATGCCAAAGTGGTAGAGACTTTTAAAAAGCTCCTGCCGGGCTATAAGATCATCCCGATTGATTCCCGGATACTGGCCCTGGTGCGTGGCGGACTTCACTGTACTACGATGCAGGTGCCTGCGGAAAATCCGATACAGTTCATTATGAAGAAATTTCCCGACGGAAAGGAAACAGTTGCTGAAAATTATCCGGTAGAAGCTACAATTCTCAACAAGGATTATATCCGTGTAGCCAGCGTGCAGTGGCGCAAAAAAGGGGAAACCGAGTGGACGTATGAGCGCATGACATGCAGAGAAAAAAAGAATTTTTCGGGTGCGATCAGCGGTGAGAATTATTTCGTTGGCGATACTATTGAATATTATATCAAAGCTAAAAGCTATAATGGAAAGCAATTAAACAAGCCAATTACCGCGCCGGTAGGATTTAATACATTTGTGATTACATCGCCGCTTGCTCAGGATTCATGCTGCCGGCCTGCCGGCACACAGGAAGAAGATATTTCCCTTCGCATTTCACCGGCTCCGGCACAGGAGATCGCTACAATTTCTTTTATACTGCCGGAAACTCAGAATATCTCTATTACAATTACCGATATGGCCGGCCGCGAAGTAGAGACCCTATGCTATCGGCAGAATTACGAAGCCGGTAAAAATACATTTATGCTACCGGTAGCTCACTATAGAAGCGGGGTATATGTGTGCGTGATCGCCAATGACCGAAAGATTTTGCGTATTAAAAAATTCTCTGTCCAGCATTAATTTTCAAAAGCCGCTTTTAAAACAAGTTTTTAGTTTTTAAAACAGTTATCCTTTACTTTTTAAAACCTTCCATCAGAAGTTTTGAAAACTGAAGCAATTTTCCTTCTTCAAAATTCTTTGTCTGAAGCTGCATTCCAATTGGCAATCCATCTTCATTTACTCCAACAGGAACGGAAATTGCCGGGTTTCCCGCGAGATTGGCCGAAACAGTAAAGTAATCCGACAAATACATCTGGATCGGGTCAGCCGTTTTCTCGCCCCTTTTAAAAGCAGGCGTTGGCGTCGTCGGAAGATAGAATACGTCAGCTTTTAAAAAAATATCATTCACCGCGTTTAAAACCAGCCGCCGCGCTTTCTGCGCTTTTAAATAATACGCATCATAGTACCCGCTGGAAAGCACATACGTTCCCAGCATAATTCTTCTTTGAACTTCCGCACCAAATCCTTGTGAACGGCTTGCTGTCGTAATATCGCCATCTGTCTCCACTGCACGAAAACCATAGCGAACACCGTCGAATCGCGCGAGATTACTTGACGCTTCGGCTGTTGCCAGAATATAATACATCGGGATCCACGCTTCACTCACCGGCATTGTTACTTTTAAAACTTCACCGCCTGCATTTTTTAAAACTTCAAGCCCTTCGTAATATTTTTTTAAAACATCATCCGAACAACCTTTTAATTCCTCGTCATGTAAAACTGCAACGGTGAATTTTTCGGGAACCGGCTCTGATAACTCTTTAAAAGTATGTGCCGGCGGGAGATTTCCCGTAGTGGAATCCATCTCATCGTGCCCGCTTAAAACATCAAAAAGCTGCGCCGTATCTTCTACCGAATTTGCAAAAATTCCGATCTGGTCCAGCGACGATGCAAACGCCACAAGCCCGCTCCGCGAAATTCTGCCATAAGTCGGTTTTAAACCAATAATCCCACAAAACGCTGCCGGCTGCCGAACCGAACCGCCCGTATCCGAACCAAGCGAGACATGCGCCAGCCCTGCCGCCACCGCCACCGCCGATCCACCCGACGAACCGCCCGGCACCAAATCCTGCCCAAGTGGATGCTCCACACCGCCAAACGCAGAATTTTCATTGGAAGAACCCATCGCGAATTCATCCATATTTGTCTTGCCGATTATAATTCCACCCGCGTTTTTAATGCGTTCGATAACGGTTGCATCATACAGCGGTGTGAAATTCTCAAGGATTTTACTGGCGCAGGTGGTGCGTATTCCTTTTGTTGAAATATTATCTTTTATTGCAATTACCATTCCGTCAAGAGGGCGCGCTTCGTCGTTTTTAAAACGTTCGTCAGATTCGCTTGCAGCTTGCAGCGCTTGTTCCTGTGTCAGTGTGAGGAATGCGTTCAGATGCTGTTTTTGCTGAATGGTTTTTAAAAAGTTTCCTGTGATTTCAACAGCAGTAGTGGAATTATTATCCAGCGAATTTTTAGAATCGGAGAAAGATAGCATGAAGTTCTTTTAAAAATGAAAATATCTTTTAAAAAGTTTTAAAACCGACGAGCACAAAAATAAAAAGAACTTTCCGATTGGAGAGTTCTTTTTAATAAATTGGCCTTTTAAAGTGTATTATTTTGCCGGGACAGCATCGCTCCAGATGGTAACGCCGTTTTGCCAGTCAGTTTCACCTGCCACTTTTTTATAGAACGTTATGCCGAGCTTCCAGGGTTGAGAATCTTCATGATGATAAATCGAGAGCAGAGTAGCATTTGGCAGATCCTGAATATTAATATTTTCAAGTCCTGTGCCGCACCAGCCCAGAAATTCTTCCTTCCAGCCATCTGCAGTTTTCACTTTTATCGAATAGATCGGGCTTTCCTTGGAGTAGCCGCTGAAATATAATGCGCCTTCATCACCATCTTTTAAAAGCTGAAATGTGTACTCGCGGCCGCCATATTCATTATTGGAAAATCCCTGGTACTTTATTACCGGATAGCCATCTATTTCAGGTTCTACCGGAATTTTGGAGCAGCCCGCCATGACAATCAGAAGTGTACAGATCAGAAATTTCATATAGAAACCCTCGTGAAAAAAACTTTTGAAACCTTGTTTAAAAGCAAAGACACATATCCATGAATTTCGTTACAGGTAATTCAAAAAAAAAGAACTTTCAATAGTGAAAGTTCTTTTTAAAACTTATTCGCTCGCTGTTTCTGTTGGGGAAGAAGATGGCCTGCCGGGTCGTGCTACATTTCCCTGTGCGGGTTGGATCACCGGTTTTAAAACGGGTTCCGGTTCGGTTGGGTTTTCCTGCGGCGGATTGTCTAAAAGCGAAATCTGCCCCGGCGCTTCCGGCTCATGCAAATGTTCAACTACTACAGGCTCTGCAATTTTAAAAGGCCTGGGAGCAACCGGCTTGTCAGAAAAAGGATCATCAATATCAGCCGTCACTTCACGTATCTGAGCGCGAAGCCCATCCTGAGCGCGGCGAAATTCACGCAGGCCTTTACCCAGCATTTGCGCTACTTCGGGGATTTTTTTTGGCCCGAAAAGCATTAATGCCGCTATAAGAATGAAAATCATTTCGCCGGCGCCGACATCAAACATAGACTTCTTTTAAAAAAGTTTTTTTAGGTTTTTAAAAGAAATTATGCCTGTGTATTGGATTGTGTAGGCGGCACAGGCGGTACTACCGTCGGAGGTACAACAGGTGGCTTTTCATCTTCGTGTTCTAATGTCGAAGCTTTTTTAAACTCCTTGATACCACCGCCAAGTCCCTTCATAAGCTCGGGAATTTTTTTACCGCCGAAAAGCAGTAAAAGTCCAAGCGTAATAATGATGATTTCCGGCGTTCCAAGTCCAATAAATGCGAGCATAAATGCCTCTTTTAAAAATATATTTTATGCGAAAACTTCGATTTTTCTATGTTGTAAGAAATTCAAATTAAGCGAGCGAAAAATTCCCAAACCATCCGTGTTACCAAGGAGTACATCACACGCGCGCTCCGGGTGAGGCATCATGCCAAATACATTTTTTTCCTTATTGGTAATTCCTGCAATACTACTGTGCGAACCGTTATAATTTGATTCTGCCGTAATGTTTCCTTCTGCGTCGCAATATTGAAAAACGATCTGATCATTATCTTCAAGCGATTTGATCGTGTCGCTGTCGGCAAAATAATTTCCCTCGCCATGCGCTATCGGCAGCCGCAGAATATCCTGCTTTGAAAGCGAGGACGTAAACGGCGTGGAAGTATTTACTGTTTTTAAAAATACATCGCGGCAGATAAAATTCTGCGAGGTGTTTTTTAAAAGAACTCCGGGCAATAAACCTGCTTCAACTAATATTTGAAAACCGTTACAAATTCCCATCACCAGCCCACCTTTAGAAGCAAAATTTACCACTTCCTTCATGATCGGCGAGAATCGTGCAATTGCGCCGCAGCGCAGGTAATCGCCATACGAAAATCCGCCCGGGAGAATAATTGCATTAATATCCGACGGAATATTTGTGTCTTTGTGCCAGAGAAACTGCGCTTCAGCTCCGGAATTCTCCGAAGCTGCATAGAAAGCATCGTTATCGCAATTGGAACCCGGAAAAACCACTACGCCATATTTCATGCAGTTGCCTCCGTTGCCGCTTCGGAAGTATGTACGGAATTATCAGTATGAGAGATTTCCACGTGAAAGTCTTCCATGATCGGATTTGCAATGAGCTTGCGCGAAGCGTCGTTCACGATATTTAAAGCTTCTTCTTCTGAATTTGCCTGAACGCTCAGCTCTACAAAACGCCCGATACGGACATTCTTGATCGTCGGGAAATCAATGCTGTGAAGCGCGTGCTCGACTGTTTTTCCCTGCACATCAAGGATCCCTTTGCGAAGCGTAATTTTGATCGTAGCGTGGTATGTATTCATGATCGTGATGAAATTATATTTTTAAAAACTATACTTTAAAAACGAAAGAAAATTGTAAATATGTTAAATCTTGGCAGGTTCGATGTGTTGCTCGTCCTCATCATCTTCGTCGTCTTCATCATCTACGAAGCGCCGTTCCTTTAAAATGGTAATTCCATGGCGGATCGCTCCGGAAACAATGTAAAATGCCATAAACGGAAAAAGGAATTTGCCTTTCGTAAAGATCGAACCGATAATTCCAATGAGAATTACGATAAACGTAACGGGACGTGCTTTAAAAGATTTCGCGGACGGGCGCGGAAGATTATCATATTTGATCCGGCTTACCATCACGAGCGATGTAACAATTGTTACAAAATAGATCATCGGGATTTTTATATTTTCCGGCAGAATATCGCTCAGATGAAAAAATACGATATATGAAATTAACGTCAGCGCACCAGCCGGGATCGGCATTCCCGTAAAATATTGCTTATCTTCCAGACTTGTCAATTGCACATTAAACCGCGCCAGGCGGAAAACTCCTGCCATTGCCGGGAGACACGCGATCAGCGCACCGATATTCGGCACTTCGTGAAAATAGACCTGATACAGCATATACGAAGGAGCTACGCCAAAAGAAACCGCGTCGCACAGCGAGTCAAGTTCTACACCGAGTTCGCTGGCGGAATTGATGAGACGCGCCATTACGCCGTCCAGCATATCAAAAATCCCTGCGGCAACGATAAAAATAGCCGCTTCTTTAAAATTATTCTGTGAGGTTTCTATAATCGCCAAAAACCCGGACAAAAGATTCGCCAGGGTAAAAAGATTTGGGACGATAGAACGGGTTACGCGCATGAATACCGGTTTGTGATTTCTACTATCTTTTAAAAAGCAAAATTACACAAATTCCTGCTTTGCCGCTTTTTAAAAACACTCAAAGTTTTTAAAAAGATGATGTAAAAGATAAAATAGCGGGTTTTTAAAAGATTTTTAAAGCGCTTCAGGAAGGCAAACATGGAATTTTGTGCCAACGCCGACTTTACTTTCAGCCCAGATTCTCCCGCCATGCCCGGCCACGATCTTCTGGCATATTGCAAGTCCCAGCCCGGTGCTTTTTTCCCCTGCAGTGCTTTGCACGCTGAGCTTGGTGAATGGTTTAAAAAGATTTTCAAGTTCGCTCGACGGAATTCCCTGGCCTTCATCTTCGACAGTAAACAGAACGCCTGGATTATCAGTGCGAAGATAAATTCTTACTGTAGTTTCAGGATATGAGAATTTCACGGCATTAGTGATGAGATTGTTTAAAACCTGCTCCATCTTATATGGATCAATCGTAATTTCTTCCGGCAGGTTTTCTGATGCCTGCAATTGGATCTTGATCTTCTTTGCTTCTGCCAGCATACTATTGATCGCAACAACTTCTGTCACCAGCTCTTTAAAATTCACTTTTTGCGGAGTAAGCGAAACCGTGCCGGATTCAATTTTTGAAAGGTCGAGCAGGTCATTCATCAGGCGCAGCATAAATTCGCTGGAAGATTTAATGCGTGTGATAAATTCCACCTGGTCAGCATCAAGCGAGGTAACGCCTTCTTTCGCATCATCAAGGAGAAATTTGCTGAATTCCTTGATAGCGGCGAGAGGATTGCGAAAGTCGTGCGCCATCATCCCGATAAATTCATTTTTTTCTTTGTTCAAATGCTGAAGCTGCTCATTCACACTTTGAAGCTTTTCGTTATTTTCATCTAAATGCAGTGACAGCCGCCGCGTCCGCAAAAGCGACTCCACGCGCGCAAATAGCGCAGCTTTCTGCACCGGCACGGAAATACTGTCGTCCACAGTTTCCAACATTACTTCGATCACTTCCTGGTTGCTCCGGCGGGAATTGATCAGGAGAAACGGCAGGAAAACCGGCGATACATCAATTTTCCGTTTATGAATATCAGTATGAATTTTTTCAAGAGTGGGATTATCCAGGATGCACAGGTCGAATTCTTCAGGAAGCGGGGTGCTTGCATCGTATTCAATAACCTCGCCGGATAACGAAAGGAAATCCTTTAAAATCCGGGCATTTTCCTTGTTTTCCAGTGCAAGTAATATGCAATCCATACAGCGAATCTATTTTTAAAAGCAATAAAAATACATTTTTTCAAAGATATACTTTTAAAAAGAGTAAAGACTTTTTTGCTAACTTCCGTTCCCGCGGTCTATCCATTTAGGAGTTCCGCTTACAATTGCGCTCAATCCTTTTAAAGGAGCGCCAACTTTTATGCCTTCCGGTGTGATTTCAAATTCACGCAAAGTTTTTTCAAAATCTGTCAGCCGCTTTTTTAAAACGCCGATCGCTTTCCTTATTTCCACCGTCTGGTCGGCATGGCGCTCAATATAGCGTAGGAAAATAACATTATCAGCAACATAACTGATCCCTTCTTTGCTTGCTTCCATCTCGCCGCCAATATCATTTGCTTCATTGACGAGGATGACGGTGACGCCAAGATTTTGCAGGAATTTACAAAGCGCATGGAGACTGGCTGTCAGATCACGTCCTTTTAAAGCCATTTTGTAACCGGCGACAGAATCTATCATCACAAGCTTTGTCCCGTTTTCCTCCACTTCGCGGCGAACCATGTGGGAAAATTCATCGGGCGACGGCTGAAGCGGCTCCACCTGGACGATTTTTAAAAGCTCATTTTCCAGCATCGAATGAATAGGAATATTGATGCTTTCGCAGCGGCGGATCAGCGTCCATTCCTGCTCCTCAAACGTATATATTACTGAGCGTTCCTTCCGCGCAGCAGCTTCCTGCATAAACTGAATGCCAAGCGTCGTCTTGCCAACGCCGCTCGGGCCTGAGAAGAAATTGATCGTACCGCGATGGATTCCGCCTTTTAAAAGCTCATCAAGTTCGGTTATTCCCGAAGAAATAATTTCAGGTTCCTTCCACAGCGAGTGAAATCCCGGCTCCAGGTGCGGAAAAACTTCCATCCCGCTATCCGTCAGCCGCAGCGAATGCCGCCCGGCCTCAAAATTTGAACCGCGAAATTTGCTGATGTTAATACCTCGGCCGTATTCCGTAGAATTTAAATTAATAACGCCATCAGCCATAAATTGCAGATCATCATCCGGGTGCGATTCCGTGCCTTCTGATGTGAAAAGAACGGTAATGCCGCGCTCAGACAGAAAGTGCAAAAATGATAAAACCTGTTTTCTAAAATGAAATTCATCGGTAGAGAGGTAGCGAAGCTGCGTCATCGAATCCATAAAAACACGGTGCGGCTTGATTGCGTCCACTTCGTCCACGATTCGCTGCGCAATTGGCTCGCGCTCAACTTCTGCAGGCGAAAAAATATCGTAACTCTGAGATTCTGCGAAAAATTTTTTGTTCGGGCTCAGGTCAAGCACGGAAATATCGTCCAGGCTGATATTGAGCGATGCAGCATTTTCCCTGATCTGCTCTTCACCTTCAGCCAGTGTGATGAAAAGCGATTTTTCTTCTATCGGGCGCGCTGTCAGGAAGTGCAGCCCAAGCGTGGTTTTCCCATTTCCCGGGCCGCCGCGAACAAGATATGCCCGCCCACTGACAAGCCCGCCTTTTAAAAGCTTGTCCAGCCCCGGCACGCCGGTAGAAACCTTTTTTTCAATAAGTTGCTCGGTCATCTATGTAGTTTTAAAATTCTTTAAAAAATGTATCGGGAGTTTTTTTTGCAAACCATTTTTTAGTCAGTTCGGTTCAATGTAAGAATTCTTCGGACAGAGGAGAGGGAAATTTAGGGAAGTTTTTAAAAGTGTTGCTTTTAAAAATTCAAATTGAATTGACTGTCATTCTGAGCAGCGCGAAGAATCTATGTCAAAACTTCTCGCGTCAAAGTCATTCTGCCGTGAATTCTTCGCTCTGCTCAGAATGACATTTTTAAAAAGAATGTTTTTAAAACAAATTCCTAATCAAATATTTTGTCTATTTGTTTAGAAGGATTTTCAATAAACTCTTCCCAACTACCTAACTCTTTAAAAACGTCGTGCTCAAGGTCAAAATTGGACAGACATTTATTTCTAGGATACCAAACTAAAAAACCATCTGAAAGGTAATTATCCACTTCTGACAACAAATCAAGAAGTTTACCCTTTTTGAATTTTACTTCCTTAACATCTAAAAGATGTTTAAAAACTATATACTTAACATGACTATTATTGTTAATTTCAAGTTTTCTATTATCACTTCTGAGAATATTTAATAATCCAGGAGGAAGTTTGTATTTTTTTAGCTCATTAGCTCTCAATTCCTCATTGTGCCACCGCTCAGGTTCAAGTGACTTAATGAATTCAATCATTTCCTCATTCTTATTTTCAACGGCATAATCAAATGCTCTAAATCCATTATCGTCCTTTATTCTTACATCAGCACCATGTTTTACCAGCAATTTTACTGTTTTAAAATCATTGTTTTCAGCTGCAACTGCGACCGGAGTAGGATTATTCGGAAAAACCATGTTTGGCTTGTGTAGATTTACATCAAAGCCCAATTCTAATAAAATCTTGATAGCTTTTAAATCATTACTGAAAACAGCCTGCCTTAAGGAAACTCCGTCGTTTGCAATATTATAACCGTTAGAAATTAACACTGGTATGTTTTCAAAGCGTTTGTCATAAAGAATTGAGTTCAATGCAGTTTTTCCTACTCTATCTTTAGCGTTAACATCGGCTCCATTCTTTATAAGAAATTCTAAAGTTTCCGGACTGCAATTAGAAGCGGCGATAACTATAGAAGGATTTAGTTTTAAATTTAGATTAGCACTTTTTAAAATAAGCCATTCAACTACTTTTAATTTATTCTCACTTAGTGCTATAATAATTGCTGGTTCTGCGTGATTTACTAACACAACCGGTTCATCAATATTCCAACCTCTCGAAAACTCTTTTTCTAATGTCTCAACATCTTCCTTTACTATCAGGTTGGCTAAATCCGATAGTTTATCTTTTGGTCCAAATAATTTCATTCTACCCCTTCATCCGCGCTATCAGCGTTTTCCCCGCAGTCACCTTATCGCCGACCTTTACGAAAATCTCCGTGCCCGGCAGCACGACCAAATCCATGCGCGAACCGAATTTCATCATGCCGAACTGCTGCCCGGCTTTTAAAGAATCGCCGACTTTTACGTCGCAGACGATGCGGCGCGCTACGTAGCCCGTGATTTGTTTAAAAAAGATTTTTCCGGCGCGGGTTATCATGCCGACGTGCGTGCGCTCGTTGAGTTCGCTGGACTTCGGGTGAAACGCCACGAGATATTCGCCCGGCACGTAGCGGTAGTGCTCCACCGTGCCCGTCACCGGCGAGTAGTTCACGTGCACGTTCAGCGGCGAAAGGAAAATGCTAATTTGCGTGGCTTCGCTTTTTAAAAATTCATTTTCCGTCACGGGAATAATTTCTACGACTTTTCCGTCAGCTGGCGAGACGATAAGCGTGTCGTCGCTTTCGGCATCAGCATGAAGCGGCCGCGCCGGGTCACGGAAAAACCACAGCGAAAACGCCATGAGCACAAAGCCCAGTATCAGCAGCACGAATTTCAGCCAGTAATACGGCACCGTAAATCCGCCGATGATGAAGGCAATCGCTACGCCAAGCATGATAAGTGCGTTATCTATTCCGTATTTGGTAATCATAATTTTTTTAAAATCTTTTAAAAATCTTTTTTAAAACCCGGTACAAAAAGTGGAAAACCTATAATTGGAAATCCGGGTTCATTTGCGTAATTTGGGAGTGGCAAATTTAGCAAATCTTTTCATCATCACTTTCTTTTTAAAAAGAATCCAGCTATGAAATTTTCAGTTCCTCTTTCGGAATTTTTAAAAATATTGCAGCGCATTTTGCCTGCCATACCGCCCAAATCCACACTTCCGGTTTTGGAACATATGTATTGTTCACTTTCCGGCTCGACGCTGCGCATCGTGGCGACCGACCAGGAACTGACCATTACTTCATCGCTCGCAGTTTTTGGTGAGGAAGACGGTGAAATCCTGATTCCGGCGCGCCGCATGGCTGAAATCACGAAAGCTCTTTCGCAGGAAGGAAGCCTGGAAGTTTCAACGGACGACGCGTTTCAAATCACGCTCCGCACGAATTCCGGCCAGTACACGATGAAAGGAATGTCGCCGGATGAATTTCCCGCGCTGCCGGAATTTCCCGAAGGAACGAAGATTCATTTTAAAAAGGAAGAAATTTCGCGCATTGCCAATAAAACGGTTTTCGCGGTTTCAAACGAGGAATATCGCCCAGCAATGACTGGCGTTCTCTTCCAGTTTAAAGGCGATAAATTAAATACTGTGGCGACCGACGGCTACCGTTTGGTTCGCGTGATGATTCCGTCGAGCAACGGTGGTTTTGCAGATAATCTTGATGTGATTATCCCGGCGCGCGCGGTTGACCTTTTAAAGAAAGTTGATTCTGATGTGGAAATGTCTGTAACCCGCACGCACGCTCAGTTCATCACGGGTGATACGACGATTGTTACGCGCGTGATTGATGAAAAATTTCCGCCGTATGAAAACGTCATTCCACAGGATAATGACAAGGTTGTAACGCTTCCGCAGCGGGATATTATTGCCGCTATCAAGCGCGTTTCCATTTTTGCGAATTCCGCTTCAAAGCAAATCCGCCTGTCGCTCGACGAACGCAATATCAACGTTCGTGGCGAGGACGAGGACAACGGCTCACGCGCCAACGAAAATATCCCGTGCGACTATTCCGGCACGCCACTCGAAATCGGTTTCAACCACCGCTACATCGAGGAAGCGCTCCAAAATATCGGGCCTGAAGACACGCAAGACCAAAACGTGGTTCTCACATTTTCAAGTGCAACGCGCGCCGTGCTTATCAAGCCGTACGCCGCCGAGCGCGAAAATGATGTTTTAAACCAGAATGACAATCTGCTAATGCTTGTCATGCCGGTGAGACTTTCGTAGTGAGTGAGCTTCGTGAGTGCGGTGAGTTAGCGAGTTTTTAAAAGGCGAACCTCATAAGTTTTTAAAAAGCTTGTGAGGTTTTGTCGGTTTTTAAAAGAGTTTTTCTTTTTAAAAAATCCTGATTTTTAAAAAGAAATTTCCCCCTTTGAAGGGGGACAAAGGGGGATGATACGCTTGCTGGACACGACAACCTGACGCGACCTTCTGACGATTTCATCCCTCGCCCTTCGGGCACTCCCTTCAAAGGGAGACTTTTTTCGGGAGTTTTTAAAAGTTTAAAAAATCCCCTCCTCGGAGGGGTGCCCATCGGGCGGGGAGGGTTCGCGTTGGATGGTCGCGATTGCTGACGATTGCTACCGTGAACCCTCCCCGGCCTGCGGCCACCCCTC
>JAZKFS010000035.1:0-44539 GCA_040386315.1 Bacteroidota bacterium
ATTTCACACTTTCCGGCGCAGGCAGCGATTATAGCGCAAATCGTTTGAGCGAATCTTCCATCCAGGGCGGCGCATATTCAGCGCGGGGCGAAGCGCGATTCGACAGTGTTGCACTTTTTGGAATAAATCTTCACGCTGTGGAATGGCGCGGAAAAGTACGGAATGTGGAAGGAAATTTCACGGAATTTGACCGCATTAATGCTGTCGAGCGCAACCGTTTGTGGAATGATTCGCTTGCCTCACAAATTTCCGCGCGTGAAATTTCCGCTGAAAATTCACTTTCCATTTCACCTTTTAAAAGTGCGACGGTGCGCGGCGAATTGGGGATTTTGCAGCGCGGCAGTTTTTTTAAAAGTATTCGCACTGCAGCAGAAACCTTTTTAAAACCGGATTCGCTGCCGTCGTTCACAGCGCGATTCGACAATATTCAAAGCCGCGACGAGGTTTTTAAAACAGACGGAAACTGGCAAAAACTTTTTGCTTCCGGCGATTACAATTATGGTAAATTTTTCCCAACGATAAAGTTCGCTTTTGAAAATCGTTCGGACAGAGCGCTTGATTCTGCACGCATTACTCCATATTCCTTTCGGTACACGGAATTTACGCCGCTTCTTCGTTATCAGCCGTTTTCGTTTTTAAAACTTACGTCTGAAACTGCACTTCGCTTTGATGATCTGCCGCTGAACGGAGTTTTAAAACGAGAATCACAGTCAGTGACGCAGGCGTTTAACGCAATTATAAGCGGTTTGGAATGGTTTGGTGAAGACCTGTATTTTGGTTACCGCCAGCGGAATTTCACACCGGAATTTTACACACAGCGCGGCGGAAATATCAACACACTTTTGCTCCGCTCGCAGACAGCTCTCACGCCTTTTAAAAGAGCTGTGGACGCGGGATTTCTCTATGAAATTCAAACAGAACGCAGCGCACGTCAGCAGCGATTGTTTTTAAAGACAGTTCCCGGGCGCGGCTCATATCGCTATCGCGGCGATGAGAATGGCAACCGGGTTCAGGATGATTTTGAATTTGAGCAGGTGCGTTTTGATGGTGATTATATCATTGTCACCGTGCCGACTGAAGAGCTTTTTCCAATTGCGGAATTGCGCGCAAATATGCGCCTGCGATTGCAGCCCTCGAAGATCATTTCTGACAGTACAACAGGATTTTTAAAAGCTTTTAAAAATATCTCCACCGAAACGTGGATCCGCGTAGAAGAGCGCTCGACGCACGATAATCCAGCGGACATCTACCTTTTTAAACCGCAGTTTTTTCAAAATGAAGCCACAACGCAAAGCGGCTCGCTGCAGCTCCAGCAGGATATCTTCCTTTTTGAAAACAGCCAGGATTTTGGGGCGAGATTCCGTTTCGGCGAGCGGAGTTCGCTGGCGCAATTTACGACGGGAGGCGAGCGTGCTTTTGCATCCGAGCGTTCCGTACGGCTGCGGTTTCAGCCGGTGAACACGGTTGGTGTGCAGATGGACGGTGGATATTTTAAAGACAGGATCTCCGCGCCGCAGATTTCCGTATATCGTGCGCAGGACATTCGTTTGTGGCAGGCGAGCGCGGATATTACCACGAAATTTTTCCGCCAGCTCGAACTCGGCGCGAAATTTGAGTTTTTAAAAGGTGATAACCGCCGCGCGGCTGATGTGCAGCAAGCCGAAACGTTCAGCCAGACTTTACGCGCTGTCTATGGTATTTTCGCGCAAGGGGTTTTGCGGACGGAGATCGAACACACGCACGTCGCCGCGCCCGAAAATGAGCTCCTGCCGTACCAGCTTTCCGGCGGAAATCCGCAGGGCACGAGCTGGATTGTAAAAAATACTTTTGAATATCGCGTGGGAATTATGCAATTTTCCCTCAGCTATCTCGGGCGCATTCAGCCGCCGGTGTTGAATATGATCCACACGATGCAGGGCGAAGTGAGGGCGTTTTTTTAATGAGATTGTTTAAACTTTTACAACCTAACGATTAATCCCCCTCGGCTGCGCCGTGTCCCCCTTGAAAAGGGGGATACTGTAGATATGTATCTCCCTTTTTAAGGGAGACGTCCGTAGGACAGAGGGATAATACAATAAAATTCAGTTTAAAAAAAAACATCAATGAAAGTTTTAAAAGCAAAACCTTTAAAAAACAACGCCACTATCGGCATAATTTCCACCAGCTCACCGCAGCGTGATCCGGCGCGGCTGGACCGCTCAATTACGTACCTGGAATCGCTGGGCTATCGCGTGGAATTATCGAAAAATGCTTTAAAAAGTACGGCGGGTTACCTCGCGGGAACGGATGAGGAGCGGCTCGACGACATGCACGCGATGTTTGCCGATGATAAAATTGACGCGATCTTCTGTGCGCGTGGCGGGTACGGTTCGCCACGGGTTCTTTCAAAAATTGATTATGAACTAATCAGGAAGAATCCCAAAATTTTTGCCGGATTTTCTGATGTAACGGCGCTTCAGTGCGCTATTTTTAAAAACACGGGACTGATCACATTTTCCGGTGCGATGCCGTCGGTGGATATGGCGGATGAATTTCACCCGGAGTCGGAAGAATCATTCTGGAATGTTTTAAAAAATGGCGAACCACTGGCAGAAATTTCGCAATCCGAGCCGATAGAAGTTTTTAAAAAGGGGCGCGCGGAAGGCCGGTTATTCTGCGGAAACCTGACGATGTTTTCCGTACTGTGCGGAACGCCGTTCCTGCCGGATTTTAAAAATGCGATCCTGCTGAGCGAAGATATTGGCGAGGAGCCGTACCGGATAGACCGAATGCTGTCGCAATTAGAGAACTGCGGGATTTTTAAAGAATTATCTGGGCTGGCTTTCGGACGATTTACGCAGGAAAATCTGCGCCCGACGACGGTGCCGCAGCGAACGATAGACGAGGTTTTAAAAGAATTTACCGGGCGCGCGAATTTGCCGGCGATAGCGAATATTCTCTACGGGCATCAGCCGAAAAAGCTGACGCTGCCATTTGGCGTGATGTGCGCGATGAATGCGGATGAAGGCGTTTTAAAAATAACGGAGTCGGCGCTTTTAAAAGATTAATGCGTGATGAAAACGGGCTGCGTCTGAAGCCTTCCGGCGACATTGAGTTGGACGAAATGCATGCCCTGTGCAATTCCCGCAGTTTGCCATGTAAGAGTTTGCTCTCCGTCTGCAATCTGATCTTTTAAAAGCGTTGCGACTGTTTCGCCTGTGATAGAAATAATAGAGCAGGTAACTTTTTGCGGAGAAGGAAGCGCAAATGAAATAGTGGTTTGATCTGTTGCCGGATTTGGTGAGATTTTTAAAAGAAAGGAATTCTTCGCGTCGTTTAGTATTGATGTTGGTGTCCAGTTTGCTTTGTACAATTGGGTTTTGCTATGATATGATGTAGCAATAAATTGTGAGTCAAACGATATCGCTATTTCACCTAAGGTCGTGTGGTAGCGAATAAATTTTGAAGTTTCGATATCCCATAATTGGGTTGAAGAGCCAATATTGGCTTTATAAATAGAAAACATAAAGAACTTTCCATTAGGTGTAAATTCGTTACCAAACAATTCTGAATAATTCGTTGGGAAGAATGCAATTCTTTTATCATTTTCTGTTTGATGAATCGCAATATCAAAATAATCAGATTGATTCTTTATAGATACTGCGTAAAGTTTTCCGTCAGGAGAATAAAACCTTCGTGCCGAAGCATCTTTAACAAATGTACCCGTCAGCGCATCATACAATCCTGCCCGATATTCCAGCGATGTGGTTACATACAAATACGGCGTTCCCCACACAAATTGCACTTTTGCATAGCCGAGAAATTTTCTGTCTTTCCACACCAATTTCCCTTCCTGAATATCCCAGACATACACATTATTTTCAAACTCTAAGCCTCCCGGTAATCCGTAGCTTCCTTGTGCGAGGTATCGCCCATCCTCAGAAAAGTCAAGACAATCAGCAGATTTATTATTGTTTTTGGCCGTATCTCCAAACGTATGAATAATCCTGTTTTCTTCGATATTCCAAATGAATACTTTTCCTCCATCAATACCTGAAGCAATAAGTTTTCCATCAGGAGAGAATTTTGCTTCCTGCACATTTTCAGGATGAGAAAATGTTCTCATTATCTCGCCATCTGCCAGATTACGGAAAACTATATCTTGTGCACGTGTACCATGCGTCATCAGCCATTTTCCGTCAGGAGAAAACTCCACAACGGATAATCCTTCTTCCTTTTCCCAGATAAGGTCAGGGTCTTGCGCCTGTGCATGAGTCAGGACAAGAAATAAGAAGAGGATTGAATTTGTTAAAACTCTGCGTAACTTCATAAAAATTCTCAAACCGGGAAATCCTTTTTAAAAACTATTCCCCGAAAACTTACGCAACTTCTGACAGCAAAGCAAACCATTCTTTTAAAAACAAAAAACGCGTACTTTTTAAAAGCACGCGTTTTTTATTATAAAATATTCTTTTTAAAAACTCTCCCTCTACAGCGCTTCCGATGTCATTACTTTCTGCCCGATAGCGAGTGCGCCGTCGAGCGCCGAACCCTTTGGCTTGACGATAGAGAGCGCGGAGTTTTTGTCAACTTTCTCGCGGAGGAGCTTTGACAGGAGCGTGTCGCTTTCGAGCATTCCGCCCATGAGCGCGATCTTCAGCGGCTGTGTTTTAAAACGTGCTGAGAGCGCTTCGACGAGTTCGTTGAGGTGGAAAGCGGCGCGCCGGACAATGTCAAGGCAGACTTCATCGCCTTTCTCGGCGCATTCCATCACGAGCGGCGTGAGGTTGTGGTATTCAAATACGCGCTCGCCGTACGCGGAGACGATCGTGCGTGGGTTGGCGAGATCCACCATCGGGTAGTTTGCAGCAAGTACATCGGCAAATTCTGTTTTAGCGCCACGCCCGTCAAGCGAGCGCACGACGGCTGTCAGGCCCTCGCGCCCGACCCATGCGCCGGACCCCATATCGTCCAGCTCTATTCCCCAGCCGCCGCAACGCATGATCGTGCCATCGGCGGTTTTGCCAAGGGCGATCGTGCCCGTTCCGCCAATGAGCACCATTCCTTCAGCGCCGTTGAGTGCGCCTTCCAGTGCGATGGCTGCATCGCTTGTGACGATTACGTCATTTAAAATAAGTTTTTTCTCACGGGCGAAAAGTTTTAAAACCTGTGTGGAGCGCTGCTGCTCTTCTTCCAGCCACACGCCGGCAAGCCCGATGACGACAGCGTCCAGTTCTTCAAAACTAATTTCCGCCTGGTGGCAAAGCTCTGTAATAATGTTTAAAAGCCGTTCGCAGGATTCCACCAGCCCGACCGTACCAACGCGCGTCGTACCGGTCTGAGACTGTGCAACTACCTTGCCATTGCGGTAGAGAATTCCACGGGTGCGTGAGCCGCCACCGTCTATGCCGATGATGGTTCCGTCGTACTGAAGCGCTTTTTTGGGCATTGCTTTACCGGGCTTTTAAAAACATGGTGCAGATTATATAGCAAATATAAAAAAGTAGTATATACTTTGTGTATCTTTTTTTTGAAAAGCCGGATAGAACCTTTTTAAAAGATTGAATTACATTGGCTTATCGGCTTTTGGAGGCGTCCATGATCCGCGTTTCCAGCTGACAAGTTCGATATTTACACTGCCGACATACACCTTCATTTTAGCACGAATAGGTATCTTCGCTTCGTCGTCGCTAAACCATCCTTCGAATTTTCCTGAAAGTCCGTACGCGCCCGTCCAGTCTGCGCTGCCGTTGAGATATTTTGTGCGAACGGGATATTTCACGGCATCAATTTCCACTACTTCCTGTGTACCGGCAAAATTGATAGTTGTCTTTACAGTATCACCTTCGATAATCGTTGGCACTTTATAATTTTTTTTAGAATCCACGTACTGTCGCGCGAGGAAAAAAAGCGAAAGCCCTTCGTTCCATTTGCGCGTGGCGTCCATTGTAGAATTCAGCACCTGCTTTTTATTTTTCCATTCCTGCATATATGTTGTTTTATTATCGTAGTCAAACATATATTTTGTGTACTTGGAATCTTCCTTTCCCATATTTACCGTACTGACAAACTGATGGGAAAACGCGCCTGACTTATCCATCCAGCTTTCATACACCGCATGAAGATCCACGAAGGGAATCCCCGCGCGTGTGTCAATATATCCCTTGGTTTTAAAAATTACTTTGCCGTTCAGGGTTTCTTTTCCTTCGGTAACGACCTTCACAGTACCGAGCTGAATACCAAGATAAGAAACGGAATAGACGAGCTCTTCACCCGACGCAAAAACCTGTGAATGTGCGGAATTTGAAAAAAGAAAAAATAAGGCGATGATGGTGAAAATTGCGGTTTTAAAAATGTTTTTAAAAGAACGGGAACGGTGCGAAAGCGGTGACATAACAATGATACGGTGAAGTTTTAAAAAATAAAAAGGGGCTTACTTTTCAGTAAACCCCTCGTATAACGCATTCTTTAAAAAATTATTTGCTGACTATTTTTAAAAACTTTTTGAGAGCTTTTAAAACTATTTCAGCTTCGCGATTTTCTGTGCTTCCGGGAAGAGCTGGAGCGCTTTTTGCACCTGCTTATCCATTGTGACAAAGACCGGCGTATATCCTTTATTGCCCCAGATAGCGCGTGCGATCGTTGCTTTTAAACTTGTCCGAAGGAATTGATTGTCAGTTTTTGCCTGCGTTTCATTCCACTCGATACTGTCTTTTTGCGCTACGGCTTTAAAATCATTCAGGATCGCATCAGTGATCGTAAATCCTTTTAAAAACTTGTTGTAATCGCTGATATACGTGGAGCGGATGCTGCTTCCTTTTCCTTTTAAATAATCATCGGTAAATTCCCAGAAAAGGTTTTTACGGCGAATAGCAACGCTGAGAGGCGTGACCGTATCACTTTTTATCACGTAATCCGGTACAATACCGCCGCCGCCAAGTACCGTACGCCCGCCGCTTGTTTTAAAGACAGGTCGGTTTGTGTCGGTCTTGCTAAGTTTATCTACACTGGTAGCAGTTTCGCCTTCTTCAAGCTCAGCCCGTCCTTCCAGCCCGCGATATTTATCCTTGTCTTTATAATCGCGCTGGATAGTCCTGCCTGAAGGCGTGTAATAGCGTGAAATTGTCAGGCGGTATGCCGAGCCGTCGCCAAGCTCATACTGCCGCTGCACCAGCCCCTTTCCAAAGGAAGTCTCGCCAACCACAAGGCCACGGTCCAGATCCTGGATAGCGCCGGAAACGATCTCGCTCGCTGATGCCGAACCTTCGTTGATCATCACCACAAGCGGGATATTTTCAAATTCGCCGCCATCGGTAGAAATAAAATCATCGTTGAATTCTTCACGGCGTCCTTTCGTAAAGACGATCTTCTTGCCGCCTGATACAAATTCATCCGTGATTTTAAAGGCCTGATCAAGGAATCCGCCCGGATTGCCGCGAAGGTCAAGGATCATACGTTTCATGCCCTGTCCGCGAAGGTCGCGCGCCGCAGTTACGATCTCCTCGTGAGTTGTTGCCGCAAATCTATTAGCCGCAATATATCCAACATCCGTACCATCAATAATGAACGAGGCATCTACACTGTAAAGAGGTATTTTATCACGGGTAATGTGGAAGTCAAGAATATTCGGCTCGCCTGCGCGCTTGATACTTACCATTACTTTTGTTCCTTTCGGGCCGCGAAGTTTTTTCGGCACATCTTCGCGAGTCAGTCCTACAGCTTTTTCACCGTCAATTTTTATGATCTTATCGCCCGACTGAATACCAAGCGCTTCGCTCGGGCCGCCGGAAATTGGAGAAACGATCGTGATCGTATCCTTTACAATATCAAACTCAACGCCGATACCGTCAAAGCTGCCACGAAAATCCTCTTCCACTTTCTTCATCTGCTCGGCCGGGATATAGACAGAGTGCGGATCCAGCTCATTCAGCATGCCTTTGATGGCTGCTTCTACCAGCTTTTGCGAATCCACATCATCAACGTAATTTTTATACGTATTATTTAAAACATCATTGAATTTCTTTGATTGCTGAAGGACGTTGTCGCCCGAAAAGGTCGGCTGGGCAATAAAGCCGATAAGCACGCCGGCACCCAGGGCCGTAAGTCCATACACCGCTTTTTTGATCATAGTGAAAACTCACTTTTTAAAAAATATAGAAGAAAATAAAATACTAAAGTTATTTAACGTGGAATCCTTTTAAAAAGGTTCACATGCACAATGGGAAGTGCGTGTCTCACAGACGTACGATATAAAACAAAGTGTACGTTTTAAAAATCACCGTTCCTTAAATTATGTTAAAATCCGACGTTTAAAAAACTTTTAAAAAGTTTTGCATTTTAAAACAAACTTATCGCGCAATCACCATCGTGCGGCTGATCCTTGTTACTCCCGACTGAAGCTCGTACATATATATACCATTTGGAATATCTTTTGGTACGAACTGCAATTCGTATGTTCCTGCATTTCGCTTTTCGTCGAGCAGCGTCGAGACAAGCATTCCGCGCGAATCATATAACGTAATTTTGACCTGCGCCGGATCTGTCAGCCCGAAAATAACAGACGTTTCTTCCTGTACGGGATTCGGTATATTTTGTTCTAAAATAAATGTTCCGAGAATTTTTTCCGTTGTCAGGCGCAGCTTCACGTCACAGCGCGCGTCGCCCGAATAAATTGATGCCAGGCTTGTGCCACGAAGAGGAATTCTTTTTAAAAGGCAATTATGCGTGAAAATAAGCGTGTCGCGGAATTCACCGTCTGTTGCCTCCAGCGGACGATAGCACACTTGTATCCGGCGGCTTTCTCCCGGCTGGAGCGTAATCGGGAATTGTGATTGCGGCAGCGAGAAGTAAATATTTTCAAGCGCGTACACATTATCAAAAACGAAAGGCATTGTGCCGTAATTACTGATCTCTATTGAATCGCAGCTAAAAAATCCGATTGGATTATCCACGTACGAGATCGCCGCGCCGGATGAGGAGATAGTCGGGAAGCTGATCGTAAAACCCTGTATCGTATCGCGATGTTCGGTTATATTTCCCACAGAATCCATCGTCCGTATCGCATAAAATCCATCTTTTAAAGGATCGGTCAGCACTCCGGTGAGGCGCGCTGTATTAGGGAAATTGAGCTCGGAAGTGAAAGTGAAATTCACAGCTTCAAAAATTTCAACGGACTGGATCCCCGCGTCAGATTTTAAAACTTCCGTAATATTCAGCGTATGTTTGTCGCCGCACGGAGTTGACTCTTTTAAAAGCACAGGCGCTTTTGTATCTTTCACCACGAGCAGTTTTAAAGCCATTATATTCCGGTCGGCACAGGCGTCGCCTATGACCAGTGTATCGGAAAATTCCCCGGAAGGGCTTTTAAAACAAACGTTGATTTCCTTACTTTGTCCCGGTTGAAGCGTGATCGGCGCAGAAGATTGCAGAACGTATTCCGCTGTCTTTTTTAAAAACTCCAGCTTTGTGATCGTATGCGGAAATTTCCCATAATTATTTAAACGGATGGTGTAGCAGCGCTCTTTGTTTTCTGCAATTTCCTCATCAATTCCGTCAATCTCATTATTGCTTTTTACAAACTGCGAGCTGATGGTAAATCCCGGAATGTCAATCGTATCGCGCCCGACCAGCTCGGAATAATCTTCACCAAAGATCGCGAACCGACCATCCTGGTATTTATCCGACAGCCGTGCTGAAAAGCGGAGCGAGTCGGGAGTTGATTTTAAAACCGTAATATCTACATTTGTTTTTAATGCATCGGGAAATGTCACCGACGCCAGCCGCGAGTCATTTAAAAGTGTATCGTACACGCCCCCGCGAACTTCAAAGCAATCAATGGCTGATATTATTTTCGGCTTTTCAAAATCAATCGGGCGGAATGACATTCCACCGATATAGCCGTATGAATTAGCAAAGCCGTATCCAAATACATACAGCCCAAGTGTGGAATCCGCCTCAATCGTGTGCACGCCATCTGAAACCGGAATAGTAGCATAGGAATAAAGAGATTGCGGAACATCTTTAAAAATGCCCGTCTGCACGGCATTACCATCCAGGCGCACACTGCTCAGAGCGATCTTTGGTACGACCACGCTGATGTACTGCTCTAAATATACTTTGCCATACCTGATCCGCTCATTGCCGAAAGCATCTATATAGGCTTCATATTGGTACGCCTGTGCATTGATAAATCTATAAGAATTTAAAAACTGCTCGCTCGGTGGGATCATCATCATAAATGGATCGGAAAGCTTACTGGCGGAACCTCCTCCCGGTACATCAGAAGTCTTTTTAAACTGGGCAATGAGCGCAGCCGCAGATGTTTTTACAACGGACGCGGTGGTAAGCGGAGCTTCGTAAAAGTCTCCGCGATTAAATGTTCCGACCAAACTTCCGTTGATCGTTAGCGTGGTCGTATCATAGCCAAAGAGAACCCGGTAGGAATCAGGCGCATTATTCTCACCATTTTCAATATCTCTCGGTACCGGGTACGGTATCAGATATGCACTTTTACCCCACGTATTGACAGGAGGCATCTGTTCGATGATATGGTCGCGGGATTTATTACTGCCAAAATTATGGTATATAGGCACCGTAGCCCGCTGCTGCCCGGAAAAAACTGCTACGGGCTTTGTGGCCTTTATCTCTGTTCCGGTCAGGTCGCTACGTGGATCTCTTTCGACATCCGCCTGCACCAGGAATACTTCGCCTTTATTTAATGTCCGGACTACCGGATATTCCGGCAGCCGGAAAACATCTACTGTCGGTGAAATAGTGATCTCTGTACCATCTTCAGTCGCTACCACAGCGAATTCCGATGGCGTATCTTCATCACTATTATATGCCATTATAATATAGTCATTACCAACAGCATCGGTTGGCAGTACTAAAAAAGCGTCGCTTGTCCACACCGCCTGGTTCAGCGCATATACCGTTACGTCCTTATTCATCTCCACATGAAACGACACATTCGATACTATACCCGACTCGCCGCCATCACTCGGCTCCTCGCTATCATTCAGCCCAAGCAGCTCGAAATCATAAAAAGAAACTTTAAAAACGTAAATATTTTTAGGATCCGGTATGGAAATATTTTGCGAGAACTCCTTCCCAAACCGGTTCCGGTACGTTATCTTTCCGTTTGTTGACTCGGTAGCGGCTATAAAAATATACAGCGAATCCCCCAAACGCAACCTGGGGTCATCACTCTTTTTGCTCAGGTGGTAATTCGGCAAAAATGTCAGCCAGAAATCTTTTCCTTTACTGTCAGGATATTCCTGTGCAGAAATCTCCGGTGTGCTGAATAATAAGATCACAAAGGCGAAAAGGCCGGCTTTTAAAAGTGTTTTTAAAAGTGATATGTTTCCTGCCGCAGAGGTAGAGATATTCATAGAAGATTCCTTTTAAAAAATACGGTCAGCTTTTTGTAATTGAATGTGCAAAAATCACTTTTCCCTGACGATTGATAAACTGGATGTGCATTTCATTTTCTGTAACGGCAATATAATTAAATCCGCCGTTCGTTGCTGCAAATTTTGTGTTTTTTCCGTAACTTGTATTCCTTGCACCGCCGCCCGCTCCGGAAATTAAACAGGTAAATCTGTCTTCCTTTGCTTTTAAAAGCTGAAGATCATGGTCGTGCCCGCAGATGTATATATCCACGCCGTGCTTATCCAAAACCGGCTTTACACTTTTCAGCATAAATTCCTGGTCGCCATAAATCCCGTGTGAACGTATCATGTGATGCCCGACCACAACTTTCCATCGTGCTTTACTTTTTAAAAGCTGCTCGTCCAGCCATTTTGCCTGAAGCTCACGCTCGGCTTTATCTGTCAGCATTTTCTGCGTGTCGAGCATGAAAAATTCCACATTCGTCGCATCAGGAAAATCCTTTTTAAAAGTGAAATACCGCTCAGGCATATTCCACTGCGGATCATGCTTTGAATATTCCACCTGCGCTTCCGGCGACAATCGGTAATCGTGATTGCCCAGAACAGCATACCACGGAAGTTTTAAAGCTTCGCCCGTGTACACATTTTTAAATTTCGTCTGCCACTGCTTATCATCTACAGAGCTTACGCCATTCGGGTAAATATTATCGCCCGTGGAAAGAATGAATTGCGGCGCTTCAGTTTGCGCTTTTAAAAGCATCTGCATCGCGATGGATTTTTGAAAACTGCCGCCCGCGCCCCAGTCGCCCAGCACGAGGAATTTCACCGCCGGAATATCTTTAAAAGTTTTTTCTTTAAAAACGACAGCCGTTAGGGGAGCATTGCTAACTTCCTTTTCGCCCGCCGTAATAAACGAGCTCAGCGCACGCGCCGCTACAGACTCTTTTAAAAACGCCCACGTTGATGTACCAAGCGCCACAATCCCAAAAAGTGAGCGGAGAAAAATGCGTCTGTTCATATATTTTTTAAAACGGGAAAATCAAATTAAAAAAAAGCTTTTAAAAACAACGAAATAGTGCGCGCTTTCTTATTAAATTCTTTTTTAAAAAGAATTCTTTTAAAAGCAAACCGTTACAAAACGAAATTTGCCCTAAATTTGCATCATGAAAAAACTCACGCACGGCGATATCCTGGAGCAACGCCTCACGCCGGAAGATGCTTTTAAAACCGAGCGACATCCAATTTCGCTCATCGTGGATAACGTTCGCAGCCTGTATAACGTCGGCTCAATGTTTCGCACAGCCGACGCGGCGTTTTTAAAAGAAGTTATTCTGTGCGGCTACACGCCTCATCCGCCGCGTATCGAAATTGAAAAAACCGCGCTCGGGGCTGTAGATACCGTTCCGTGGCAATATTTTAAGAATACTCTCGACGCGGTAGAAAGTTTTAAAAACGCGGGCGTAAAAGTTTTTGCTGTGGAATTAACTGATTCAGGCAAAAGTTACGATGAACTTGAACTTGCGGATTTCCCGCTTGCGCTCGTTGTCGGTAATGAAATCACAGGCATCGAGGACGATGTTTTAAAAGCGTGTGACGGCGCAATCGAGATCCCGATGTACGGCGTAAAACATTCGCTCAACGTCAGCGTTGCAACGGGAATTGTGCTGTTTGAAGCCGTGAGAAAATGGAAAGAACTTAACTTTTAAAAATCTTTTAAAAACATGATAAAAATAGCAATCCCCGACAATCCATTCTACGCGCCGCTTTTAAAAAATACGGAAGCCGTAGAAAAAAAATACGGCGTGAAATTCTACAAAGTTTCCGAACAGCAGTGCGGCGAATTATTACTTGCCAATTCCGTTGAAATGTCGCTTCTCACGCCACTCGGCTACGGAATGGCTGTTGCGCAGGCGGACTACCGCGTCGTGACCGGCCCGGTTGCAATTCTCCATAGCTATACCGAAACTGCGGCGATTTATTTTAAAGAAGGTGCTGCGACAATCGCTAAAGCCGCATCGAAAACGCCCGACGATTTCATGATGCAGGCAGCGATATTTATCCTTGCAGAAAAGTACGATCTGCACCCAAAACTTGAGAAAAAAAACGCTTCCGTGCCGGAGCTTTTAAAAGAATTTGACGCAGCATTTGCGTGGGGAACGGATGAGAATGCGCCTGTGGCGCTGGACATCAGCGAAGATTGGTTTGACACATTTGAGATCCCGCTGCCGCTTGCTTTTTGGACGTACCGGCTCGACGATCCCGAGCATCCCGACGAGAATCTGGCAGAAATAATCGCCGAGCTCGCAGACGAAAAACTTGAAGCTGAACAGTGGATCGGCGAAAAGCTCACTGACGGCGCTGCCTTCGACGCGCGTGCCGGAAAGATCCAGTGGAAGTGGGACGACGAAACCGAGGAAGCAATTTCCGCTGCACTCCATCTTTTGTTTTTGCATTTAAAAATAAAGGAAATCCCTGCGGTAAAGATTTTCGGGCGTGATTAGAGAGCTTTTAAAAACTGAAGTTGACTGAATTTTTTTTAATCCCCTCCGAGGAGGGGATTAAAAGATGTCATTCCGGACAAGCCGGAATGACAATATGATAGTTTTAAAAACCAGTCACCAGTCACGAATCACCAGTCACAAATTATTCCCCTGAATACATCAAAATCCCACCGCTTTTAAAATTCTCGCCTTCAATTTTTAAAAAGTACATTCCCTTCGCAATTCCTTCCGGCGTCCAAGTAAAGTTCTTTTTTCCCGCTTCAACTAATGCGTCAGAAAGCGTTACAATTTTTTGCCCATGAATGTCAAAAACTGAAGCATTTATGTGCATATCGCGCGGAATTTCACACGAAATCTGTGTGGAGTTTTTAAAAGGATTCGGGAAGGCATTCTCGCCTTTTAAAAAGCTGTCTTCGGGGATTCCCGTCGCGCTGCTATTTGCTAAAAGCAATACATCCGCTTCGCCGCGGCGAACGATGTAAATGTCATTTTTGCCATCGCCGTTAAGGTCAGCGATCTCGATGCCGAGGTTTTCACCATACAATTCACCTGGAAAGATCGTTGCGCTTTCATCGGCAAATTGTCCCGCGCCATTATTTTTAAAAGCTTTTACATACATGCCAAAACCGTCGCATGTGAGCAGGTCGGAATCACCGTCACCGTCGAGATCGCAGAATTTTCCGTCAAGCGTATGCCCACTTTCAGCAGGAAGATTTTTTAACGTTTTGTCGGAAAAAACTCCACTTCCGTCGTTAAAGCAAATGCGATCCTGAGCGTTTTTGCCCTGAATGAAAGCGACGTTTGAAAGATAAAGATCGAGGTCGCCGTCACCATCCACGTCGTTTAATGTTACTTTGCGCGTTTCCATGTGATTTGAAATCGGTAGTCGCGTTTCAGTTTCGTCGGTGAAAATCCCGGAGCCATTATTCACCAGGATTTTATCGCCGTCTTCGTTGCCGCAGATCATGTCGAGGTCACCGTCTTTGTCAATATCCGCCATTTCCACGTCCTGCGTTACACTTTCGTCTAACGGTAGGCGCTGTGCGGTTTCATCCTCGAAATAGCGCGTCCATGTTCCTTTGCCGCCGTCAGAACTTTTATTTATTAAAATAAAATCCTGACCTGCATTTCCAATGATCAGGTCTTTAAAACCATCATTATTTATATCGGCAACCGTTACAGCATTTGCCTCGCTGTCGGGCAGCATATCAGGGATTTCCGTGAAATTTCCCGCCCCGTCATTCGCGTAAAATTCATGCTGCGCGTTATCCTCGCTCACAAAAACCACATCCAGATCGCCGTCGCCGTCAAAATCCGCAACAGCAATATCTTCGCTGTCATTATTCTTCTGTGCGAACGCTCCGGCTTTGTGCGTAAAATTGCCTTTGCCGTCGTTTAAAAGCAGGACATTCGGCGCGAACTCCTGCGCAAGAATTATGTCCAGATCACCGTCGCTGTCAATATCCACCGCCTCTACGTCCATGCCCGGCCCAGAAACCGCCTGGAGTGGAAGCCCGCTGCTGGCGTTTTTAAAAAGTGACTGTGATGTGGCTGTCGTGAAGCCCAAAGTCGAAACCGCCGCGAGCGCAAAGCAATATTGCGTAAAACGTCTTGCCGTAGAATTCATGTCGCACCTCATTTTTAAAAAGAGAAAGTTTGTGCGTGTGTGTTCTTAGGCAGACGAGGCGGGGTTGTAAAAGGTTACGTTACAAAATGTTAATTAACATTTAACAAACTGCCTAAATGCTACATTTAACATTTCAAGATAGTGAGATAGGAAATAGTAAGCAGACTATCAGCAGACTTCTTTAATTTAGCCGGAAATTTCATCCTTCTTATGGGTGTTATTGTTTTTTGAAGGAAGAAATAAATTTTGATTTACTGAATTTTAAAATAATGTTCCGTACATTTTAAATTCAGTAGATCTAATCTTTAAAACGAAGTTTTAAAAACATGCCTATACAGATTACCGATAAAATTGATGAGCTTAATGCCTACGCATACGAGCATCGAAATAGTCTTGATGCAGAAAGCCAGCAAATGGCAGAAAAAGCAATTACTCTCGCTGAAAAAGAGCAGTATAAAAAAGGGATTTCCGAAGCTTTATGTACAATTGGCTGGAGAAATATTCTCAAATTTAAGTTTGCAGAAGCTCGTGAAGAGTCCGAACGTGCTTTATTATTAGCTATAGAAACTGCTGATCCATCTCTGGAAGCAAGAGCTTTGAACAATATCGGCCACGTGTATTACAACACAAGTGACTACACCAAAGCACTTGACTTTTCCTCCCGTTCTTTATCGCTTTATGAAAAGCTTGGCGATAAACTTGGTATTGCCTTTGCATTTAATAATCTTGGGAATGTAAACTTTAGTAAAGGTGAATATACGACGGCTCTTGACTATCATTACCGAACCTTGTCCCTGCATGAGGAGCTTGGCAATCAAAAAGGCATAGCATATTCACTCAATAATATCGGATTGGTGTATCAAAAGGTAGGCAATTATAGCAAATCTTTAGATTATTATTTCCGGTCACTGGAGATTAAAGAAGAGCTTGGTGCAAAACACGGGATCGCTGTTTCACTAACTAATATTGGTATTATCTTTCAGTTAAACAAAGAGTATGAAAAAGCGATTGCGTACCATGAGCGCGCGCTTATCTTAAGCGAAGAGATGCAAGATGAACATCAGATTGCATTATCGTACGGGAATCTCGGCAATAATTTTAAAAGTACAGGCCAATATGACAAAGCGTTAAACAACATATCTAAAGCGCTTTCAATATTTACAAAAAATAATGTTCAGGAGAATATTTCAAAGTCGCTTGGTGCTATAGGCAGTATTTATCATGAAACCGGGCAATATGAAAAAGCTGTAGAATTTTATAACCAGTCAATAGAAATTGATATAAAGTCAGGGAATAAAAACGGTATTTCAACAACGCTAATGCATTTGGGCGTACTTTTTGCGACGCCTGAATTTCCCAGACATGATTTTAAAAAAGCTACACAATACCTGTATGATGCGCTTGACATAGCTGAACAAATTGACAGTAAAAGATTACAGTTTACGATACATTTAAAACTTGCCGAGCTTTTTGAAAAGATCGCCGACTGGAAAAACTTTGGAATACATTTCAGGCAGTATCATGATATTGAGCGGGAAATATATAATAAAGAAAGCGCAGCACAGATCAGGAATCTTGAAATACAAAAGCAATTATCTGACCTTGAGAAAGACCACGAATTTGAACAACGTAAAAATGCTGAACTTGCTGAGATCAATTCTGATCTTCAAGATGCCTGTGAACAAGTGCGTACACTCAATGAACATCTGACCGCAGTAAACTATGAACTTGACCAACTGAATACAGAAAAAAATGAATTCCTGGGAATTGCAGCGCAAGGTATCCAAACTCCATTAACCGGAATAATTCTTCAAACCCAGCTTATTCTTAATTATTATGACCGTCTTGACAAAGCAGAAATATTTGAAAAGATCTCTTTGATCGAACATACCGCCACAAGGATGAGCAATACCGTCGGCAGCCTCCTCAGCATCAATGCCATTGAATCGGGAAAATTAAGAATTCAGCGGGAAGAAATTTCATCACAGGAAACTTTTAAAGAAATTATCTCAGAATATAAGAATGAGGCAGAGCAAAAAGAAATTGAGTTGCACGCCGAAATAGAAGAAGCCTCAATCATCGCTGATAAAATCGCACTGATTCAGGTAATTGAAAATCTGCTGTCGAATGCAGTAAAATATTCACCAAAGAGAAAGAAAATTTACGTTCGGGCTCAAAAAGCAGGAAATCTCTACCGGATAGAGATAGGAGATGAAGGCCCGGGACTGACAAAGGAAGATAAAACAAAACTTTTTCAAAAGTTTTCAAAGTTGAGCGCAAAGCCAACAGGTGGCGAGAGATCAACAGGATTAGGATTGAGTATTGTAAACAAATTAGTCGAGGCAATGAACGGAAAAGTAATCTGCGAATCGGAAGCCGGGTACGGCGCAAAATTCATTGTGGAATTGCCGATTGTGCTTTAAAAAACATGCTTTTTAGTGATATAAAAAAGGCGGCTCTTTTTAAAAGAAACCGCCTTTAAAGTTTTAATAAAGCATTTGTTGCAAATCTTTAAAAAATTTGTAAATTGCTTTTGAATGTATTTTTAAAAAATAATTATTAAGTGAATAGAAACACAGCTTTAATATTATTATTAATCCTAATTCTTGTTGGATTTACCATTGTTTTATGGTATCTAGATCCAGTTGATAGAACTAAAATCAATATACTTGCAATTATTGGCACATTGATTTCTATTTATGGTTTAGCGTTAGCTTATCTACAAATTCATTCGCTACGCGAAACAGCAGAAAAGACTGAAAAAGCTGTGAATGCTGCAAATGAAAGGATTAATCAAATTCTCTCAGTTTCAGAACTTTCAAAAACTATTCAATCAGTTCGAGAAGTCCAGAACTATATTAAAAGTGAAAAGTATGAATTGGCTCAACTTAGAATGAAGGATGTGAAATCTGTCCTTATTCAAGTAAAGCACAATATAGAATTATTTGAATTAACAAATAGTGACGAATATAAAACTGCATTTTCAGATTTTATTATTGATTTAAATAATTTAAGTTCTCATGTTTTAACTGATAAGCGGGGTGTAAACTTTAAAAAGATTATAGCCAATCTAGAATCAATATCATCACTACTTTCTGAATTTGAAAATAAATTAAAATATAAAAGACTATGATGCCAGAAAATTACCAACTATTAATCACGAAGCTTACAGAACGAACTGTAAATCGGGATGCGCTATGGGAGAAAACCAGTCGAGAGGAAGAATTCAGATTACAGCTCAATTCAAGTGTAATTACTATTGATAAATGGTTCGACAGTTTTGAAGGGAAGGTTTATTACGATTTGGCGATATATAATGAAGACGGACATCAAATTGATAAAATAGGTTGTAGTGATACAACTGATGGATATAAACTTTTAAAGGCTCTTCATAGTGCTGTTAGCCGAATTCACTATAAAGTTGATGAAACCTTCAAATCAATTTTTGAGGAATTAGATAGTGCTAATAAAATTGGAAAAGTTTCTCCACCGACTCACGACGACAGTGACATCCCTTTTTAAAAAAACAAAAAAAAGGCAGCTCCTTTTAAAAAAGAAACCGCCTTTTAAAACTTAAAAAACCTTTTTAAAAACTCTTAGTTCGCGCTTGCTGCCGAAAGAGTTTTTAGCTTTTCGATATTTGCTTTTACGTCGTCAGCCGAGCGTTTTAAAGCTGCTGATTCGTCGTCGGTCAGCTTGATCTCGATGATCTGCTCCATACCGTTTTTACCGATCTTGATCGGCACGCCAACCACTACATCGCTCATACCGTATTCGCCTTCGAGAGCCACAGCGCACGGAAGGATGCGACGCTTGTTTTTCACGATGCACTCTACCATTTCTACAGCCGAAGCCGATGGAGCGTAGTACGCGCTACCTGTTTTCAGGTGGTTTACGATCTCGATACCGCCGTTTGCCGTGCGGTGTACGATAGCATCAATGCGCTCCTGCGACATCAGCTCGGAGATAGGCACACCGGCAACCGTCGTAAAGCGCGGAAGCGGAACCATGCTGTCGCCGTGGCCGCCAAGCACGAATGCCTGGATGTCTTCCACGGATACGTTCAGCTCCATAGCGATAAATGTGCGGTAGCGTGCTGCGTCCAGAACGCCCGCCATGCCCATCACTTTGTGGCGCGGAAGGCCTGTTGCTTGGAGAGCAACGTGCGTCATCACGTCAAGCGGATTAGAAACGATGATGAAAAACGCGTTCGGCGAATATTTGATCGCCTGCTCAGCGCATGAGCGCACGATTTCAGCATTTTTTACTAACAAGTCATCACGGCTCATTCCCGGTTTGCGGGCAAGTCCGGCAGTGATCACCACGATGTGCGAATCCGCTGTTTCTTCGTAGCCGTTCGTACCAGTCACGATACAGTCAGAGCCTTCCACAGGCATGGACTGGAACATATCAAGCGCTTTACCCTGCGGAATTCCTTCCACAACGTCCACAAGCACCAGTTCATCGGCAAGGCCTTTATCGGCAATACGCTGAGCGGTTGTCGCGCCCACATTGCCTGCGCCTACTACGGTAATTTTCATGTTTTTAAAGAGTTAAGTGAGAGAAATATTTTTAAAAGATATATGCAAAATTAGAGAATTTCGCGGTTATAATTGTTGGTTTTTAAAAAGAATTTATCGCGATTTTAAAAGCCCGAATGTCATTCTGAGTGTAACGAAGAATCAACGGCAGAACAGACTAACGCGAACTTTTGACGTAGATTCTTCGCGCTGCTCAGAATGACAGTTTTTAAAGTCGTCATCACAAAATTTCATGCTGAACGTAGTCGAAGCACGAAATTTCCAACAGATTTAGTAAAAAGAACAATTCTTTTAAAAACTACCGCGATCTTCTGACGCACTCGCACTTCGACAAGCTCAGTGTGAGGTTTTGAAATGCTTTAAAGAGTTTTAAAATCGTCAGAAGAAAGTCTCCCTTTTCTAAGGGAGATGTCCGCAGGACAGAGGGATCGCCTTTAAAAATTCCTTTTAAAAACAAAAACGCCTCTTTGCGAATTGTTCACAAAGAGGCGTTATATATTTTTTACAAACTCATCATAATTGAAAATTATGCCTGAGCGTCCTGAGCTACCATTTCGTTATACACAGAAACCTGTGTGCGATATTTGTCTTTGCGCTCAAATTTCACCGCGCCTTCGATCAGTGCGAAAAGCGTGTAATCTTTACCCACTCCGACGTTATTGCCCGGGTGGAATTTCGTGCCGTGCTGGCGAACGATAATTGTGCCTGCATTTACTAGCTGGCCGCCGAAGCGCTTTACGCCAAGATATTGCGGGTTTGAATCACGGCCGTTCTTGGTGGAGCCGCCCCCTTTTTTGTGTGCCATTTTCTTAGCTCTCTCGAATTATAGTTTGTTATAATTTGATGTCAGTGATTTTAATACGTGTGTAGTTCTGGCGGTGGCCATTCAGTTTCTGGTATCCTTTGCGGCGTTTCTTGTGGAATACAAGAACTTTATCAGCTTTTCCATGAGCTACGATCTCGCCATGAACCGATCCTTTGATAGAAGGAGCGCCGATATTGATATTATCGCCATCGCCTGTCATGAGGATATTGCCGAATTCAATTGCGTCGCCGACGTTTCCTTTTAAAAGCGGAACGTTGATAACGTCCGACTGCTGTACTTTATACTGCTGAGCAGCAATTTCTACTATTGCAAACATGTCTGCACCGATATATGAGGGAAAAAATTCTGGCGTATTTCAAATAGACTTGCAATTTACCACTTTTTTTTAAAATGGCAAAATTGTTTTTAAAAAATATCTTCTGTAAGCAGTTTTTAAAACGATATTATCCCGCTTTCTTCTGCTCTTCCTGCGTCACCTGATAGATCGGCTCCGCACCTTCCGTTACAACTTTTTGCGTAATCGTACATTTGCGCACATAGCGTTTATCCGGCAACGAAAACATGATCGGCAACATGATCTCTTCCAAAATGCCACGAAGTGCGCGCGCTCCTGTCTTTCGGGATTTTGCTTTTTTGGTTATTTCCGTTAAAGCTCCCGGCTCAAAGTCCAGTTCGACGCCTTCAAGTAAGAACAGTTTTTTGTATTGCTTTATTATAGCATTTTTCGGATTGACGAGAATATCCATAAATGCTTCATCCGACAGCGGATTGAGCGGCGCGATGACCGGCAAACGCCCAATCAATTCAGGAATAAACCCAAATTTTAAAAGGTCGTCCGGCTCTACTTTTTGAAGAAGCTCTAAACTTTCTTCAACGTGCTTGGACGATTCTTCAGAACTGAAGCCCATTGTAGAGCTGCGCATACGTTTTGCAACGACTTTCTCCACCCCTTCAAAAGCACCGCCGCAGATGAACAAAATATTGCGCGTATTAATATAGACAAGCGGTTGCTCGGGATGTTTGCGTCCGCCGCGTGGTGGCACGCCTGCAACAGTTCCTTCCAATATTTTTAAAAGAGCCTGTTGCACGCCTTCACCCGAAACGTCGCGTGTGATGCTGGCCGAATCACTTTTGCGGGAAATTTTGTCAATTTCGTCAAGGTAGATAATGCCACGTTCTGCGCGCTCTGCGTTATAATCTGCATTTTGTAACAGATGAACGAGAATTGTCTCAACGTCATCGCCGACATAACCCGATTCTGTCAGCGTCGTAGCATCCGCAATGGCAAACGGTACATCAAGAATTCTCGCGAGTGTCTGCGCCAAAAGCGTTTTTCCCGTTCCGGTTGGGCCAAGAAGGAGAATGTTGCTTTTTTCAATTTCCACTTCATCGAACGCGCCAACTAAGTCCTGTGCTTGGATGCGCTTGTAATGATTGTACACTGCCACGGACAAAATCTGCTTTGCGCGGTCTTGCCCGATGACATATTCGTCTAATTTTCCTTTGATTTCAGAAGGGCGGGGGAGCGAGCCAATATCGCGGCGTGTCGCTTTTGAAGCATTGCTGCGAAGGATTTCCACCGAATTCTGCACGCAGATATCACAGATATATACGTCCGGCCCAGCTATCAAACTCGTCACTTCGCTGGATGAGCGCCCGCAAAATGTACAGGTCAATTCTTCCGGCTGAGTTGTTGTATGTTTCGCCATAATCTATTTTTTAAAAGTTCTTTTACAGAGAAAATGTACAAAGAAAATTCCCCTCTCGGGAGGGGTGCCCGTAGGGCGGGGAGGGTTCACGTAAGAAGTTGCCGTAAACCTTTTTGCCGCAGAGAACCCTCCCCGCCTGAGGCACCCCTCCGAGGAGGGGAATTTACCCCGGTTTTTTAAAAACTTCTTTAAAAGTTTTTAAAAAACCGAACTGCAAACTTACAAAAATTCCCTCGCCCGCTTTTAAAAAACAGGGAGGGAATCTTTTTAAAAGATCAGTTCAATTACTTCGGATCAGTGCTTGGGCCGCCTTCTTCCTTGCGCGCTTCACCAATTTTCGGTGCGCTGGAGGTTCCTTCTAAAATTTCATCAGGAATACGCTCCATCACGCGGTCGATCAGTCCGTATGCTTTCGCCTGCTCCGGCGACATGAAATTATCGCGGTCAGCATCTTTTTCAATTGTCTTGATGTCTTTGCCCGTGTGCTTTGCGATGATCTCATACAGCATTTCGCGGATTCTCAACATTTCTTTCAGCTGGATTTCCATCTCAACCGACTGTCCCTGCATACCGCCCGACGGCTGGTGCATCATGATGCGTGAGTGCGGAAGAGCATAGCGTTTACCTTTCGTGCCGGCGCATAAGAGCACCTGCGCCATAGACGCTGCCATACCGATACAGATCGTCGAAATATCCGGGCGTATCCACTGCATTGTATCATAAATAGCCAAGCCCGCAGAAACACTGCCGCCCGGCGAATTAATATACATATAAATATCTTTTGCAGGATCTTCGCTTTCCAAAAATAAAAGCTGTGCGATAATCAAGCTCGCCATCGTGTCATCCACGGGCGTATTGACGAAAATGATCCGCTCTTTAAGCAAGCGGGAATAAATATCGTACGAACGCTCACCGCGGCTGGTCTGCTCGACCACCATCGGCACGAGATGATTAATTGGATTCATCATAAATTGTGACATTCTTTTTTAAAACCTCAATTTCAGAAAAGTTTTTAAAACTATACTTGTGGCTGAGGCGCAACTTCGACTTCATTGATAATTGCATAATCGATCAGCGTTTTTACAACTTTGTCCGAAAGGATGCGATTGATCACCTGCGGATTTTCTTTTAAAATCGGCTTGATCTGGTCTTCCGGCATTTGTGTCTGCTGAATGTAATATTCGACGATCGGCTGAAGATCCTCGTCCGTTACTTCGATTTCTTCGGCTTCGATGATCTTGTGACGGATCATTTCCCACTTAGCAATTTTTTCTGCCATCGGGCGAAGCTGCGGCTCCATCTCTTTAACGGTTAAGCGTTCAATTCCGTGCGTATCTTTATTGCGATTTTTAAAATCTTCTGTCATGCTTTTCATCACTTCCTGCACCATCGCCTCAGGAACGGAAAATTCATGCGCGCCCACGACCTGGTCAACTACCTGGTCTTCCATTGACTTACGCGATTCTTCGTCAAAATAATTCTCAATATTCTTCACCACGTCTTCGCGAAGTTCTTCGGTTGAAGTCAAAGCGCCGTCTGTTAATTTTTCAACAGCTTCGTTCGTAAATTCCGGCGGAATGATCTCCTGAATTTCCACAACTTCTGCGCGAAGTTGCTTTACAGGATGCGCGTGATTGTGTCCTTCGTGGCCTTCTTCCGGCATTTCCATGCGATAATTGAACGTATCGCCGACTTTCGCATTTAAAAGCAGATCTTTTAAATTCGGGTCAGTCTGCGGCGCATCAAGGAAAACATCCAGATCACGCGCTTCCGAGCCAATGATCGGCGTTCCCGTCGCTTCGTCCAGCTCGCGCAATTTCAATTTCGCCACGAACATATTATTCACAATTTGCTCAGCCGGGCGAACTTCTGCGCTGCGAAGGAGCAGATTATCAATTTCCTTCTGAACTTCCTCATCAGTTGCGCGGCGAACCGGCTTCTGAAGCGTCAGGCCGCGATACGAGCCAAGCTCAAAATCCGGCAGAGTTTCATAGCGGATTTTAAAAACCATGTTCTCGCCATCTTTCTGAATGTCCATCAGCGACGGCTGCCCGATGATCTGGATATTATTTTCCTGCACCACGCGGCGGAATTCCACATCTGCGATATCCTCAACGGCATCAGCTTCAATGCGGCGGCCAAAGTGCTGCTTGATGAGATTCATCGGCACTTTGCCCTTGCGGAAACCTTTGATTTCGATATCTTTAGAAGCTTTCTGGTATGCTTTTTCGTAGTGGGCTTTTAAATCTTGTGCGGTAAGTTTGATTTCAACTTCGTGTTGAGAATTTTCGAGGTCAGTAATTTTCGTTTCCAAAACTATCCCTTCATGTATGATTCAAAGTGTAGAATTTAGCTTTTTTCAAAAGAGGATTTTAAAAGAAGAGTGCGGACGGGGAGACTTGAACTCCCACATCTTGCGATACCAGATCCTAAGTCTGGCGTGTCTGCCAATTTCACCACGTCCGCATATATCGTCAAAAGAAGAGTGCAAATATACTGCAACTTTCCAAAAACACAAAAACTTTTTTACACTTTTTCAAAACTTTTTTAAAAACCGCCCTTTCCGACGCATCTTTTTAAAAATAATTGCTTTTAAAACAGTAAATTTCTGTTTTTAAAAATGAATAATCTTTTTAAATCATGAAAAACAAGCTCAATAAATTTTGGATTTACGTACTGATTGAAGTTGTTTTAATTCTCTGCTTTGCTTGGTATCTCACGTGGAATATTATGGTTCTTGATTATCCGGCAGAAGAAACTGTATATTTTACAGACGGATTCTTTGAAATCTTACTTCTTAACTCTCGTATGATTGCATTTTTTGTAATAATTCAAGTGATTTTCGCTTTTTACTTAATTTTTAAAATGAAAAAAACTATCGAATAAGCGCCGGTCATTGCGAGGCGCGGTCTTCCGCAACGTGGCAATCGCTACATCAGTTTGTCGCGTTCGCAGGTGTAGCGATTGCTTCGTCGAAGACTCCTCGCAATGACAATCTTTTAAAAAGAGAAAATTATGAAAAATGTAATCGTATGTCTTGTTTGCTTATTAATTGTAGGTTGTGAATTTTATAAGCAACAGTCAGTAAATCTAACTTCTTTAGATACCGTGAAAAAATATCTTGCTGGCTCTTGGGAATATGAAGATAAGGACGGAAATAAACATTGGCATATTTATCGATTTGAAGATATACGCTTTTTTAAAAATGATATAGAATATGGTGGAATTCGAGATTTAGGACTTAATAAAAAACATGGTAGTTATGCCAGAATTTCCGAACCGCCATATTTCCAATTAAGAAAAGAAAATGATTCGGTTAAAGTACTGTTAATATTTAGTTTGCCAGGAAAAACTAAAGTTGAATCAATCGAATTTCTTTCAAAAGATGAATTAATTATCGATGGTAAAAGTTTCAAAAAATCAGATTGGAAGTTTTAAAAACTAAATGTCTAAAAAAATCGCCATCATCGGCGCAGGGGTCGCCGGAATCTCCGCCGCAATGCACCTCGCACAGCGCGGCGCCGAAGTCCAAATCTTCGAGGCAACGCAGCACATCGGCGGACGAGCCCGCAGCTTCGCCGAGCGCACCACCGGCGAGACCATTGACAACGGGCAGCACGTCCTCATGGGCTGCTACCACGAGTTTTTAAAAGTCCTCGCGCTTTTAAAAACCGACCATCTCCTCGCGCGCCAGTCCGCTTTAAAAGTTCTCTTCCTCGACGCCGACGGACGCCGCGACCTGCTCGACACATCGCGCCTTCCCGGAAAAGCAGGCATCGCCGCAGGAATTCTGCTTTTAAAAAACGTGTCGCTCGCATCACGTGTAAAAGCGCTGGGCTTCGCCGCAAAACTCCAGCTCGGGCTTTTAAAAAGTGAAGAAATTTCCTGCCATGACTTTTTAAAAAAGCACAGCCAGACCGACGAAATGATAACGCGCTTCTGGGAACCCATCATCATCGCCACGCTCAACGCCAACCCGCGCCAGGCCGCATCCGTTCTTTTAACAGAAGTTTTAAAACGCGCATTTTTCGGCGGACGCGAAGCCTCGCAATTGATAATCCCAAAAGCCGGGCTTTCCGAACTCCTCGCACCTTTTAAAAGGTGGCTGGAATCGAACGGCGGCCAAGTCCACATGAGCGAACCCATCCAGCACATCCTTTTTAAAAACGACAAAGCCGTCGGGCTGAAATTGTCAAACGGCGAGGAATTCGCATGCGACGCCGTGATTTCTGCCATTCCGCCACGCGCCTTACTGCGGATTCTCCCACCCGAAATCGCCGCGCACGAATCTTTCAAAACCATTTCCACAACGCTCGGCGAGTACGAATTTTCGCCTATCGTGTCGCTCTATCTCTGGCTCGACCGCGAAATCATGCAGGAAGATTTCGCCGCGATGCTCGGCACCACAACACAGTGGGTTTTCAACCGCCGCGCCTTCACCGACGCCGCACCCGAGCTTTTAAAAAAATATCCCGGCCACATTTCGCTCACCGTCAGCGCAGGAAATTCCCTCGTGGACACAGCGCCCGAGCAGGTTGCGCTGGAATGTTTTAAAGAATTGCAAACCGCATTTCCCGCCGCCCGCGACGCCAAACTGCTCGAATGGAAAGTCATCAAGGAAAAAGCTGCAACATTCCTCGCCACGCCATACTTCGAGCCAAAGCGGATCAAGGCTGAAACGCCTTTAAGCAACTTTTTCCTCGCAGGCGACTGGACAGCCACACAGCTTCCCGCAACGCTTGAAGGCGCAGCGCAAAGTGGTGTGAAGGCGGCGGAGTTGGTGACTCGTAACTGGTGATTCGTGACCGGTTTTAAAAGAATTTTCTTCTGAATCACGGATTTGCACAGATTCTTGGATTCCACTGATTTTAGGAATTTATACACATTGTCATTCCCGCGAAGGCGGGAATCTCATGTCGGAAGAAGTTGGAAAACTGAAATTGTGAGGTTTTCAAAAGTGCTATTTTTACAACGGGATTGTGTGCCGGACGCGATCAACTGAGGTGAGATTCCCCTTTGCAGGGGAATGACAAATTAGTAAGAAGAATTTTTAAAAAGAACTTACTCTGCAATCGCAACTTCCACTTCCCGCTTTTTAAAAAGCGCCAGCGGTTGAAGCTTCTTTAGTTTTAAAGCTTTTTTCTCAATGAAATGCCAGGAAAAATATGCACAAATGCTGGTGATGAGAAGCGAGAAGACCATCATTTCCCCGGCGCTCAGACTGAAATAATGGGCGAGTGCCTGCGCGACGGGAAAAGCATATATATACATGCCGTACGACAGATCACCGATCACACGTCCGGTTTCATTAATAAAGCGGGTGGAGGCAATGCCAAAGGGCAGGACGATGAGCGGCAAAAAGAGAAATTCAGCAGTGTTAAAAAAGTTGAAAAATAATGCGGCGGTGATGCCTGTAATTCCAACAGCAAAAAGCTCTTTCCTGTTTTTAAAATCCTCGATTTTAAAAGCCGCGAGAAGTGAGCCGCTGACGAAATATATCGCGAGATTTACATACGGTTTTTCGCTGAGAGCTGCGAAACCGATTGTTTTAAAAAGAAATATCTTTCCCAAAAATAATGTGATAAAACCAACAGCAAGTAGCGTTTTTAAAACGACGGGACGGTTTTTAAAAAAGAAAAGCGATGACAGCCCGACATAAAAGAGGAATTCAAAACCGATCGTCCAGAGTGAGCCATTGATTGCGCCACTTTTAAATACCCCGTTTATATGAAACTGGGGCTGCAATAAGGCAAGATTCCTTGGAATATACGTCCATGCTGTTTTTTCTGTTAAATAGTTTTGCAAACTGCCTTCGTAGACAAATGGGGAGAGAATTACCGTCAGCACCAACACTACGAATAGAGCCGGATAGAGCCTCAGAAGCCGCTTCCAGAAATACTCGATCAGATTGCGGCTGCGTAGTAAACTTTGAAAAATGAGGTAGCCGCTCAGGATGAAAAACCCACTCACTCCGAGATAGGAAAAAGCGACGTGTTCGCCCGTGTTACGGTAGAGAATATCGCCGCCGCTCCAGTCGCCCGAAAGCGAGTAAGAATGGCTAACAATGACAAGCACGGCAAAAAGCAGGCGGAGGAAATCGAAATTATTTTTGTGCATAATTTTGGGCGATGGCGCGAAGAATGAAGTGGCGTTCATCCAGGATTATTTTCAACTGCAATATACGTATAAGGTTAATTGCAGAGAAATAAATTTTACAGTCACGGTTTTAAAAAGTAAGTTTACGTAAAAGCATACAATTTCGCGTATTTCACCATGAAAAAATTTACGCCAAAAAAGGACACTAAACTCGAACACGAACACACAGAGGAAGCCATCCGCGAGAGAATTTCCCGTGTAAAGCATTCGTATGTTCGCGACTGGATCTACGGCGGGATTGACGGTACGGTCACGACGTTTGCCATCGTTTCAGGTGTTGCGGGCGCGGAGCTGTCGTCGCTGATAGTGCTGATCCTTGGTTTTGCCAATTTGATCGCTGACGGCTTTTCCATGGCGGCGTCGAACTATCTTGGCACGCGCGCGGAGCAGGATGATTATCGTCGCACGGAAGCTATTGAGCAGCGTCACATTGAACTGGCACCCGAAGGCGAGATGGCAGAAATCCGGGAGATTTACAGCAGAAAGGGTTTTAAAGGCGCTGATTTGGAAAAAGTGGTGGAAGTGATTACCAACGACAAAAAACGCTGGGTGGCGACGATGCTGGCAGAAGAATACGGACTGGCCGCCGAAGTACGCTCGCCGCTTAAAGCTGCTTTTGCGACGTTCACAGCATTTATTGTGTGCGGATTTGTGCCGATGGCGCCTTATCTTTTCAGCTCTGCCAATGCCTTTAATCTGTCAGCTTTGATGACGCTCATCGGTTTCTTCATCATCGGCTCGGTAAAAAGTATCTGGTCAAATTCGCGCTGGTGGAAATCCGGTTTGGAAACCGTTCTGATCGGTGCGATAGCTGCCGGCCTGGCGTATGGTACGGGCGTTTTCCTGAAGAATCTGGTAGGCGAATAATTCTTTTAAAAACAACGAAACTCAAATTTTTTAAAATCTGTGAAATCTGAATAATCTGAGGAAATCTGTGATCAAATTCACTCCAAAAGAAGCCACGCAAACCCTTCCGCTCGTAAAGCAGATCGTCGGCGATATTTTGCAAACGGGGCAGGAGTTGCAGGAAATCGTTCGCCGGCTGGGTGCCGAGGCCGAAAGCGAACCGGAATTTCGCCAGAAGAACGCCCAGCTCGAAGCGCTCATGGGTGAGCTCGTTGAGCTCGGCTGCTATTTTAAAGATTGGAATTTTACCATCGGGCTTGTGGATTTTCCGTCGGAAATAGACGGGCGCGAGGTGCTGCTCTGCTGGCGGAGTGATGAGCCGGAACTGACGTTTTATCATGGCTATCACGATGGATATATGGGGCGGAAGTTGATTCCGACGGAGTTGTTGAGTTAGGCGGGTTTTTAAAACTATTTAAGGTTTCTCCTTAATAGTATGGATTTCATCTAAATCGCCCCAATCTTTCTCAATTTTAAAACGCTCATTCATAATTTCTTCCCAAGCAGCACGCATCTGACGCGCACAATTAATCGGGTGCAATTGGCCAACGCCTGTTCCCAAGCCTGGAATAGCAACACTTTGAACTTTGCTTCTGATTAATTCTCCATTGTCAAATTTACCGAATTTTAAAAGCGACAGAATTGCTTTAAAAGCCAGATATACGTTTGTCGTATCATCAATTGGCTTTGGAATTCGCATTGTCGGAGCAGAAATGAGATAAGGGAAATCTTTGTGCCCAGTTTCTAAAATTTCTGACTGACCGACAAGAAGTTCGCCGTAATATTTATCAATAATTATTTTCTGTAAATTCTTCTGAACATGCCAACCGAGCTTTTCTGAGATAGGTAAATCAATTCCGCCATCCATAAATCCAAAACTATTTGCCGGGCTGACAATTGCGTCACACGGATAATTGAAAATTGAATCATGTTTGACAATGACATTTTCAATATCTTTAAAACTCTTTTCCCAAGCTTCTGTCAGGTTTCTATTTATGTCAACGAAGTAGAATTTCATTGCAAATTTTAAATAGTTTTTAAAAAGTAAGTTTTAAAAATTACACAATATTCCCCGCTTTTAAAAGCCTTCTTTTCCCAACCCACCAAACGCCGAGCCGATAAAACTGAATAACAAAAAGCGCAAAGCACACGCCGACGAGCGCCCCGCCGAGCACATCAGCCGGATAGTGAACGCCGACGTACACACGCGAATAGGCGACCATTGCCGCGATGCCCACGCCATAGGGCCACGTCTTTTTAAAAAAGTAACCGATGAGCACGGCGGCGGCGAAGTTATTGGTGGCGTGCGTGGACGGGAAGGATTTTCCGCCGCCGCAGCCGGTGAGCAGGCGCGCGTCTTTTAAAGCCGAGCAGGGACGGACGCGCCCGACGAGTTCTTTTATCACTCGGCTATTGACGGAATCGCTCGCGGCGACGGTGATGACGAGCAGCCCGACGCAGATGAACGCACGTTTTTTGCCGAACCAGAGGAGCAGCCCGATGAGAACTGCGTAGACAAAATAGAAGAGTTTTCCCGTGACGAACGGCATGAGAATGTCGAAAACGGGATTTGCCGTGGTGCGGTTGATGAAGTAGTATGTGGCGAGGTCGGTTTCGTACATTTTTAATTCTTAATTGAGCATTATTTTAAGCCGTCATTCTGAGCAGAGCGAAGAATCGCGAACATGGTTACGTCAGGGTAACGCGTCCTGTCTGTTTGAGATTCTTCGTTCTGCTCAGAATGACAACGTCTTAAATAGCGAAAATCAGATTGCCACACTGCGCTCGCAATGACAATTTTTTAAAGGTTTTAAAAAGCTTTTAAAAACTACTTCGGTAAAAGTCCCGGCGGCGGAACCGGCACCGGAGCAACAGGCGCAACGGCCGGCACGGAAACAGCAATTCCTTCTTCGCGAAAGCGCATGAAAATCTTTTTTAAAAGCTCGTGCCGCGTCGAATAGAAATATTCAAAACTGCTGACGGAAAATGTGATGTGAAAATTCAACGTTGCCGCGCCAAAATCGTTAAAGCGTACGAGTGGAGCGGGTTCGCTGAGGAGTCCACGAATTTTTCCGTCGGGCTGGGTTTCGCGGGAAACTTCGTCGAGCGTGGCGTGGCCGCTTTTAAAAATAACGTCTTTTAAAAGATTTTCCACTCTGTCGGGATCATTTGAAAAATCTACGTTGAGAATGATTCTATTGCGGATAAATGCGCCTTCGACGTGATAATTCAGAATCGTCGCCTGTGAAAGTTTGCTGTTCGGGATAATCACGATATTTTCATCGCTGCGGCGAAGCACGGTTGTGCGCCAGCTGATGTCTTTTACAAAACCTTCCGCGTCCACCATCTGAATGTAATCGCCGACGCGAACCTGATTTGCCAGTGTTAAATATATTCCCGCAAAAACGTTTGAAAGCGTGTCCTGAAGCGCGAGAGCGACAGCCAAACCGCCAATTCCCAACGCTGTTAAGATCGGTGTGACTTTGATATCAAAAGAATCGAGAATGACAATTGCGCCGATGAGATACACGACAAACTGCACGACTTTGCGGATCAGCGACGTTGTGGCGCGGCCGTCGTTCCTATTTTCCGAACGGATATGAATAATGTGAACGATGAACCGCGCGATTACATACGTGAAAATCGCCAACGAAAGCCCTTTTAAAACCGGTGCGGAATACGGAACGACGATATTTGCAAACGGCGCGGCTTTAATTGCAATGTGCAGCCCGGCAAAAAATATCCAGTAAAATGCGGGTTTTCGTATGATTCCGAGGATTAAATCGTCATGTTTAAAAGCAGTTTTTTTTGCGATCCGGTGGAACCAGAAACTTAGTATCCAGCGCGACGTCAGCCCGATGATCGTGAAAAAAGCGAGGATGATTGCCGGAGCAATATAATTATGCCAGTCGGTCATTTTTTAGAAGTAAAAAGGTAAAAGTAAAAAGGAAAAATTTTTAAAATCTCGTCATTCTGAAGCGTAGCGAAGAATCCCGAACATGGTTACGATAGTTTGACGCGTCCTGTTTGTTTGAGATTCTTCGCTGCGCTCAGAATGACGAATTGTAGAATTCCCGAAATTACAGATTTTCCTTTTTAAAAATTAAATTTCGTTTTAAGAATCCTTTAAAAACGGTGGTTTGAGATTGTGTTAATAACTTTTGCTTGTGTAGGATTTCAGACTTGGGTAATTTGCATTTGCAGCAGGTTTTAAAAAGAAATCTAACACCGGGTTTTAAAAGAATTAACCTTTTAAAACATTGCGCGGCAAAAAGTTATACAGAAAAATCACCATAGATTTACTATACATTAATCCTTAAGTTTCCAGCAGGGCAGTCTCATGAACATACAACGCCGCTTTACGAAGGAAGGCACAAGCCCCTTCGACCAGTTTGAGTACACGTACCGTACTTCGGCTTTAAAAAATACCGATGGTTCCACAGTTTTTAAAATGGAGAATATCGAGGTGCCGGCGCAGTGGTCGCAGGTAGCAACGGATATTCTTGCACAGAAATATTTCCGCAAAGCCGGAATTCCGCTCGTAGATGAAAAAGGCCAACCTGTTTTGGACGAAAAAGGCGAGCAGAAAATGGGCGGCGAAACTTCCGTAAAGCAGGTTGTACACCGCCTGGCAGGCTGCTGGCGCGCTTGGGGCGAGGAGCATAAATATTTTGATACGGCGGCTGATGCTGAGGCGTTTTATGATGAAATCGCCTACATGCTGCTGAAGCAAATGTGCGCGCCGAATTCGCCGCAGTGGTTCAACACTGGTTTGAACTTCGCGTATGGAATTACCGGCAAGCCGCAGGGACATTATTATGTTGATGCTGTGACAGGAAAACTGACGCGCTCGACGGACGCTTATACGCATCCTCAACCGCACGCGTGCTTTATCCAATCGGTAGAAGATGATCTTGTAAACGAAGGTGGGATTTTTGACCTGGCAACACGCGAAGCACGGATATTTAAATTCGGAAGCGGAACAGGAACGAATTTTTCGTCACTTCGCGGTGAAGGCGAATCACTTTCCGGCGGTGGTAAATCGTCAGGGCTGATGAGCTTTTTAAAGATTTTTGACCGGGCAGCGGGGGCTATCAAATCCGGTGGAACTACAAGGCGTGCAGCAAAGATGGTAATCGTGGATATTGATCATCCCGATATTGAAAAATTCATCGAGTGGAAGGCGAAAGAAGAGGAAAAGGTTGCGGCGTTGGTGGCTGGCTCGAAGATCGGCTCGACGTTTTTAAAAGCGATCGTGGAAGAAGCTACTATCAACGGCAGCGACCGCAAGTCAAATCCGCAACTGAATCAGCTTATCCAGCGCGCGCTTCATCGCGGCGTTCCGATGAATTATATCATGCGTACCTTGGCGCTTGTGGATCAGGGATTCACTGATCTGAAATTTGAGCAATATGACACGCATTATGAATCAGAAGCATATGTAACAGTGAGCGGGCAAAATTCTAACAATTCCGTTCGTGTGACAAATGAATTCATGCAGGCGGTTTTGGCTGACGGCGAATGGGAATTAAAAGGCCGTAGCAATACAAAAGTAAACCGTTTTGTAAAAGCGCGTGACCTGTGGAATAAAATTGCCATCAGCGCGTGGAAATCAGCCGATCCGGGACTTCAGTACGATACGACGATCAATGAGTGGCACACGTGCCCGAATGACGGACGTATCAATGGCTCAAATCCTTGCTCTGAGTACATGTTCCTTGATGATACGGCGTGTAATCTTGCGAGCTTAAATCTTGCACACTTTGTGGACGAAGCGACGAATGCTTTTAAAGTGGATGATTTCCGTCATGGTGTCCGCTTGTGGACAGTTGTTTTGGAAATCTCTGTTCTAATGGCGCAGTTTCCTTCAAAGCAGGTAGCAAAGCTGAGCTATGATTTCAGAACGCTTGGTTTGGGTTATGCAAATCTTGGAACGATTTTAATGACAGCGGGAATTCCGTATGATTCACCGGAAGCTTTAGCGATCTCGGGTGCAATTACAGCAATCCTAACAGGTGAATCCTATGCGACTTCAGCTGAAATGGCGCGTGATATAGCTCCATTCCCGAAATTTAAAAACAACCGCGAGGAAATGCTTCGCGTGATCCGTAATCACCGCCGTGCTGCGTATAACGCGCCGGATGAGGAATACGAAGGTCTGACAATTAAGCCACAGGGAATTAAAGCGGAATATTGCCCTGAGTATCTTGCAGAAGCAGCTCAGAAAGTTTGGGATCGCGCGCTTGCTCTTGGCGAGGAACATGGCTACCGCAATGCGCAAGTGAGTGTTATCGCACCGACCGGAACAATTGGGCTCGTGATGGACTGCGATACAACAGGAATTGAGCCGGATTTTGCTATTGTGAAGTTTAAAAAACTTTCCGGCGGCGGTTATTTTAAAATTGTCAATCAATCCGTTCGCAAAGCGCTTGTAACGCTTGGATACTCTGATAAAAATATTGAAGATATTGAGAAGTATTGCAAAGGCCACGGAACGCTTGTTAGCTGCCCCCATATCAATAAAGCTTCTTTAAAAGCAAAGGGCTTTACAGACGATAAAATTGAAGCAATTGAAAAGCAACTTGATAATGTGTTTGACGTGCGTTTTGCGTTTAACAAATGGGCGCTCGGCGAAGAGTTTTTAAATAAACTTGGCTTTAGTGTTGAGCAGCTTGACGATTATTCTTTCGACCTTCTACGCGCGCTTGGCTTTACAAAAGAAGAAATTGACATTGCGAATGATTATATCTGCGGAACAATGACTATTGAAGGCGCTCCGCATTTAAAAGATGAGCATTTGCCGGTATTTGACTGCGCGAATAAGTGCGGTAAAAAAGGCCAGCGTTATATTGACTACATGGCGCACGTTCACATGATGGCAGCAGCGCAGCCGTTTATTTCCGGCGCAATTTCAAAAACAGTGAATATGCCGGGCGAAGCGACTGTTGAGGAAGTTGGTAATGTCTATATGGAATCATGGAAACTGATGGTGAAAGCTAACGCGCTTTACCGTGATGGCTCCAAGCTTTCGCAGCCCCTGAACTCAAGCTATGAAGACCTTGATGAGGTTGTAATGCTGGGCGATGAAGATTCACTCGACGAAACAAAAGGCCCGAAAGAAGTTCAGGAACGAATCGTAGAACGTGTGGTTTATGAAGCAGAACGTCGCAGACTGCCGAAAAAACGTAACGGATTTGTACGTGAAGCCAATGTCGGCGGACATAAAGTATTTTTAAGAACAGGCGAGTACGAAGACGGCTCGTTGGGCGAGATATTCATTGACATGTACAAAGAAGGCGCTTCTTTTAAAGGTTTGATGAATTGTTTTGCCGTTCTTGTATCGAAATCGCTTCAGTACGGCGTTCCACTTGAAGAACTCGTAGATTCATTTACGTTCACGCGTTTTGAGCCGGCTGGACCTGTTCAGGGACATGAGGCGATCAAGAATTCCACGTCAATTCTCGATTATGTATTCCGCTCGCTTGGGTACGATTATTTAAAAAGAAACGACTTCGTGCATGTAAAAGCAATTGATGAATTGCCGCCAATCGCTGAGAAGAAGCCAACCTCTATCGAAGCCCGCCAGGAGAAAATTGTTTTTAAAGCTGCACAGCCGGAATTAGAGATGGTCGTACAGGAAACAGTCAATGTTGTTTCAACGGGAACAAATGGTACACAATCGAAGGTTAAAGAGGCACGAGCAAAAGGATACACCGGCGAGCATTGCTCAAATTGCGGCTCGATGCGCGTAAAACGGAATGGATCTTGTACTGTTTGTGAAGACTGCGGTACAACGAGCGGCTGTTCATAGCACATGATGTTTTTTTAATTTTTTTGAAAATTTTTAAAGATGTTAAAAAGACCCTTTTAAAAATGTATATCTTCCAACCGCTTTCGTAGCAATGTTTTACGGGAGCGGTTGCTGTTTTCAGGTGAAAGGTAAAACAGGTTTTTAAAAAAAGTATTTGGCAATGAAAACTATTTACAATATATTAGGTTTTCCAAGCGTTACAATCACGAAGAAACATACTTCATATATCATACTCAGGAGAATTATTATGAGAAAAATCCAGGGAATCCTCGCCGGTGTAATTTGTGCGGCATTCTTATCAGTTCCTGCTTCTGCAAAATGTGATGACCACAAAGCAGCAGCTAAAAAAACTTCCTCAACATCAGCATCTTCATGCTGTGCTACAAAGCAGATGTCTGCCGATGAAAAAGCTGAGCACTGCGCTACTAAAGATAAAGCTGCCTGCGAAATGAAAGGCGCAAAAGCTGAAAAAGTTTCTAAAAAAGTAAAGACAGCTAAAACTGCTAAAACTGAAGTCAAAGCAGTAAAAGAAACATCCAGTAAATAATCCGGTTACAGGTTCTTTTTTAACAGCTTTTTAAAAAGCTGCTGCATCTTTTTAAAAGTTTGCAAGTTTTTCAGTCACGCGGACGGAAAAAGCATAGATGTATATGTGGCTTTCGCCCGCGTCGTTATGTTTTTAAAAGAATATAAGTAGAATCTCACTGGAGAAAAATATATGTCAAAAGGAGGAGCCGGTAAAGTATATTTCGTGCTTTATCTTGCAGTAATTCTTGAGCTTCTGATCATTATCGTGGAGCGTGATGAAGCCGAAGAGCATCTCATGCAGAAACAGAAAGAATCCATGAAGATCGTGCAGAGTATCCTCGCACAGCTTCAGTCGGGTTCGGGCGCGACGGGTGTAAATACCCGCCGTAGTGATGAGATTACACTGAAAGGCGGCCAAAGTGGCGAAGGATATGATCTTATAAAGGAAGAACGCCGCTATTTTGTGGACGTCGGTGTGACTGATGTAAGCGGCGAGATAAGTAAAGTTCAGAATGATCCGCGTTTAAAACCTGAAGATAAGGATAAGCGTTTTGCGGAACTGGTTGATCTGTCGAATGCGCGTGAACTGGAATACCAGATTTTCTACAGTGGTGTAAAAGCTGATGTTATTCCTGAGTTCCCGACGGAAGCTGAGATCAAAGAGCAGGAAAAGACCGCTCCTTTCCGTTCGGTGGGAATGCGTCCGTCATCTGATCCAAAATATGCCGGCTGGCAGCTTGTAGCGCTCCGTAAATTACGCCTTGACGGGGAAGCTACAAAAAATCAGGAACCTAAATCCGAATCATATAAAAATCCTATATACGGACAATATGATTCTGAAGCTATGGTTGGTAATATCCGGGAGTTTGCTCCTACTCAATTTGAAAAAACTCCTATTGGAGACCAGGATATATTTGCTTATAGTAAAGAGCAAACGGATGCATCAGCGCAGAGCTTAAACGGACGATATAAAAAACGGTCCTTCGTAGCATATTTTAAACCAAAGCAGGATGGCTGGTATAAGGTTCGATTCGCATCCAAGACCAATAACATTCTTGGTGTGCGTGGAACTACATTGCCAGGAGCGGCTGTTGCGGATGAAGATGAGGTAAATGTAGGTACAGTAAAGCTGAAAGTAAAGGAACTGAAGGCTGTGCGGAAAGAAATTGCCAGAGACCTTGAAGGAACAGCAGTAATGGCTGCAGCTACAGAACTTGAGAAAAATCCTACACCGGAAAATTTAGATAAGTTTAAAAGTACTATTGAACAAGAGTCGGCTAAGGCAACTATTGATCCGGATGAGAAAGTGCGTGAGAGAGCAGGCAAGATGCGGGTATTCTCGTATATTGTACAACTGCTGACGCCAGGTGCAACCGAGCAGATTGATCAGAATCGTAGCTCTACCGAGTTTGATGTTCGTGTAGTAAGTGCTCCTAAGAGGCAGACAGGCGATCCGCTTATCAATCTGACAACAGAAAGTACAGAAGCATTTGATAAGGTTCAGGAACTTCGTATTCCATTCTCAGCAGGCCCGATTATCAATGGCGCTGAGCCGAGAATATCAGGTGAAACCAGCCCGGGTGTACGTGCAAGTATTGAACCGGGACGTGGTGGTGCGGTAGCTTCGCAAATGGGCGGAGGTGCAGCCGGGACAACAAAGAATTATGATTTGGTGATTCGTAGTTTGAAACCAAGTGCGACTCCGTATAACATTGTTATTGTCCATGCACTTGCAGGAAAGGAAGATAAGAAATCGTTAGCTCTAAGGGTTTTTGAAAGTAAGCCGGCTAAACCGATGGTGGTGAATGTAACATCAGGTAATTCACCTCGCTTTAGATTCTCGCCGTCATCTGGAAATGCTATCGCTCCGGAGCAATTTAAAATATTGGCAACGGTTGGAAGCAAGCAATATAATGTAAACGGGATCGCACTCGATGTAAAAAATGAGCCGATTCCAAGTAGTGTAGGTAGTGTTAATTATCGTGTTGAGTGGTCTTCGCCATTTGCAGCCGCTCCAATTGTACTTGAAGAAGGGACGAAAGCAGTCGGGGTACCGCCACCTTCATTTAGTGGAAGTAATACAATTGATTATGGCCGCTGGATCAAGAACTTTGAAGTAATTGTAAAAGATATTCAGATTACGACACAGGACGCTAATCTGGAAGTTCAGGATCCGAGGATTGAAGTTAGCAATCCTGACAATTTACCAATTGCAGGAGAACCGGCAATACAGCAAGCAGGGAATGGATACCAGATAGTAATTCGATTAGATAAAGGTAAAATTACCGGTAAGAAATTTAATGGTGGACAGATAGACATTACTGTATCTGCTACGGCAAGGAATAAATCAACCGGTAAAGTAAGTGGTGAAGAAACCTCGTTGATAACAGTTCCGTTTCAGAAGAGATAATATAAAATAACTGCGATTCTCCACTTTTAAAATAAGAGTGGAGAATTGCTTAGTGATTGTTTTTGCGAATAATTTTTGAGTATGTCAGAGGATATCACATGTCAAGTCGGCAAATTTTAAAAAAGGTTTGCTCTGTTAAGTTTTGTGTAGCTACAATAGTGTGCACAATCTTTACTTTCCAAGGCGTATCAGCGCAGGATTCCAAACAGTTTCAAGAAGCACAAATCAGAACCGTGTTGTCAAAATTCAAGAACTGGCGATATGGTAACATTACATTATACGAAATCCCGAATACGAGCGCGAGATTTGGTGTGCTGCAAAAATCATTAAATCCGCCTCTTGAAAGGGATGCGGCTATTGATGCATTTGTTCGTGATAACGGCGAGCTTGACAAAGCGGTACAGAGACTGGTAAATGCCCGTGGATCAAGTCTTAGCTCAGTACGAACAAAACTTGAAGCTGCAGGATATGATGTTACTGAAATTGATGCTGCAGAGCCATTGATGAATTACTATTTCAGCGAAAAGTCAAATCAGAGCAGGCAATTTAGAAAAGCATATCTGGTAACAACGCGTACGAAAGTAGATGAAAATACAGGGAATATGGATTATAAAACCATAGCCCTGATTACAACTACGCAAAATTCAGATGAAGTTTCTGAGAATCTTGACCAGGTTGGTGTAAGTGCAATCAAAACATACGAAGGGCAACTACAGGAACCGATGCTAGGGATGAGCAAGACGATTCTTGAATATCTTAACGAAGCGGTACAGCAGGGCGATGTAGTCAACCGGACTTTAGAAGCACAAGGAATTGGCACGACACAATTTATTGAAAGAGGATACGGAAATACTGTGCCAATATCGGATGATAACCTCGCACAATACATGCGAATCACCGAAGGCCAGCCGATGAATTACCAATATCCTAATGAAGTAATTGTTAGTTTATTTGACCTTATCAGCTACCGTCGTTATGAATTAACGGATGCTTCCGGCGAAGAAATTATTGAAGAAGAAGTTGATCCTGCAGATAGTGCAGCCGCAGCGGATGCGACTCCGGCCGAAGCTATTACGGGAGTCGTCTATAATAAGTCGCTTCCAAAATATGGAATAGAAGTACGGTATGGATTAGAGGAAATAAATTATCCTTCCATCTGGAGTGAGCGTGTAGCTGTTAACGCAATCTGGGGCTCATCGCGACTTGGAGCTATATTGCCAACACGTGGCTGGGCAGGCCTATCAAAGGCATTCGGACAGGTTCGTAAACTGACAAGTGCGGGTTGGGGATTAAATACATCGCTTGATTTTCCAATCAAGATCATTTCAAAAAGTGGTGTTTTTAATTTCGGCGGTGGATATGTCTTTGATAAAGCAAGCTCAACTGATCATAAAACCTTTTATGACAGAACAAATGCTCTTTCAGATTTCCTTGTTCGCTATGATGCGCAGGCACACTATTCATTCGGTGTAAATATCGATCAGGACCACTGGTTCCGATTTAAATTAGGTGGGACTGTCTATGGTATGGAGTCATGGGTAGACAAAGATGATTCAACTAATATGGATCCCAATACAGGCGAAATAGGAAAAGTATTCGCAAAGGCATCAACTGAAACAATCGGTGGAATCTCCGGCCGTATTGAATATATGGCAGTCAATAAATCTACCCCGTATGGAATAGGAGTTCAATACTTTGATGAAGCAATTATGGCTGATGCATGGCTTCAGGTACCAATTACCTCTTATTTCGCTATGCGGTTAGATGCGAAGGGCTTTGCTCCGATTTTCCGTGATCCACGTGCCTGGGAGAATAAAACAGTGTTTATTCCAACACTGCGTGCTATCTATAATTTCTAATATTGTGCTGGGACAGGGCTAAAGATTTATACGTTACATTTTAAAAGTATTATTATGCAGATCACATCAGAACACTCAGCTAAAGTGAAAAATTCTATTCTAAAAATATGCGTTTGTGCAGCTCTTGCAGTTTTCGGATATAGTTCGGCCTCAGCGCAGACAGATCCGGATTTTAGAGAGGTCATGAGCTCATTGAGGTCTATTGACTCCAATATTGTGCAGTATTTCCCACGCTGGAGAATTTGTGAGCCAAACCTGCAAATTCAATTTAAACAGGCGTTTACACTTTTAGGTAAAAAACTGGCCCCAAATGCGGAACAAAATATTGTTGTAACAGCAGCACCATTAGAAAAAGACGCTATCACATACGATCTTCTACTTGTAGAGGTAGGCGATCAAAAGCTCTTTCCTTCAGAAATTGATGCGTATGTTGGGCGCCTTGCCGATATAGTAAGCGATACAACGAGAAATTATTGCTATCAGACAATTCCAAAGTCAATCCCGCCATCTCCTGCTCAGGCAGAGGCAATTATCAGCTTTATTGAACCAACAAATGTTACACATTCCTTTGCTATTTCTGCCTTTGAACAATCTATTAAAATCGGCCAGTCCGGCTTTTGGCTTCGTTCAATCTTAGGCACAGATCAGGTTGGATATCATTTCTGGGAGGCAGGAGAGGCTAAAGTAGTGCTTCAGCGGCCTCTTTATCAGAATACGGGTGAGGATATTACGCTACGTCGCGCTATTCCTTATCTTATCAATGCACACTTAGGTGCAGCCTACCGTATGACGGGTGGTTTGGAGGGGGGGATTCTTAATTTCCTTCCTACACGAAGACTCAATGGCAGCCCGGGTGGTAAAATGGTAGCGGGACTTGACTTCCATATGCCGTTTATGCCTGAAGCTGGTTTAAGTACCCACTTGGAATTACCGTTTCAGCGTCTTGAAGGATTACAGGGAGTTGATGTCAGGACATATGCAAAAAATAGTACTGCCGGACGGAGTGATCTAACCGTAAATAGTTCTATTGATAATTCTGTCTATAACGATAATAGTATTATACATACAGCTTTTCTACTGCGCTCAACAGGACAGGTAACTGCCTTTTATAATTATTGGATGAACAGAGAAACAAATCCTGAGAATTACTTTCGGCTTGATGTTGGTATGAACTATACAGAGGTGCGGGAAGCAGCTATATTAGATGATGGAGCGCAGGGAACATACCTTACCGCAACTGGTGTAGATGGCCTGGAAACTTTTAAACCACGTGAATTTGGCGATTGGATCTATACTAAATTGGAATATCGCAGTCAGGCGGCATATCCATTCGGAGCAAGCCTTCAGTATTCTAACCAAATGTTGCTTGGACGTGTGTATTTGCCTTTATTTGGCAGCTGGCTTTATTTAGAAGGTAAGTATTCTACGCCACTGCGCCCTGTGCGTCCGTATGAGATCAAAAACTTCTTTATGATCTCGCCAATACTCAGACTGAACATTTAAAAGAAATCTTTTAAAAAGTAACCCAAGTAAAAAAGTCTTACTTGGGTTTTTTTTTGACATTTAAAAACTATAGGACTTTTAAACTTGATATATCTGTTTTAAAAGATTATCGTCGTAGTCCTAACCTCATTGTTAATTTTTAAAAGCTTTAGACCATGATTTTAAAAGAAATATCTCTACTATCAGATAAGTTGACTACTCTTTTTATTCTGCTGTTCTTTGTGGGGAGTAGTGTATCCTTTGCTCAGAATGATTCGCTCGACCGGGTGAAAAAGAGTGCGGAAGATGCTAAAGTAAGATCAATTCACGAAAATTTTACGATGACTATTCAGAATGTGAACATTTCAAAATTTCCTGAAGTAAATCTCATTGTTGAAGCCATAAGTAAAGATGGATTTGGCTTGGATTCTATCAATCCAAATGAGCTGACTGTGGTTGAAAATGGTAAAACAAAACGTATTATCTCCATTCGTAAACTCACTGTTGAGCAGCGTTTTCCCGTGGACTTTGTCTTCATTCTCGATATCACCGGTACGATGCAGCCGCAGATCAATGCAATACGAGGCAATATTGAAAATTTTATTCAAAACCTTGTGCGTAAAGGAATTGACTGTAATGTCAGCCTGATTACTTTTACAGACTATCTCGAAAAGACATATCCGCTCACATCTGATGTCAGGCAATTTGCTCAGTGGCTCGCACCACTACGGGCTTCGGGAGGCCTTGATGAGAAGGAAAATGCGTTAGAAGCGCTCGGTGCATCAGCTACCTTGCGTTTTCGCCCTGCGGCGAATCGCGTCGCTGTTTTAATTACAGATGCGCCATATCACCAGGTAGGCGAACGCGGCAATGGCAGAACAAAATATACTACCCAGAGTATTATTGACCATTTAAAAAACAACAGGATCAGGGCATTTTGTATCGTGCCGCCGTCTTTAAAAGAATATCAGACTATTGCAGATGCTACCCGTGGCGCTACGTTCGATATAGGACAGCCATTTGCTAAAATCCTGGATACATATTCTACACAACTTACTAATCTGTACTCTATTACCTACCGGTCTGATGACCGTGTTATACCGGATTCAATAAATGTTGCGATCGTAGATCAGAAACGGCAGCAATTAGTTCGCCAGATAATTCCTATTGTAGAAATCGGCAGGAAGTTTATCATTGAAAATCTTCTTTTTGGCCCCAGTAAGTCAACTTTACCCGACTCGGTTACAGAGCTTGAGACTCTGGCGGAATTTATGAAAAGTAAGCCGGTAGTAAAGATCCAGATCGAAGGGCACACAGATTCACAAGGAAGCGCCAGACTTAATCTGGAGCTTTCTAAAAGACGGGCTGAAAGCGTGAAGTCATACCTGATCGCAAAAGGGATAAACCCTCAAAGAGTAAGTACTATTGGGCTTGGCCCAACCCGTCCCATTGCTGATAACTCAACAGATTTTGGGCGAAGCCTGAACAGGCGTACAGAAATAGTGATTATAGCGCGGTAGGTTTTAAAAGAATAGCTTTTAAAAACTTTTTAAAATGTGCCGGGACGTATCCGAAAATTATAATCCTGGAAATACGAAAGGATCCGCCGGGCTTTAGCGTCATCGGGTGGAGTAAGATAATTGATAATATCTACTCTGCCCAATTTTTTGCTTCGCAGATCAAGATCCCGTACAGTGCCTATAAATCTTACCGGAATTGGCTCATTACCTTCACTTCCCGGATTCCCGACAATATATAGATTAGCAGGGAGCGTATCCGTAAGCATAATTCCTGCCAACTGTGAGAAAAGAAGC
>JAZKFS010000035.1:44549-53524 GCA_040386315.1 Bacteroidota bacterium
GCGACTGGGTCTTCAGATCAATCACTTTTGCTTCTTTTAAAGCCTTTCTGATATAGCCCGCATAAGCCCCTGAAGAGATACATTGCTGATAAAGGATCGTACTGCCCACCACCATTTTCGTACGTGAGGAATCTGCTCCTATATCTTTCAAAATCCCCTGTGAAATATTCCATGCCTGTACCGAATCCAAAGGAGATAGAATCAAGGTATAAGTGCTTTTAAAAGGTGGAAGTTTAGGCTTTTGAGGAGCATCTATCTTGGGAGCAGCTACACGGAAAAGCGATATCAGTATAAACGCCGCTACGACGAGGCCGCCAATGATGCCGTAAATAAAAAGCCATGAATTTTTTCTTGGCGGTGGTAAGAAATTATCTTCCTGGGGGTTAAGCATAATAAATCATGATATTTTTGAAAGTGGTGACAGCAAGACGTTTATTCGCGAAAAGATGTTTTAAAAAAAGCAGAAATTTTTAAAACCAATGTGAAGTAGCTTCCATAAATTTCTTATGTTTTAAAAAATTTACATTTCCCCTATCACTGTTAGAACAACTTCCCGCCCTTTTGCATTTTCGCGATGCTCTCCCAGGTAAATTCCCTGCCACATACCTAAGAGTAAACGCCCGTTTGATACAGGAATAGAAAGCGAATTACCAAGCAAAGAAGCTTTTAAATGCGAAGTCATATCATCTAAGCCCTCGGCTGTGTGAGAATACAATGCAGTATCTTCGGGAATTGACCTTTTAAAATGATTTTCAAAATCGCGGCGTACATCAGGATCTGCATTTTCATTAATAGTAATACTGGCGCTGGTATGCCGGATATATATATGAAGAATTCCGGTTTTAAAAGCTTTTAACTCAGTAAAATTTTCTGTGATCTCATCGGTAATAATATGAAAGCCACGTGATCGGGGGCGTAGAGTAAGTGTCTTCTGGAAAATTTCCATTACTATATTTTTAAAAGATATGTAAAGAGATTGTTTTAAAAAGAAAAAGCCGTTCGGGAAAATTCCCAAACGGCTTTTAAAAACTTCGCTAATTGATTAACGATTAACAACATCAATGATTACAGTTCTGTTGTAATAGCGTCCTTCAGCACGTCCATTATCAAATGGAGAGCGAGCTTCGCCAAAACCGTATGTTTCATATTTTACATTTTTTCCGCTGGTAGCGCTTTCAAGGATTGTTTTCACTTCGTTAGCACGGCGGGCAGAAAGGTCAAGGTTGTAATCTTCCAAACCAACTACGTCTGTGTGGCCATGAATATAGACACTTGCATTCGGGTTGATTTTCGGAGCTACATCGCCTTTTAAAAAGCTTTCGTATGTTGAGATAGCAGTGTTGTCATCAAATTCAAAAAGAATTGAGTAGCGTTGAGCTGTTTGTGCCGCGCTTGCTGCTTTTTTATTCAAAGTGAAAGTTTGATCTTTTGTCATCACTTTACCATCTTTCGTCGTTCCTTCAAAGCGTGCAGTATATGTACCGCTTGTACGTGCACCTAAGATTGGCGCTGCACCGATACGCTGGCTATTGCGGCGGAATGGGCCGTATGTTTCACGGTAACCGTTTCCGTCAATTGTTACTCTCCATGAATCAACATTTGAGCTAGCATCAACACCTAAAACAAGGTCGTTATCTACAACATCAGTTTGTGTGCTGGTAATTCTTACCGGCTTCATGATCTCAGGGTTATTCGAAGAGATCGTTACGCGGCGATTTTCAACTTTTGTCAGTGCAAGGTCTTCTTTTGGAGTGTTTGCATCGCCTGCTTTACCTACTAATGCTGCCTGAGTAGTAATACGCGCTGCATCTACACCAAATGTAGAAACTAAATAATTTTTAACACTTTCAGCCATTGCTTTTCCTTCAGTTGCATTACCCGAACCGGACAGGGTAATAGTAGCAGTTGGATTAGCACGTAAGCGGCTTGCAAAAATATTCAAACCATTGTAGTACACACCCATCTGACGCTCTGAACGTCCTGTTTCGCCACCAATATTACTATTTGGTGCGCCGGCGCCAACAGCAGTCATAAATGATGCTTCATTAAATGATGCTGCCTCTCCACTGCTGATACGTGTGTATTTGGCAGGCATATCTGTTGAGCCATCTTCGAAAAATACATAATTTCTTAAAGGGAAATACTCTTCAATCATGCGGTTTTCAATGATGTTTTCAGGAGCGCGGACGTTTACAGACATAGCCCGTACTTCTTCTTTCACATCTGCCATCGGAATAGGTGCTGCCGGAGCTGCTCCGAATTTAAACTGAAGTCCACCGCGGAAAGTAACAGTACTCCACTGGTCATCAATATTCTCATTGGTAGCTAAGTTTGTAGCAGGAGCCGTACCATTACGTTGGTCAAATAACCAGCTTGCTTCAGCAAATGGAGTCAAATAAAAGCGTGTTGTACCAAGCTCGTCATTAAGAAGGAAATCGTATCCAAAGCCACCCCAGATACCAATAGCCGTTGCATTCATACCAGTTATGTCATCCTGGTTTGATTGATTAACAAACAACTGATCTCTACCGTTATCGCCAGCATCGGCATCATATTTTGCAGCTAACTTAATAGCTAATGAAGGCCCAAGCAAAACGTGGAAATTTGGATTAACATTGATACGAAGCGCCGGCTCGATATTAATATAGCTTACGTTCATACCAACTTCAGCTAATACTGTATCACCTGAGGCAGATTGCTTTAAATCCACATTACCATTACGTGAGTCATATGTAGCACGAACATGCGCGCCAAGACGGCTTCCATCATTAAATTCAATTAAAATACCGCCATATGGCCCAAGGCCCTTACCATCGGTAGTATTTTGGTTGTTATATGCTCTGTCATTAGGGGCGGTACCAAATACCTGCGAACCTAACCCAAGCAAATTATAATTTGCTCCACCAAGTACACCGAATCTCCAGATTGCACCATTATATCCTGCTGCCGGCTTTACGCCTTGTGCCTGAGCTTCAGGAGCGGCACCTGCTCCAAGCATACTGACTACTGCCAATGCTGCTACTACTGTTGATTGAAATTTCTTCATCGTAAATACCCTGAAATTGTGAAAAATAAATTAGATTTTCTGATTTTCGTGAAATACATCGTTTGCTGGTTTTTAAAACAGTGGAGCGGTGTATTTTTGTTTCACGATACGCAACACGTCTTTCCCAACTAATGTTCCCACGCTACATTTTAATAAAAAAACTTTTTGAAAGAACATCATCTCACTCACATGGAAAGCCTATAACTCTCGGCTTATTTTACAAGTTCCGGTTGCCTGTATTCCACTATGATTTTTATACAAAACTGCCGTTCTGAATTCTTTAACAAACTGAGTTTCAGGAAAGTGCGATAATTTTAAAAAAAATTATTAGATCTAAACTCTGACTTTTTAAAAGCACTTGATTTAAAAAGATTTACAGCGTAAAAAAATTTTTAAATTTCAGCAAAAATTTCCTTCACCGCCGGGTCTTCCTTATTAAAATCGCTCCGCACGTCTGTAAAAAACTCTCCTGTTTCTACCAGATTTTTAATCCGCGACGTTTTAAAAAGCTTCCAGCCTTCATGCTCTCCTGAATCACTATGTCCGCCCAACTGGTATGCCCGCAGCACTTCATGGCCGGTGCCGCTCACACCATACACATAAGGCTCCACCGTTCTGTAGCCGCCGTCGTAATAAAAACCAATAATGCGCCTCTCATTAATTGCTTCAATAATTTTTTCATTCATGAAATCACCTTTTTAAAAACAAAAAAGCTCTTCCTGTAACAAGAAAGAGCTTTAAAAAAGGTTCTGCTTTTTAAAAGTTTTTAAAACTATTTTGCAATTACCATCGGCTTCGTATCCATAAAAATCCCCGCCTGAATTGTGTAATAATACACGCCCGACGGAAAATTGCTCACATCAAAATCAACAGAATACTGCCCGCCTTTCAGCACTTCGCTGCCATCCAGAAGCGTTTCGACAAACGCGCCATTTGACGAGAATATTTTTAAAACCACCGGCACAGTTTCCTGCATCTGGAAGTCAATGCGCGTGTGGCCTGTTGCCGGATTTGGCACATTCTGCATCAAGCTCCCATCGCCGATATTCGTATATTTTAAAAATGTTAAATTACATTTTCCGTTCACCGTAAAGTTCGATTCTGTCGTGTCCGGCAGGATTTTTAAAAACATAATGGAATCCGTTTTAAAACGGAGCGAACTGACATAGAGCGGCGACTGCTGCTTGTCCGGCACAGTAACAACAAACTTCGCATCAGCGATTTTCCCCGCACGAACGGAATCCAGTTTTAAAAACTCAAGAGCAATTTTGCCCGGAATTTCATTCACCGTCATATCAAATTCCGATTCGGCTTTTAAAAACTTTAGCGCATATGGATTATACCGCAGATTCACATCAAAGCTCAGCCTTTTCAGCCAGTAGGTGATTCCATCATACGTTGCAGAAAAGTCTTTTCCAAGGAAAACAGGAAGCGTAATCGTGTCGCCAATCGCCGCATCGAAATTTGCCGGAATCGTCACGTTCTGCTGCATTCCGAAACTGACAGGAAATTCTGGAGCGTAGCCGATAGCGGTAATTTGCGTGGCCGAATCAAGCGAGCAGGGAACGGAGCTTTTAAAAACTGCCGAGGAATCAACCGTGGAATCTTGCGTCGGGCAGAATTTTAAAAACACAATAATCGAATCGCCCGGCGGAATAAGACTTTGTAAAGCCGGAATTGCCGCTGAAATCGTAAAATCTTTCGGAAGTTTTAAAACCGAATCAATCGACATGGCAACATCACCTGTGTTTAAAACCGTAATGGTGCGTTCCGCGCAATCGAGAATGCGCACGGAATCAAAAACAGCGGGGTTAAGAATTTGAAATTCAGGTTTGTGAACGATGACGCGCGCGACATCATTCCCGGCGATAATTTTATAAAAAATCACTTCCGGCGTGTCAAAACCAATGCTGTCAATCGTGATCATGTAGCTGCTGCGCACGTTATTCACCGGCACAAATCGCGCTAGCACCATCGGCTGCAGCGAGTCCACTTTACAAAAATTCTTTAAAAACACATCGCTTCCGCCCCATTGCGACAGCGAATCAGAAATCTGCGGTGTATAAGGCGGGCACGGCGTGGAGGTATATGGCGACAATGCATCAATAAACCGCAGCTCTGTCGTGTCGTAGCCAAACCTGAACGAAATATCCACCACGTTCGCCGGAACCTCACGCGAGGCGTACACGGGCACGACAAGCGTATCACACGTATTAATTTCAAACGTGTCAATCGCCGCGCGGTTATTTTCAAACGTAAAATCAAGCGACGAGTAGCCCGCAAAGCCAGTTCCCGCAAGGTGGATTGTCGTGTCAATATCGCGGCAGGGCTGACTCATGTGCAGGTTCATTACCGCTTTATAGAGTTTTGGCGCGCGAGGTTTGAATTCTACGCGGAAACGCAACGTATCGCCCGGCTGCACCGTTAGCGGGAATGGTTTTAAAAGCTCATCCTGCGCGGTGAAAACGCGGTCGTCGGGCGTGAAGGAAACCGAGTCAATCGTAATCGCTTCCTGGTTCGGATTATTTTCTTCCGACGGAATAACGACTTGCACATATTGCGAATCAATCAAATCCACATACCGAGGCACAAATTGCACAGCCGACGGCGCCGCGCTGAACAGCAGCGAACGCTTGCCCGCGAGGAAAACCTCAGCCGAATCTGTCCAGCCCGCGCCGCTTCCAAGAATATGCAGTTTTGCAGCATTGTCAATAAATTTTATTTCCGACGGCGAACGCGGACAATATGTAATGAGAATCGTATCGCGCGCATCCTTCGGAATCGTGTACGGAATTATTCCAGACGGCGAAAACGTGGACTTCCACGTAAAAAACTGCGGTGTTCCATTCGGCACTTTTAAAGAATCTATCCACACCGAATCAATGCGCATTTCATTCACGATTGAGCGGTTCACCATCACAACGGTTTCCGTGCCGCAGTCGCATGGGCGCACGTAGCCGAAATGCACGAGCGTTCGCTTCACGTCGAGCCGTACGATTTCGCCCGCACCTTTTAATTCACCAGTTGCGGAAATATCGCACGGAATGCTGGAAGTTATTTTTAAAAAGCTGTCATATTTCTGTACCGCCGTCGGTGCAAATTCCACGTCAATTGTCACAGAATCGCGCGGCTGCATCACCGTCACAGGCAGCGTTGCAAACGTGCCGGTTTTTGTTTTAAAAGAAATTGCGGAAAATCCCACAGGAACCTGGATATTGGAATTATCAATCGTCACCGGAAGCGACGAAACATTTTCCACCAAGACTTTAAGCACCTTTTTATCGCCCACCTCAATCGTTCCAAACGTCGTGAGCGGCGTGATAAAGAGTTTCGGCGCAGCGCTCGTGCCATAAAGCTGCACTTTCCAAGAAACTCCATCCAGCGTTTTATATTCAAGGTACGCACGGTCAGCCCGGTCACCAGAAACGTCATTTGGCGTATAACGGAAGGTGAATTCGGCTGATGAATTCGGCGTAATATTTTGTGTAGCAGGGAATGTCGTTGGCGCAATAAGCGTGAATCTGCCGGACGGGTCATTCAGTACAAATTGCGAAAGCGTCACCGCGCCGGCAGAATTATTGACGATTTTTAAAACGCCCGTCGCACTCTGGCAACCCGGCACATTCTCAATTTTTAAAACCTGAGGTTCAAATTTAAAATCCTCAATTATTCCCTCGCCGCGAATCTGGATGCAGTCCACCGTAAAGCAGCGTTGCTCAAAAAGGCAGAGTTTATCGAGATAAACCGAATCTTTTAAAGGGCGGAAAGTGATGGGAATATTTTGTGTTGCACCGGGCAGCAGCGTCGTTCCATTCGCGCCGGTTTTAAAATATACTTCGCCTGCTTCGAGGTAAAACGAAACTTTCAGCGTGTCAATACTTTTATTTGTCGCCGTTACCGTCAGCGTTTTTTCTTGCCCGACAATTACTTTTCCAAAATCAAGTAAACCGTTCTGAACGCTGAATTCCACGTCTGATGAGTAGCCATTGCCGGAAACAAAGACTTTCTTTTCAATCGTGCAGCCGTTTATCTGCGTTTTAAAAATGATTGAATCGCTCACAAAACCCGGTTTTAAAGGGCGAAAGCGGAAGAAGTTTGGCTGATAGCCTGTCTTTGGAAGAAGCGTTGCCGGAAGTTTTATCGTGCGGCCGGTAAAGCCCGGCGGAATAATAATTTCGTCAATCGTAATTCCACGCGAGGTGAGATTTTGCCACACGTACATCACCGGGTCGCTCAGCTGGCCGGGGCATGTGCTGGCGAATTTTATCGAATCAATCCGCTTTTGCCCGTTTTCCGTGCGGATGGAAATCACTTCCTGCACAATGCCACGAAGCGGCACAAGGCCGATTCCCGGCGGACAATTATCGTCTGAAAGAATTTTTAAAGTATCATTATACACCGCCGAAGAATCACGCGAGAAAAAGCGGACTTTCACTTTTAAAGAATCGTCCGCGGGAATCTGCGCCGGAAGCGACATCGGCAGCACAGCAAACACCTGAGGCATATTCGTCGAAACGCCTGAAACGGTCATCGTGCGCGCTGTGCCGATTGCGCGGCTGCGGTTGTAAATCGTGACCGTCGTGTCAATATACGGCCTGTCCGTGCAGTTCGCGTAAAGCGTGTCGAAGGTCACGCGATTGAGCGAATACGCCAGCTCCGTCGTGCGCTTGATATTAATCGGGATAATCACCGTCTGGCCGCAACGGTTTTTCGGGTGAATCTCGAACTGCGCCTGGATGTCGCCCACGAGCGGGCTTTTAAAATCAATCGTGAACGTCACTGGCTGTCCCGGTACGAACGTCACATCAGTCGGCGTGTTTTTAAAAGAATTTTTATCACGCCCGCCCATGTATGCCAATACGCTGCTGCCGCAAATGGACGTGTCCTCAACAGTAATTGTAAACGTTTTCGTGTCGGCGCATTTCACGTCGTCGGTGATGGAAGCGGGGGAGAATTTAAAATTCTGCGGTTCCTTGCGGTCGGAGGTGACGCAGCGCGCGCCGCTTCTCATGCGGCCGATATTGCCATTGCCGGTGGCGTCGCACAGGTCGAAAACGTTTTGAAGCTCATTGCAGCGGTAATATAAAATCAGGCCGGGTTCATTGCCCGTGAGCGAACGGTCTTTCTGGCACAAAATGCTATCCGGCGAAACTGCCCGCGACCAGATGCGCACTTCGTCCAATTGCCCTAAAAGCGTGCGGTTGCTTGAGCTGTTTGAAAACGCGCTCGCGCTGCCGATCTGTATCGGTAAATCCGCTTTTTCAAGCGTGTGCAGTGTGCTTGCGGGATACTGCGCATTGCGGGCTGATGCCATTTCGCGGCCGTTCACGTACAGCTTTGTCGTTTGCGTCGCGCCGTCAAAAACACCCGCGATATGATTCCAAGAATTATACAGCCCGTTCGCGCTCGTGCGGGCCGTCGTATTATCCGTGCTGCCGAGCTTCGTGCCCGTGCCGTTTATTTCAAAAACAAGTTCATTTTGCGGCGTGATGTAAAGCACCCACACGTCGTTATTATCCGCGCCCGGCCCCCACAAACCCGCGATATACTGCGTCATTCCGGCCTGCGGCTGCGCTTTCATCCACATTTCCACCGTCAGCGCGGTTTTAATTTGCTGCTGGCTGGCGGTTTTGTCCACCTCCGTATAATGCGGCGCCACCGTCGGCGTTTTCTGCGTCACGGTCTGCGTAATCGCCTTGCCGATACAGTCGCGGTCGGTATCGCACGCAACAGGAAACTGTGCCCGCGCGGCAAATGCACTACAAAAAAGGAGAATGGTAACAATATATTTCATGGAGTTTTTTAAAAACGCGTGGTGCTGATTTTGGGTTTTTAAAAGTTTCTTTTTAAAAGCTTTTAAATTATATCTTGAACTTTATAATTAGATTTCCTGAGTCTAGGTGAACCGCCACCGTGATATTCGCTATTA
>JAZKFS010000036.1:0-4518 GCA_040386315.1 Bacteroidota bacterium
GCCGTGATCCGTTCGGTAAGATTATATGAATCAGAAACAGGGATTCCAAGTTCTCCGCCTGCGAGAAAATAAAGGTCTTTTAAAAGAAAATTATTGAAAAGTACATTTGGAGAGAATTCTATATTATGACTTGTGAAATTTAAATTACCAGAATAAGATGTATCATTTAGTCCACCTATCCCAACATCAATATTTCCCTTAATATTATTGTAACCAAGCCGCCCTGACAGTAGCATAGAAGAAGATAATGGATAATTTACAAATATTCCTAATGATGGTGAATAGTTTTCAAAAAATGGGATTGTTCTATCTACGACCGGGCTTGGTTCTTGTTGATTTGGATTATATGGTACGACCATATAATAAATTCCATATACCTGATTTGTATTCACACCACAATAAATGCCAAACAGGGGAGCCGCGCCTTCCTGTGCTGAAACAGAAGAAAGTGCCAGAACAAATAAAAATGCTGTGGCAAATGTTTTTAAAAGGTGTTTTAAAAGCATGATCGTAGTTTTTGTAAAATTGATTTTTTTCAGAAACAACAAACTTACGGAAAAACGCGTGGAATCGGCATTTTTAAAAGAAAAAAGGGAATAGCTGTTTTAAAAACTATTCCCTTTAAATTTCTTTTAAAACATACTACTATCAGGCAACAACTAACTGCTTGTAATGCTCAAACCTGTCAAGGATCTTGCTGACGTACTGTACCGGCTCAAGCCCGCGACAGTATCCATATTTTACGACTGCGTCATTGTAATACTGAGGTTTGGATTTTTGAAGAAGCCAGTAAGCAACATCTTCCCATTTATTTGGGTTGCCGCCGTATTTGACCACAAGCCTGCGTGCATCTTCCACATGCCCGTGGCCTGTATTATAGGATGCCAGGATAAATTTCATGCGTTCGTTCGGATCAATGATCTTATCATCCCAGTAATTGGTCAGCCATTTTAAAAACTTGGTAGCACCGCGTACATTATCCTCGGGATCGTTCGCATTTGTCACGCCGAATTCGCGTGCGGTAGGAGGCATGAGTTGGAGAAGTCCTGCGGCTCCCGCCCACGAGCGTGCCTTTGGCTGGAATTTTGATTCCTGATATGTCTGAGCTGCCAATAGCCGCCAGTCCCAGCCAATATCTACAACATATTTTTTTAAAAGATAGTCATACGCAGATATTGAATTGGTCGTGCCGGTAAGGTAATTGCTGGCGATTCGATCCTGATATGCACGGCTATCAACAAAATATTTTTTATACAGATCAGTAAAAATTGAGGTATTTTGTTTTTTTTCTATCCAGTTGTTAAGAGTGTCAAGCAGATGGGGAGCGTTACGGCGCACAGCCCAAGATACTTTATTAGAAGGGCCGACCTGTGGATAAATGACAATATTCGTGAAATATCCCTGATTTAATTTTGCCAGATTTTCAGGTGCAACTGTTAGCTGAATTTCGCCTCGGGCCACACGTTGGATGAGTGATTCACTTGAGATATCGCCTGGCACCTCCACTACCTGGATATCACCGGAAATTTTATCAGCGAGTTCCACCAGCATTTTTCTGTACACCGGCCCTTTGGGAACGTGAACTTTCTCACCGGCGAGTTCTGAGGGCTTGGTAATAAGTTTTGCTTTCAATACTGTAGAATCACTATATCCCTCGGCATTTCCACCAGGATCAAGCAGCGAATCAACTTCCTTTGAGATCTTATTTGTATCGAGAGGGCCTGAGCGCTGTACTAAAACAGGATGAGTTTCATAAAGAGAGCGTGTAAACCGTACCCGCTTTTGTGCTTCATCCGATGGCATCAGCCGGGCTGCCACAATATCTCCGTCACCACGGTTCAGCATATAATAGAGGCTGTCCTGATTGCGCACGACGACTGTTCGCAGCTCAATTCCTTTTTCACGGGCAAAATTCTTTAAAAGCTCATATTCGTAGCCCATCGCCTCGCCGCGATACAGGAAATAACTTGTCGAGCTGTATGTGGTCAGTACTGTCAGCGTATCCCTCTGCTTGATTCCCTCCAGGTCGCGTACAATTGGCTCAATGCCCTGCTGCCTGCGTAAAAAAGCCATAAGCAGTGACAGTACAATCAGGCCTGCAATAGATAATATAATAATTGCGCGGCTTCTCATAAAACTTTTTTCCATTGTTCAGTGTCAGTATTTTTAAAGAAATAATGCCCTTAACTACGATATCGTCAACAATTTTTCTTTTAGAAAGTGTTTTAAAATTATGCGATTTACAATAGCTTTGGATTTTTAACAAAAAAACTTATACAAATTTTGTGCGACATCATCACTCGGGCTCCCTTCCTGAGAAGATTAAGAACTGATGATTATGTACGCAAATGTAGATTTTTTCAGTAGTTTTGTAGTAGTTATCAGAACGAGAGCGTAATTGCTACGGTTCCACGCAAATTAAAATACTTCAATACATTTTTCAATAATAGCAGAGGTTCTATGAAAAAACATCTTTTAAAAATCATCTTGATTGCTCTTTTTGGTTTAGCGTACGGCTCTTCTTTAAAAGCGCAGAGCGTGGCCTTCTATGGTGGCATTTCTACACCGAATGATGAAGTGAATAATGTGTATAACAGCAGCACTTCTATTCCAAGCCTTCGTGAGAAAACTGAACTCGGCTACCACATAGGCGCGCGTGCCAGAATGCCCCTGGCTGCTAGTTTCCTGCTCTCCGGCGGCGTGTCATGGAATCGCTTCCCGGAAACCTCGGTATATGTAGTAAAGCCAAACTCTATAGATCCGAAAAAAAATGATACTCTTGCTGGTATTGGTACAGAACAAAACATTGTTCCGGTAGCATTAGGGCTTGATTATGTGATCTTTAATAAGGGGCTGGGCATGTTTATCGGTGGCGAGCTAGCATACAATTATATTGGAAATACCACCACGGTTATTTATAATAATCAAAGTATTCCGCTTGATGAACCTGATGAAGTTCAAAACCGCGTCGGCGGCGGGATCGGACTGGGTGTATTCTTTGATGCTAAAATTGCAACAGCAATTGTAGATTTAAAATATAATATGATCAATCTGATCGGTAAAGAGGATAACGAACCCGCGAAAAATTATGTGACACTTAGTGTCGGGCTAATGCTCGGTGGAATGTCAAACTTTTAGAATCCTTTTAAAAATCCAAAAGCCCGTTTTAAAAAACGGGCTTTTTTGCTTGCCCGTATGAGGTTTAAAATAAAAAAGCCCGGTTAACTAGAGAGTCACCAGGCTTGAGCATCTAACGCGGCGCTCAGGGGAGAGACCACCGCTCAACTCTATTTTTTTATGAATACTTTTAAAAACTATATGGGCTAAATAATTCTGTCGTTGTCAGAGACTTTTAAAACCAACAAATCTTTTAAAAAGTTCACGTGTCTAAAAAAAACTTTTAAAAATAATTAATGATGAGAGTACGCTTCGGCATCCGGCTGGAAGTCCATTACTTCCTGCACGACGGCACTCACAATTTCACTTTCCTTTACGCGGCGAACAACGACGCCTTTTCTGTATAATATTCCAACTCCTTTTCCCGCAGCAATACCAATATCAGCTTCACTTGCTTCGCCCGGCCCATTTACCACACAACCAAGAAGAGCGATCTTTACCGGTTTTTTAATTCCTTTTAAAGCTGCTTCAAGTTCGGCAGTGATTTTAAAAAGATCAACTTCCAGTCTTCCGCATGTCGGACATGAGATTATTTCAATTGAGCGCTGTGCCAGCCCAAGCGAACGGAGAATTTCTTTACCAACTTCTACTTCATTTTCCGGCTCATCAGTAAGCGAAACGCGCAATGTATCGCCGATTCCTTCCGCTAATAATGTCCCGATTCCAACAGATGATTTTATCGTGCCAACACGCGTTGTTCCGGCTTCCGTTACGCCGAGGTGAAGAGGGAAGTCCGTGCGCTCGGCAAGCATCCTGTATGCTTCGATCATCAGGCGGACGTCCGTTGATTTCACGGAAATGATTACGTCGTCAAAACCAAAATCTGCGCAGATTCCCGCGTGGCGCATTGCACTTTCAAATAGCGCTTCCGCCGTTGGATAGCCATGCTTTTTTAAAATGTCATCTTCCAGCGAACCTGAATTTACACCAATGCGAATCGGAATTTGTCGCTCTTTCGCTTTTGTCAGAACTTCACGAATTCTTTCCTGTGAACCGATATTGCCGGGATTGATACGAACTTTTGCCACGCCCGCTTCAATTGCGCGCAGTGCAAAAATGTGATTAAAGTGAATGTCCGCAACAATTGGAATATCAGTCTGCTTGACAATTTCCTTAATTCCTTCAGCCGCATCCCAGTCATTGATCGTAATGCGAACAATGTCCGCGCCCGCTTCCTGACAGCGTTTCACCTGTGCAACTGTTGCAGCCACGTCGCCGGTTTTGGTTTTCGTCATGGTCTGCACGCTCACGGGAGCATTGCCGCCGACAGGGACGTTACCGACCATTACCTGGCGGCTCTGGCGTCTTTTAAAAGGATAGACAACGTAGTTTTCGTGAACT
>JAZKFS010000037.1:0-21048 GCA_040386315.1 Bacteroidota bacterium
CAGATGTATGCACTCGCGTATGGAACAGTTCCGATCGTACGCGCTACGGGCGGGCTGGTTGATACAGTTACTCCGCTTAATGCTGATAAAACCGAAGGCAACGGATTTGTTTTTAAAAACTACGATGCGAAGGAATTAACAGCAGTAGTTCACGAAGCGGCTGAATCTTTTAAAGATAAGGAAACGTGGAAATCTATCATGCAGCGCGGCATGAAAGCGGACTTTTCGTGGGCTGCCTCGGCAAAACAATATAGCGAAATGTATTACGATGTCATGAAGTAAGTAACCGTTTGCATAACGGAGTGTTACTATCTTTTGCAATTCATTTTCATTCTTTTAAAACTGTCCCCGCTTTTAAAAATATATGCTATCTGCCTTTTCTTTTAAAAACATTCTTACAACCGCACTTTGCTGTACATTTTTTGCAACTCTTTTGGGAAGTTGTAATGACGTGCCTTCTGATGTAGGCGCGGATTTTGTAAAAGATACAAGTATTATTACCAAAGTTGCTTCCTCGACCGTACTTCCGCTGATCGAAAAAACTTCCGTAGAGAGGATCGGGCAAATCCGTGTGAATGACCTTGTAAAAAATATCGGGTTTAATAATCCTACCATTATGGCCGGAGCGACGCCGATCGGGCAGAAAGCGTATGCGTTTTTAAATCCGGGCAAACTTGCCGATTCTTTAAAAACAATCACTGAAGCAAATATCATCTCTGCCGACCTCGTTCTACAGCCGACGCGATACGCGCTCGGCGACACAGCCAATCAGCTTTCACTTTCGGTATTTGCTTTAAAAGAGTTCTGGAAATATAATGATACTCTTGAAAATATATTTCCCCCGCTTCTTGCAGGAAAGTCAACACACTTTGATGAAAATACTCCGGTGGGAAGTTTTAAAAGCGATATAGACCGCAAGAACGATTCTACTCCAATTACTATCACCATATCAAAAACTCTTATTGCGGGTTGGTTTGTAACGAGTGATACCACAACCGGGCTGGCCTTAGCACCAAATGCTGACTCGAAATTCATTCAGCAGTTCAGATCTTTAACCTCAAATTTTTCGCCTGCTATTAATCTTCGTGTTATCTATACGGCTCCGACAACACAGGATACCGTAACTCTACTTATTCCGATGAGCATTCACGGGACATTTGTCAACGCACCGGGAGCTGAGTCCGAATCTGATATACTTATCCAAAGCGGCACTGCATATAGAACGGCAATTGATTTTGACCTAACCTCAATAGAACCATTTTCAAGTATTCACAGCGCGAAATTTATCATCAATCTGAAATCCTCGCTCCTTTCTTCCTATCCACAACGAGTTTTATTGGTAGAGAGAATTGCAAATCCAGCAGGTAATTTCAATGATATTCTTGCCAGCTATGGCGTTAAAAACGATGCAGGACAATATGAATTTACCGGATTAGGTTCACGTGTAGAAAAATGGCTGCGCGGCACCAGTAAGGGGCGTTTATATATACGAACGGAAAGCGAAGGCGAAAATGCGGACAGGCTTATATTTCATGGATTAAATGCCACAGACAGCACGTTGCGCCCGCGCATTGAGATATTATATTCTACGCGTCCGAAATAATTGTTTTAAAAACTCAATATTTCTTTTAAAAATTTTCTTTTAAAAATTTCTTTTAAAAATCCCGGATTTATGCTTCATAGTCTTTTAAAAAGTTTTTCGGTGACAGCAGCTTTGTCTCTATTGCTGGCGCCTTCGCTCCTTGCCCAGGGCGGCTCGAATTATTCCGCTTTTGGTATCGGTGACATTCGCTATAATGCAGGTGCGGCCTATGATGCTATCGGCGGCACGTCTATCGCTGTTCCACTCGTGCGCGGTATCAATCTTTTAAATCCGGCGGCATGGTCATACACGCACTCCACGCGCTTACAGGCGGGGTATCGTTTTAACCAGAGTCTTATCAGCAACAGCCAAAGCAGTATTTCTCAAAATAACGGGAAAATTGACGGGATCCTGGCGATCTTTTCCATAGATACAGCGCGCGGAATTTCAGCAAGCTTCGGCATCCAGCCGTATTCTTCGGTGAATTACCTTTCCGCTTCCACATTCGCTGTGGAGGCCGACACGAGTGTCAAAGTAAAACGCGAACTGATCGGCGCAGGCGGGCTTTCTACAGCATATCTCGGAGCATCATTCATGCCTTTTAAAGATCTGGCGCTTGGCGCAAATGCTTTTGCGATTTTCGGAACGATCAATTCCACTATCCGCAGCACAATTCTCGGACAGAATTATTCGATCTCGACAAACGAAGTGGAAGACGGATTTCGCGGTGTTGGCGGGCGCTTTGGCGCAATGTATTCCGTGACACCGGAATTTATCATCGGGGCTACAGCAGCAGTGTTTTCAGACCTTGACCTGACTAGCACGCTCACGTATTATTCGTCAACAACTTCCCCGTCCGTACTCAATCCCGACACGTCATTCATTACAAAAAGTACCGTCGTGCTTCCGGCAGAATTTGGCATTGGGGCATCATACCGTACAGGGCAATATCTTTTCTCTGCAGACGCTGAGATGCAGGATTTTTCCGGTGGATTTGCTTTTCGCCCACAGAGTGATCAGACAGTTTTCCGCCGGGCAATGCGCATGAGCGCAGGAATTGCTCGCATTGGGAATTTCCGCGCCGGCTCATCATATTTTGATAAAGTTGGCTACGGTATCGGCGGTGGTTTTAAACAGCTGTATTACCAGGTAAACGGCGAATCCATTGATGAACTCTACGGTTCATTCGGTCTTCAACTCCCGATCGCAGGCGCAGCGGAATTAGACGCAGCACTCACCGGCGGGATACGCGGCACAACCAATGCCGGACTAGTAGAAGAGCTTTTCATGCGCGCCAGCTTTTCCGTTAGTATTGGCGAAACCTGGTTCAAACCATTTGCACGGTAGAAGTTTTTAAAAGAAAAATGTACTTTTTAAAAGGAAGATTTTAAAAGAAGTCTTCCTTTTTTTGTTTTTAAAAGGAATTGTTTTGTTGGAATAACGGTTTCTTTACACTTCACAGGGGTTTTTAAAAGGAATCTATTTATGGGTGCAAGCGATCTTTCTGACGAGGTGCGTCAGTTCCTCCGCGAACATATTCAGACTGTTGGCGCATTGGATACGCTGTTATTACTACAGCGCAATTCCACGCGTGCGTGGAGCTTAGACGACATTGCCCGCGAACTTCGCACCAGCCCGCTTGGCGTTGCCGGATTTATCCGGGAATTTATCACAAACGGACTTGTAGAAGAGGAAGGAGCACAGTACAAATACCACCCGGCTAATTCAAAGCTGGAAGCCGCCGTACACAGTCTTTCGCGGGATTATTCTATTCGTCCTGTGGCTGTCGTGAACGCGATATATTCCACACCCGACGATAAGATCCAGACTTTCGCCGACGCCTTTAAATTTAAAAAAGGGTAGCTCACTATGGAAATCGAATCATTTAAAGTCATTGTTTACATTTTATGTGTTGCCGCAAGCCTAACGTGTACCGCCCTACTGCTGCGGGCATACGCACAAAATCGTGTTCGGCTGCTGCTGTGGAGCGGCATGTGCTTTATCGGGCTGACTATCAATAATGTAATATTATTTCTTGATGTTGTAGTTTTTCCTGAAAATGACCTGTATGTTTTTCGCATGATAGCGACTATAATCGGGTTACTATGCCTTTTGTACGGATTTATCTGGGAAGCCGAATAATACACTTTTTTTAAAAACCACAAGCGGATCGGAATATGTATCAATTTCTGGCAGGAACAGCCGCAATGGGATTTTTCGTAGCAGGGCTTTTCTTTTTAAAGTTCTGGCGAAAAACTAACGACCGGTTATTCATCAGCTTCACCATTGCCTTCTGGCTGATGTCTTTCAACCAGTTGGCGCTGGCGCTCTTAGACAGAACGGACGAAGCTCGCACGTGGGTGTATGTCGTGCGCTTTTTTGCATTTAGCATTATTATTTTCGGTATTCTTGACAAGAATATTTTTTCTGTTTTTAAAAAGAAAAGTGAGTAGGTTTAAAAAGAAATTTTTGAAATTTCTCATTATAACTTCTATATTTGATTGTTGTTTAAATATTTTTAAAACAGTTTCCTTTAAAGTTATGAAAAATGTAACAACTTTTTTTATTGCCGTTTTAGTTTTTACTGTTTTATGCGGGTGTTCAAATAGTACGAACTACGGTTGTTTTGATGAATATGTCTATGCTGTCCACGTTACTTTAATGGACTTTGAGAGAGGACAGCCAATTATGGGAGGTAAACCAACCGGAACAGTCCGGGAAGGAAATTACACAGACTCAATGATAATTGCACATAGAAGCGACGAGACAGGTGATTATACAATGCTTTGGGGTGCTGGTGAGAGAGCAGGAAAATACTCAGTCTCAGTTCAGGTAGAAGGATACGAGCCGTGGACAAAAGAAAATATTTATGTTTCACGCGATGACTGTCATGTCATTCCACAGAAAATCACCGCATTTTTAAAGAAAAAATAACCTTTTTAAAAGCTTTTAAAAGAAACTACCCACGCATTTTATTAATAATATTCGTCGTTGATTTCCCTTCCACGAATGGGATCACAATTACTTCCCCGCCTTTATCCTGCACGATGTCCGCGCCAACGATATTTTCAATTTTATAATCGCCGCCTTTTACAAGAAAATCCGGTTTAATTATTTTGATCAGTTCCAGGGGCGTATCTTCTTCAAAATACACAACGAAATCCACCGCTTTTAAAGCGCCGAGAACGATCGCTCGGTCATGCTCGGAATTCACCGGGCGCGACTCGCCTTTTAAACGCTTCACTGATTTATCGCTATTCAGACCGATAATTAAAATATCACCCAAACGCTTTGCTTTTTCCAGATACGTGACATGCCCGGCGTGAAGTATATCAAAGCAGCCGTTGGTAAAAACGATCTGCCTGTTCGTCACGCGCAGTTCGTTGCAGACATCAGCTATCGTGTCACGGGAGATTATCATTTTGAGTAGTTTTAAATTTTGAGTTCTAAATTTTGAGTTTTTAAAAGGAATTTACCAATCACCAGTTACAAGTCACCAATTACTAAAGTAATTCTTCTTCCAGAGCTTTTAAAAGAGCCGCCGGAGTAATAGAAACAATGCCCGGCTCTTCGCACACCACGCCTGCGGCAATATTGGAAAGCGCCGAAGCTTCACGCATTGTTGCGCCGCCGCTGACAGCCGCCGCAAGGGTAGCAATTACTGTATCGCCTGCACCGGAAACATCCGCTACATGACGCGCTTTCGTTGGGACAGATGCGATATTACCATCTTTTTCAAATAGCATCATGCCGTGTTCGCCGAGCGTGAGCAGGACGTTTTCGCAGTTGAGCTTTTCTAAAAGGCTTTGCCCGGCGCGGATCACGTCATTATCTGTGGTAAGCGTAAAACCAAGCGCTTCCTGCGCTTCCTTTCTGTTCGGTTTAAAAACAGTAACATCGCGGTATTCAAAGAAATTAACAAGTTTTGGATCAACAAAAACGGGAATTCCATAATCGCTTGCAAATGCGATGACGCGGTGGATCACGTCTTTTGTCATCACACCTTTGTTGTAATCTTCCAGGATGATCGCCGAAAGATTATCGCGCTTTTTAAAAAGATCTAAAAAATATTCTATCACTTCCGCTTCAATCGCTGCGCGGGCCTCGCGATCTAAGCGCACGATCTGCTGATTATTGCCGATCACGCGAGTTTTCACTGTCGTCGGGCGTTTTTTATCTACATACAATCCGGCAGAACTCATTCCACACTTTTCAACAAGCTCTACAAAATTTCGCCCGGAATTATCATCGCCGATCAGCCCGCACAGGAGCACGTCCGCGCCAAGCGAACGCAAATTGCTGGCGACATTTGCCGCGCCGCCGAGATGGAATGTTTCCTTTTCAATATCAATGACAGGGACGGGTGCTTCGGGCGAAATGCGTGTTACTTTCCCCCAGAAATAGCGGTCAAGCATTACATCGCCGATCACGGCAATTTCCTTTCCTTCTATATTTTTTAAAATCTCGCGGACACGTTCTTCGGAGAGAGTTTGCATTGAAAACAGTATGAATTTCTTTTAAAAACTTTTTCGCATTTTTGTGGTGAATCCTGCTACAAACTTAGGTAATTATTAAAGAGCAAAAAAAGTTTTTAAAAAGTCTGATTCACAAAACGCAGGTGAAACTTACTACTTTTAAAATCGTATTTCCCGCATCAAAAAAAAATTCAGATCACCTGTATCGTTTTTAAAAACCCTGTGTTACTGCTCTTGTATGGAAAAGCGAACATCACAATACACCGACACCGAGCTATTCTACCAGCTCCAGAATGCTGCCACAGCTGAGGCAGCTTTTACCGAACTGTACACGCGGCATTCGTCGCGCGTATATGCGTATTGCCGCAGAATACTCGGCGATGCTGAAGAAGCGCAGGATATTTTCCAGGATGCCTTCACAAAATTTTTTCAATCGGCAAAGCAGGAGCGCGAAATGACGAACGTTCCGGCATTTCTGCTGCGTATCGCGCGGAATCTTTGCCTTAATTCAAAGCGTGCCGCCAAGCAGCCGGCAGTGCAGATCGAGGATTTTCACCTGCCCGCGCACGACACGCCGTATGATAAAACAGAACTTTTACAACTGATCACAATGGCATTAGATTTGCTGCCGCACGATTACCGCGAATCATTTGTTCTGCGCGAATATGATGGGATGTCGTATGCGGAAACAGCAGAAATAGTTGGCGCAAGCGTAGCAACGGTAAAAATACGCGTCTTCCGCGCAAAGCAGAAAATACGGGAAGTTCTGGCGCCGTACCTTGCGGATGTTTCAGGAATGTGAATCGTTTAAAAGGTTTTTAAAAAGAAATAGTATTTGTAGAGACGGATAATTATCCGTCTCTACGGCGAAAGAAAAAGTTTTAAAAGAAAAATATAGATTCGACAGTTTTAAAAAGTACAAATTCTCAACACAATATATATGAACACACACGATATACCAACTCCATCCGAGCTTTTGCACAGCTTCCTTGATGGGGAATTAGATTCAACATCGGAGCAGCAGCTTTTTGCCACGCTCGCCGAAAGCGGTGACCTGCGCGGCGAAATGCGCGACCTGCTTGCGATGAAAACTGCGGTCAGCGGCGACATTGAGGCATTTACGCCTCCGGCTGACACGACAAAAGCTTTATTTGCAAGTCTTGGATTTGCCGCGCCGATAGCGATCTCGGCTCCGGCAGAGGTTCCTCCGGCACAGGCAATTCCCGTTCCGATGCCGGGTGCAAGTGCCGGTGCGGTTTCAGCCGGATCGAAAGTGATCGGATTTATCCAGCAGGTTTGGATCCCGGTTGCCTCATCAGTGATGGCGGCAGTATTTGCGGGAGTTGTCGTTGGAAATATCTATGAAAATGATATTAAAAACCTAGAAGCGAAGAATAATTCTGACCTGAAGCAGATAGCTCTTTTAAAAGAAGCGCGGAATAATATTTTTAAAAATCAGAACACTAATATTATCGCGCCGGAAATTCAAACAAATACTTTAGCAAGTGCAGAACCGCAGCTTTTAAAAGGCAGTGAAATTATCAATAATAACACACGCGTTTTAAAAGAAATCGAGTATCGTGACCGTCAGATTGCAAATCTTTTAAAAGAAAATAATTCTTTAAAAGAAACTTTACAGGAAAACATACTTGCGGCGAATACTGAAACGGCTGATGATTTTAAAACTAATTCAGATATTCAGAACATTTCAGAAAGCGATATAGCAGAATATTCACAACCGTCACTTTCAAGAGATGCTGTGATGGATTTGCCAGCACGCCAGATGTCGCAAATGCCGGAAATCGGAAGTCTGATAGCAAATTCAAATCTGTATATTCGCGGGATTTCAGCGCGGTCATTTCCTGATCCAGCAGATGAAAATCTGAAAACAGAATCGCTTTTAAATAATATCGCCATCGGATATATGGCGCCGGTCTCTGAGGACCTTTCTCTTGGATTGGAGTTCGGGCAGGAATCATTCGGGCAGGAATTCATGGGAACAGCTGACGACGGACGGGTTTTTAAATACGAGCAGGCACCAAACCTTATCTGGGGTGCGGCGGGATTTCGCTATAAATTTTTTAAAGCAGAAACAAGCGCGGGAAATGTAGAATTTTTCGGCCAGGGAATGGCAGGCGGTACAATGCTCGGGCCATTGGCGAAAGCGGTAGCCGGAGTGCAGTATCATGCAGGCAGCCACATGAGCGTAATGCTGGGCGCAGAGGCAACGGCCCTATTCTATACATATCAGAGCAATAGCTATACCACAAGGAAACTCGGATTGACTTATGGAGTTTCATATCATTTTTAAAACATTTTTAAAAGCATTAAAAGACAATTATTCACAGGCAAAAATTAATATTATGACAATGAAAACAGTACGGGCAATTATAATAATAATGACAGCAGCGATCGGCTTTTCAGCTTGCCAGTCCCCGGAAGATATTACAGGAAATCAGAATATCATTCCGGTTGGCGCGGCGCCGATAAAATCTATCAGTGTGGAAATTCAAAAGCTGAACGAACCGAACGTGACCGAATTAAGATCAACTGCGCTCAAAACCGAGTTTAGCAATAATTCAAATTACGTAACGCTGAATTCCAATACTTCACATATTTCACTTGATCTCAATGTGATCGCACCTGTTCCTCCGGGACTGGACGGTGTGTTTGTAAACAGTATCGAACTTTTTACCCGCGATATTGTGGCCGACGGGCGGATATATACCATCAAGCGTGGCGATCGCAGCGGAGACATAAGCGCGATATTCGGCACGACAACAATTTATACCGAGCAGGGATTTTCACACAGCGCAAGCCAGACAATCTCGCCTACTGAACAAAATCAGTTTGCAACTATCCAATTTACCACCGATACTAAAAACAGTCGTATTATTGGCGATATGGTGGCGTACATGGCAAAAGATACGGTCATTCGCATTCCATTTGATTCAAGCGTTGAGGACGGTGATGCAATTATCGCACGCTATCAGGCAATGGGATTTGAGCCAAAACTGGATCAGGGTTTTAAAATCGAAGGCACAGATGTTGTTTTTGCGGCAACCCAGGTGCTCATTAATCTGCAAAGTAAAATTACTATCCAGTATTAAATTTAGATTTTTAAAGGTTTTTTAAAGCTCTTTGGGAAATTCCCAAAGGGCTTTTTCTTTTTAAAAAGAATGTTGAAAACTTTTTTAAAACTTTGGGAACGAACTTTTAAAACTGGTGTGTTAAGCTTTTAAAACCAATACAATAACGCACTTAAAAAAGTTTTAAAGAAAATGGAAAACCTGCTCTACACATTCGAGACAAACAACGTTAAGGAAATGCAGCAGTTTGCAGCAAAAGCGCAAAAGGTGAGATTTCGTGAAACAGGTGATAAAGACCTTGTGCGTAGATTTCAGCAACAGTTAAAAAAAGCAACACTGCTGAATGTCGGATTGATTCAGGCAATGTAATTTTTGGTTTTAGATTTTTTGTATTTCGGTATGTAAGTATTTGGGATTAATTTTTTCAGTATTTAGGTATTTGAATTTACGGTATTTAGCTTTACGATTGGTTTTAAAAAGTGTAGCGCAGGAATTTCCGAGGGTGGACGTAATGTTCACCCTTTTGTATTTGTGGCAGATTGTTTTTAAAAACTTCAGCGCTTCGCAATGAGTACGTCTTCCTACAAGGATCTGGAAATTGATGAAGATTATGAATTCCAAAAGAAGTCATGGCGCGCGCAGCGTATTGGCTGGTTTTTCTTAGGGCTTATTTTGCTTGCAGCAATCCTTGGTCTGTTTGGCTCGGGTTATTTGAGTCACTCGGAGGTTTCTAAAAGCAATGATATTCGCGTGGAATACGAACGTTTCGCCCGCTACCAGACAACGTCGGAAATAGTTTTCCATATTACACCGCAAACGCCGGACACCATTGTAAAAGCGTGGATCAGCCGCGAATATATTGACGACTTTCAAATTGAGCAGATTACGCCGGAGCCGGAATCAAGCATCGCGGACAACAAGACAATTACCTACACATTTCGCCTTGCACGCCCGCAGGAACCGCTGCGAATACAATGCTTTTTAAAAACAGGAAAAACGGGTTTTTTAAAAGCGCATGCCGGAATTGAGAATGGCTCGCAGGTGGAATTCAGTCAGTTTGTGTATCCGTAATATTTTTAAAATTACTTTTTAAAAGAATCTTTTTAAAATATGGAATCAATTCTCCGCGCCCTTGCCATCTACCTTTTCCTGATGCTCATTATGCGTATTTCCGGGCGGCGTACCCTGGCGCAGATGACGAATTTTGATTTCATCCTTGTGCTGATTATCAGCGAGGCCGCTCAGCAGGCGCTTTTGGGCGATGATTTTTCGATTATTAATTGCTTTATTGTGGTAATTACGCTCGTCGTCGCAGACATTATCCTGTCACTTTTAAAACTGAAATTCCCAATGGTAAGCAAAGTAATGGACGGCCTCCCAACCGTGCTTTTAAAAGACGGGAAACCCATTGGCGACCGCATGGAAAAGGCGCGCGTGAATGAGGATGATATCCTTGAATCAGCACGTTTCAGCCAGGGAATCGGGACAATGAAAGAAATAAAATACGCGATTTTAGAAGTGGACGGCGATATTTCGATTATTCCGCAAAATGAAAGTAAAAAGGAAAATGAAGAAAGTAAAAAGCAAGGCTCATAAGTTTTTTTAAAACTCAAAATTCATAACTCAAAACTAAAAACTAAAAACTAAAAACTACTAAAAGTTATGGCAACGAAAGGAACAAAAAAAGTTGTAAATCCGCCACAGCATCAGGCGGATAAACCCGGCAAAGAATCCAAAATGACGCCCGCACCGATTGCTGACGACCCGAAATATAAAGGCAGCGGAAAGTTAAATAAAAAAGTTGCGATAATTACGGGCGGCGATTCCGGAATCGGCCGCGCGGTGGCGATTGCGTACGCAAAAGAAGGCGCAGATATTGCGATAATTTACCTCAACGAACATAAAGACGCGCGAGAAACCCGAGAAATGGTGAAGGAATATGGCGGCCAGTGCATCATGATCGCAGGCGACATCGGCAACGAGCAATTCTGTAAAGACGCCGTTGAAGAGGTCTTTAAAACGTTTAAAAGACTTGATATTCTCGTGAATAACGCCGCTGAGCAAACGCCGCAGGAAGACTTTTTAAAGATCACGGCGCGGCAACTGGAAGATACTTTTAAAACGAATATTTTCTCGATGTTTTACCTGACAAAAGCTGCTTTAAAACGGATGAAAAAAGGTGCGGCGATTATTAACACATCGTCCGTAACTGCGTATCGTGGAAGTGCGCATCTTGTTGATTATGCTTCTACAAAAGGTGCAATTGTTGCCTTCACGCGTTCGCTTTCGCAGAACTTAGCGGAAAAAGGAATTCGCGTGAATGGCGTTGCGCCGGGGCCGATTTGGACGCCGCTCATTCCTTCCACTTTTCCGAAAAAACACGTTGCAACGTTTGGCTCGGACGTTCCAATGAAGCGCCCTGGACAGCCGGAAGAAGTTGCGCCGAGCTTTGTTTTTCTTGCGGCGGACGATTCGTCGTATATGACCGGGCAGTTTCTCCATCCGAATGGCGGTGAAATCATTAATGGATGATTTTAAAAGCGCCGCACAGGAAGCCGGTTTGCGTTATGTGACCGATGAGAAACCGGGTTTTAAAAGACAGCGGCGCGGCAAAGGTTTTGTGTATTTTGACACGCATAGCGAGCGGATTACCGACGAAGAAGTTTTAAAAAGAATAAAGTCGCTCGTGATTCCGCCCGCATGGAAAAATGTGTGGATTTGTCCTTTTAAAAACGGGCATATCCAGGCGACGGGCGTTGACGCGCGCGGGCGCAAACAGTATAAATATCACGCAAAATGGTCGGAAGTGCGCAATGAGACGAAGTTTGAAAAAATGCTGAGTTTCGGTGAGGCGCTTCCGCTTATTCGAAAGCGTATTCATCACGACCTTTTAAAACATAATCTGCCAAAAGAAAAAGTTATTGCGGCAGTTGTGCGATTGCTCGAAATGACGCTGATACGCGTGGGCAATGAGGAATACGCAAAGGAAAACAAGTCGTTCGGCCTGACGACGATGCGCGATAAGCACGTTGAGATTTCGGGTGAAAAAATCACGTTTGAGTTTAAAGGAAAAAGCGGGATTATGCATGCGATTTCTTTAAAAGATCGAAGGCTGGCGAATATTATAAAACGCTGTGAAGAATTGCCGGGACAGGATCTTTTTCAATACGTTGATGAAGACGGGAAACGCCATACGATTACGTCTGAGGATGTAAATCAATATTTGCAGAAAATTACGCAGGAAGAATTTACCGCAAAGGATTTCCGCACGTGGGCTGGGACGATCTGCGCGATCTCTGCTTTAAAGGAAGGTGGTGAATCTACAACGAAAACTGAATCAAAAAAAAACCTTACGCAAGCTGTAAAACAGGTTTCAAAACGGCTTGGAAATACGCCGACGGTGTGCCGCAAATATTACATTCACCCGGCGGTTTTAAAAGCATATGACGAAGGTGAACTGCTGACGATTTTCCCGCAAAAAACTACCGACGATTCTATTCCACATGACGGGCTTCATGATGAGGAAGTTGCTGTTCTGAAGTTTTTAGAAAGTACGGTTTAAAAAGTTTGTCATTGCAAATTCTACTTCTCCCTTTGAAGGGAGACGCCGAAGGCAGAGGGATGACCGCGTTGGATGTTCGCGTGCGAGTGTCGCGCCAGGCAATCGTATCATCCCCCTACCCCCTTCTAAGGGGGAATTTATTCCTACGAACTAGCTTTACAAACATCAAACTCCACACACTTTCATCCTCGCTACTTTTAGAGACTTCTGAAAAGTTTTAAAGAACTCTTTTTAAAAACGAAACTTTTTTACATACAAAACTCTTTTAAAAGCATTCAGGATTTGTACCATACTTTTTAAAAAGAAATGAAAATTACCACAGCCCAAATCTGGGAATTAACAAAGAAATCCGGCAATGAATGGATTGATGACAAGTGCATGAAGCTTGCGGCGGCGCTGTCATATTACACGGTTTTTTCGCTGGCCCCGCTGCTGGTGATCGTGATTGGTGTGGCGGCGGCGATATTTGGTTACGAGGCGGCGCACGGGCAGATTTCGTACCAATTACAAAGTTTGCTTGGACCGAAAAGTGCGGAATTTATCGAGGAGCTTTTAAAAAATGCGAGCAAGCCGGGCGAAGGAATGACGGCGACAATTATTGGCAGTATCGTACTGCTGATTGGTGCGACGGGGGTTTTTGCGGAATTGCAGGAATCGCTAAATATGATCTGGAATGTGCAACCAAAGCCCGGCGGCGGTTTTAAAGCAATTTTACATAACCGCATTTTGTCGTTCGGGATGATCCTTGTTGTTGGTTTTCTGCTGCTGATTTCGCTTGTCATCAGCGCGCTGCTGTCGGGATTTGAATCCGTTGTAGAAAACTGGATTAATCTGCCGGGCTGGCTTTTGGTCGGGGTAAGTTACCTGATTTCTTTTATAGTTGTGACGACGATGTTTGCGATGATTTACAAATATCTGCCGGACGTGAAGCTCGGGTGGAGTGATGTGATTATCGGCGCGGTTATCACCTCGATTCTGTTTATGATTGGCAAAGCGCTTATTGGATTATATATTGGCGGTAGCGCTGTGGCCTCTACGTATGGCGCGGCGGGCTCGCTGGCGGTGCTTTTTGTGTGGATTTATTTTGCGGCGAATATTTTGTTTCTCGGCGCGGAATTCACACAGGTCTATGCGGAAAATTATGGTTCGGGGATTACGCCAAAGGAACATGCTGAATTTATAAAAGAGCAAAATCCGCTGAAAAAAGGTGAAGTTGTTGCCGATACGGAAGATTTAAAAGTAGAATCGAAAGGCGGAAAATCCGAAAAAGAAAAAGCAATTGAGAAGGAAATTGCTGACAAGCATAACCAGATTGATGAAAATACCGGCGTAAAACGCGTGAGAGATTATGACCCGACGAAGGGTTATACGGATTAGGGTTTTTAAAAAGATTATTCTATTTTTTCCATACAGATCGAACACGACTGTCATTCCCGCGAAAGTGGGAATCAACGCCGGAAGGACGAGCTAAGGGGTTACAATACATGTTTCAAAAAATAGCGCTTTTAAAACTTTACGACATCATTTTTCAACTTCTTCTGACATTGATTCCCCTTTTCAGGGGAATGACAGCCTGATTAGAGTTTTTTAAAATCCAGTTTTCCTAAAGGTAAGTTTTTAAAAGAACTTACCTTTTTTGTTTTTAAAAACTCGGTAATTATATGTAATAATGAAAAGTTTTTCACAGTAGGAACTATTCATTTTAAAATCAGCGTTGAGCGCTTATGTAAGTGATTGATAAAGCGAGGTTTAGCACAGCACGTAATTTTAAAATCAATTTTTTAAAACAGTGTGTGAATGCCGGCCCTCCTTTTTAAAAAGACAATTCACATTTTCACAAACATTTTTAAAACGGAGAAGTAGGACGATGACGTTAGAAACTTTGAATGATCTGTACATTGCGCAGCTGAAAGACCTTTACAGCGCGGAAAATCAACTTTTAAAAGCATTGCCGAAAATGGCGAAAGCTGCTTCAACGCCGGAATTAAAAAGCGCATTTACAAAACATCTCGGCGAAACTGAAAAGCAAGTTGAGCGCCTTGAGTCAATTTTTAAAACACTTGACGCAAAGCCGGGTGGCCACAAATGTAAAGCGATGGAAGGACTGCTCGAAGAAGGCGAAGAAATGATGAAGGAAAAAGGCGACCCGGATGTAATTGATGCGGGCCTCATTGCAGCTGCTCAGCGCGTGGAACATTATGAGATTGCCGGCTACGGCTGCGTGCGTACATACGCTGCGGAGCTTGGAAATCAGGAGCATTTAAAACTGCTTCAGACGACACTTGAGGAGGAAGGCGCAACGGATAAAAATCTGACAGAACTTGCAGTTCGCCTGGTAAATATTCGCGCTGAAAACGGAAGTGATTCGGCGACAGGACGTAATAAATAATTGATTTTTTAAAAATAGTTTTTAAAAACTCTCTCTCAATATAATTTTTCAAAAAAACTAAACGGAGATACTACAATGGCAAACGCAAACAGTGGAATGGGCGGAAAAGGAACAAACCGCAGCAACGCAAATAACAGCAAAACTGGCAACCAAACGCCAAGCAGCAGCGACCTTTCTTCAAGCAAAAACTCAACGCCATCACGCGTTCAGGACGGACAAGTAAGCACAAGCCAGGCAGGAAATATCAACTCAAGCCGCAGCACAAACAGCACAAGCGGGCTTTCAACGAACAAATCTTCAAATTCAAATCCACTGCCTTCCGATTCTTCATCAGAATCATCAGATAGCTCTGGTTCTTGGGGCGTTTCTTCAACTCCGGGCAGCAGCTTATCGTCAGGTAGCAACTCAGGTTCTTCAAGCTCAATGCCGGGAAGCACGCTTTCTTCAGCTCGCTCTACAAGCGGCTCACAAAGCGGTTCTTCTTTAGGAAGTTCTTCAAGCAGCAACTTTTCATTTGGAACTTCATCCAGCTCGGCAAGCGGCTCAAGCAATATGTCTTCTCCAAACAACAACCGTCCGGGCTCAACTCCGGGAAGCACAAGCTCTACACCGGGCAGCAGCTTGGGTTCAATGAGCAGCAGCTCTTCGTCAAAAAGCGGTTCATCGTCAATGGGAAGCTCATCGAGCAGCAGCATGTCTTCAGGCAATTCTTCTTTATCAGGTAAATCGCCTGAAGCAGTTTCGCTTTTAAACAATCTGATCGACACCTGCAAAAACGGCGAAGAAGGTTTCCGCCTTGCAGCAGAAAACGTAGAAGACACAAAATTGAAATCACTTTTTAACCAGTTCTCTCAGCAGCGCAGCCAGTTCGTAAGCGAGCTTCAGTCAGCAGTTACATCGCTTGGCGGAACTCCTGATAATTCAGGAACAGTAGCAGGACTTGCGCATCGCGGGTGGATCAATTTGAAATCAGCAGTTACCGGCCATGATGCTCATGCGATCATCGCAGAGTGCGAGCGCGGCGAAGACCACGCAGTAGAGATCTACCAGGATTGTTTAAAAACAGACCTTCCACAGAACGTAAGCTCTATCGTTGAGCGCCAGTTTTCAGAAGTGAAAGCAGCGCACGACCGCATCGCGTCGCTTGATCGCACAACAGGAAAGTAATATTTTTAAAGCGCCCCTGAACGCTTTAAAATAAAAACGGCTGGTGATTTCTTTTTTTAAAAGATTCGCCAGCCGTTTTTTCTTGTTGTTTAAAGGGATCTATTACTATATTCCGAAGCCGCCCTCGTGATATAGTGCTTGAATTTCGGCTGCAATTAACGCTCTTTCATAAATGCGTATATCATCTATTTTGCCAGGAAATGTTTCTTTTACAAGATTCCGATTTGCATCTAAAATTCCGTCAGATCCCCCAATAAATAGAGTGTCCAATGATTGTTCAAAATTATAGATACAATCCCTTTGTTCTGAAACTAATTCTCCATCTATATATAATTTAAAAACTTCCGTTGATTTTGAATATGTAACTGCTATATGATGCCAATTTCCAACTAATTCATTATTTGGGAAGCTTACCTTATCACTTGGAGTGTGAAAGGCAGAAGGTATACAATTAGCTAATAAGGCACCTTGTAACATTCCTCTACGGGCCATATCCCAATTTAATTCATAACCATTATCAAAACTGGCGGTCTTTCTAATGATACGACTAAATTCGTTCATCCCATGTACAGAATTTGCCTTTATAAAACAGGAAATTGTCAATTGACTTGATGGCTCCAACTTAGAATTTGAAGTATTGGGAACGGCAATATAATCGTTATTACCATCAAACTGGTAAGCCTTACCAGTATTACCAAAGCGATCAGTTGTTAAAACTGCTCCACTAACATCGCCATGAAAATTATTACCACTAAGGTCGTTAGCATTACCATTAAATGAATAATATGCAATTAACCCATCTGTTGGCACTTGAGTGGTATCTGAAGAGTTTATAGGATCAGTAGTTTTGTCTCTGCATGCAGATAACGAAAGAATACTTAAAAACAGGATAATAGACTTTTTCATAAAAAAACTCCAAAATAATTAGAAAATTTTAAAAACCACCTTCATGATAGAGGGCATTAATTTCTAAATCCGTTAATGCACGCTCATAGATCCGTACATCATCGATTTTACCCGGGAAACTTTCATGGACAACAACATTATTAGCATCTTTAAGGCCATTAGATCCGCCTATAAATAAAGTATTAAGTGAATGCTGAAAATCATAGTTACAATTATTTTTACTTGCTGATAATATACCATCAATATAAAGTTTTAATATATGAGTAGTGGTACTATATGTCATAGCTATATGATGCCATTCATTAATTAGCGTAGTATTATTGAATGATATACCATCTGAGGGAGTAGAGAATTGTACGGGAATACAATTATAAAGCAACTTTGCTGTAATTTCACTATTTCCTCCAATTTCCCAGCTCAGTTCATAACCATTATTAAAACTGGCTGTTTTTCTTATAATTCTACTAAACGGGTTTTCCCCATGTAAGCCGTCAGCTCTTATGAAACAAGATAGCGTGATTGCATCTTTAGGTTCTAGTTTTGTTCCTGTTGCATTTTCTATAGCAATATAATCATCATCGCCATCAAACTGATATGCGCGCTCTTGATTACCAAATCTATCGGTAGTGAGTAATGCTCCACCAACAGTTCCATTATAATTATTACCACTTTTATCGGTGGCATCTCCATTAAATGGATAATACGCTACCAAACCATTTACAGGAACTACTGAAAGGGTGAAGTTAGCTGTTGTTGTCAATGAGGTGACAACTGAAACAGTCTGGGATTTAGTTGCTCCATCTTTAGAAGCCGTAATACTATAGGAACCAGCAAGAACATTCGATAGAGTAAATTTCCCTACACTATCTGTAGTTACAGTACTCGTAGCTGGATTAGTTGTGATACTTGCACTACGCACAGGGACACCATTCTGGTCAGTTACGACACCCTCAATCTTCCCAAATTTTTCCGTTGGTACTTGAGTTGTTGCCTCATCATCGCATGATTGCAGTACTATAACTGCCATCATCAACATCATAAAAAATCTTTTCATAAAACCTCGTATAAATAAAAAAAGTGAACTTTAAAAACTTGCTGAAATACTATAGGTTGCACTGATTTTTTCAGCGCCTTTCCATATTCCGTTATATCTGTATCGAAGAACAGTACCTTCAATTCCTAGTGAAAAGGAAAGATAACTACTCGGCTGCCATACAACTCCGCTAATGCTTTTAAAAACAGGGCCGATCTTACTCCCACCCGCAAAAACATGAACAAATGGTTTGACATTATCAAAAAAAGTTAATTTATCAGTTGTATAGCGATAAGCTCCGCCTAACCATTGGATATTAGAAGTAGGTTGAAATTCACCGGCAGCATCTTCAATATAAATCGGGAAATTCTCCTGTCCGGCCTCTATTCCTGTAAAATGCTGATTATCAATATGATACAATATACCAATACTTGTATTATCGAAAAAATTTCCCGTAGCATTTACATCTCTTTTGGGAAATAGACGGATATTTCTAATACCACGAAGCTGCAATGAAAATATATTTTGATATTCTTCTTCATTTTTAAAAACCGGAATTTGAAGTTGATTCAATTCAGTTTTTTCTGTTTTTAAAACTGCGCTTTCGTTTATCAGATTTTCTGTTCTTTCAATGAAGAATACATTTTGACGCGGCTCTTCCGACGTAGATTCTTCGCTCTTGCTCAGAATGAAATTTTGTTTTTTGTTGCTTTTAAAAACATCCACACGATTGTCATTCCGGCTTGCCCGGAATCTTCTTATATCGTCAGAAGTTCGCGTCATGCTCACGTCAGAAGAAAGATTCCCGACGCGCTGCGCTTGCGGGAATGACGAAATGAGAGCGTTGTCATTCCGGCTCGCCCGGAATCCTTCTTTATCGTCAAAAGGTTGCGTCAAACCCGCCATGCCCGAATCTTCATTTTTAAAAGTACCCGCAGCAAAACTACTTTCTTTTAAAACTCTATTTTTAAAAGCAATTTCGTCCAGTTTATCCTCAAAATGCTCATACAGCACAACGCCCGTAATCGCTGAAGCCAAAACCGCCGACAAAACCGGGATCAGCAGCATTTTTAAAAAGCCACTATTCGCACTCACCGCACTTACTCCACTCACCACACTCACTCCACTTCCAAATCCCGCTTCCGCAAAAATCGCATTCGTAAGCGCAACGGGCGGCACAGCTTTTAAAACTTCCTGCGCAACGGCATTCTTGATAGAAAGCGCGCGCTCAAAGTCAAGCTGCAATTCCACATTTCCCGACAGCGCATCAAAGAGTGTTTCGCGCTCGGCTTCACCCAGCTCACCATCTATAAAAAGCCCGATGAGGTCGCTCGGCGTCGCGTTATAATTGTTCATTTCATTCATAATTTTTTTTAAAACCTCCTACCGGTTTCCTTCCATATATGGCGTGAGAATCTGGCGAATTTTGCTTTTTGCGCGGGCGATGCGGTTGCGCACGGTCGTCAGCGGAACGCCCGTCAGCTCTGCGATTTCCCCGTACGAAAGCCCGCTGTACATTTGCAGCACGAGCGCCTCGCGATGCTCCTCGATCAATAAATCCAGCGCAGAAGTCACAAGCCGGCACAGCTCCTCCTGCTCAAACGCATCATCGTCCACCGGCAAATGAAAATCTTCAAACGTGATAGTTTTAAACGTCTGCGTGCGCCGCACTTTCAGGCAGTTATTCCGCGCGATCTTTAAAAGATACGCGGCAAGATGCGTCGTGTCGCGCTGCTCATCCGCACTTTTTAAAAAGTTCAGAAATGTCTCCTGGAACACATCGTCCGCCGCCGTTCCATTGCCCAACACTTTCTGGCAATACAGGTACACGCGCGAGGAATACCGCGCATAGATCTCTTTAAAAGCCGCCTCGCGATTGCCGCAGCACAGCTCTTTAAAAAGCTTTTCGTCCGTGTATGTTTGCAAAGTGTCGTTCATATTTTCAGGCATTAATCCACGAAAGTACGTTTTGTTTCACCTGTTGAAAAATATATTTTTAAAAGCATAAAAAAGCCGGTACTTTTTATAAGTATCGGCTTTGGAAATGCAGTTTTTAAAAGGATTTACGGCATGGTGAAGCTGACGACATTTGATGGCGGGCCGAAGCCGACTGCGCGTTTTTCTCCGGTTTTCGGGTCGGTGAAGATTCCACCGCGCGGATTTGCTGCATAGGCTCTAATGAAAACCTGACTTCCGGATGGAAATTTATTCTTGATTTGGTTTATGAATCCCTGAGTCCTTCCATCACTATAAATTCTTCCTGATATTAGCTCACTTTGAATGGATGAGTCTTGGAAAGGTTTGTACATCTCACTAAAGCTATCCAAAGAAACATCCTGATTCCCAATAAATATCATTACAGGCAGATTCTTTCCCGAAGCAATTCCAATAAAATTTCCAGCTATTTTTATACGCTCATATTCAGAATTATTTGTTCCGGTATCAGGTACAACCGTCCTAGAAAGGTTAAGATTTACTCCGACGGTTGTAGGATGTATAAGTGTCGGTAAATTAGGTTCAAACAAATAAAAGGGTTCTCCTCTAATTGTATCATTTCTAAAATTGAATTTGGGATTATATCCCGGAATAACTTCCAATCCTGATTTAGAAACTGTAATTGAATATTCACCATTTTCTAAACCTTTCATATACCAATCGCCACTAAGCAAAGTAGTTGTGTTCAGATTTGTTCCAGTTATTGATACAGTTACTCCGCTTCTATCACTCAACATTTCTCCATACTGGTTAGCTACATATACCGAGCTAACCGCCTTACTCTTACGTTTCTCAGGAAAGAGACCTGAACCTCGTGTTAATGTACCGTTTCCTACAAACTGCAATTCAC
>JAZKFS010000037.1:21058-68006 GCA_040386315.1 Bacteroidota bacterium
AAGTTTCCTTTTCAAAAGTCAAATCATAAATCCCCGCAATCACCTTCTCCAGTTTATAATTACCACTCGCATCTGTCGTTGCGCTATACGATTTATTTGCATTCACCAGCTTTACGGCAACTCCACTGTGGTTCGACAGCGAATCTCCATATTCGTCAAAAAGCATCACTCGCCCGGCAATTGTGCCCGGAATGCCACCGTCGCCCGGTGGATTCACCGTCGCATCGTCGCCGCAGCTCATCACGAACATCGCCATAAGGCAACTGAACATCAAAACAAGATTTTTCATAGCGCTTCCCTTTTTTACGACAAAATGTTTTTAAAAACTATTTCCTTTTAAAAACAGCAGTAATCCACAAGATACGGTTTTGTTTCACCTGGCCAAAAATATATTTTTAAAAACATAAAAAAGCCGTTACTTTTTTAAAAGTATCGGCTTTGGAATTGAGGATTTTTAAAAGAATTTTACTTTTTCCAATAACCTCTTAGAGCACGCTCATCAAGGGTTATAGTTTGCAAGGTATTTCTATTAATAAGCTTTAAAGGGCCATACTTTTTATCAAGTGAATATTCTGTATAAAGGAGAGAAGTACCATCTAATGGCCACTGAATAAAAGATGGAACAGCAGTTTTACTGGCAGGAGGTGTTAACTTTTTTTGTGCGCTACCATCACTGTTCATTGTGTTTAAATAGAATTTGCCACCCTCGAATCCCGTGAATGCAATTTCCCGGTTATTAGGCGCCCAGACCGGTGAAAAGAGTGTGACAGTGTTATTGATAAATTCAACAGCACCATTTGCAATAGTCACTATCATAATTATATTACCATTATTTCTATTTTCAGCAACGATCTTCTTTCCATCGGGCGACCAGTCCAAAACATCAATATAATCACTTACATTTTCCATTCCTGCCGCAATAAAACGCTCACCCGTGCCATTGGTATTAATGATAAAAAGAGAATCACTGTGTCTCAAAGCATCTTCCTTAACATCTTTTAAAAACGCGACCTGACTTCCATCCGGAGAAAACATAGGAATTGTTTCATTTGCAGCCAGCGGTACAAGAGTAATATCTTCCGTACCATCTATATTCATACAGTGAATAGCAGTATAACTAGAAAGCCCGGACTCTACATAAAAATAATACATCACTTTCATTGCATCAGGTGAAAGCGCACATCGTACAGAAGATTCATTAATTGTTTTAATCGTTTTTGAGCCAGTCCCATCAGCATTGGCAATTACAATTTCCGTCGTATTGCCTGCAAACTTTGAATACACAATCTTGTTTTTAAAAGAATGTCCCCAAATTGCAGCCGTATCAGCAATTTTCACTTTTCCCGTTCCATCTCCTGAAATGCGGTAAACTGACAGGATTTCCCCATAAGCATCAACCTGATTATAAAATACAATATTTTCTGCCGAAGAAGGCGGCTGTGGATTGACTGTGGCATCGTCGCCACAACTCATTATGCTCATAGCTATAAGGCATAAAAATACCGTCAGCAGATTTTTCATAGGATTCCATATTGAATATTTAAAATATCTTTAAAAACAATAGTGATACAAATTACGATTTTCTTTAACCAAAATATATTTTTAAAAGCATAAAAAAAGCCGGTACTTTTTTAAAAAGTATCGGCTCACAAATTTCTTTTTTAAAACAACTTTTAGAAAGTCGCCTGCAGAGTCGCGTAAAAACTCCTTCCATCCGAAGGAATAATCCCCGGCCCCGGATAACCCGAAGCACGCCGCGTAAAATAGCGTTCATCCATCAGATTATTCACTCCCGCCTCAATTTTTAAAAAGCTGAACGCATAGCTGCCCGAAATATCCATTACGAAATACGCCGGAACAATCCCATCTACTGCGCTCGCCGTGTAGCGTGCATTCGTCGCATCGGTGAACTGCTCGCTCGTGTACGTGAACTGGTACGACAAATTCAATCCACCTGTTTTAAAAGTCAGCCCGCTTTTAAAAAGAAAATCCGGAACGAGTTCCACTTTTTTATTTTTAATCGCAGTATTTTCCGTATTGATATAGCGCGCGTCAAGCCACGTCAGGTTTGAAAAAACGGAAAGTTGCTCGGGACATTCCTCGCCGCAGAAGAGTTTTAAAAAGTCGAGCTCGGCGAATGTTTCCACGCCGATATTACGCGAGTCGGCAACGTTCGTACGGTAGCGGTAAATGATAAAGCTGGTTTCGTCTGTTTTTAAAACCGAGCCGATGCGGTCTTGATACGCGAGATAAAACGCGCTGATGTCGTAATTCAAAATGTTTTTAAAAGAACCGCGAATTCCCAGATCTGCATTGTAACCGCGCTCGTCACGGATATTTTCGTCCACTTTAAAATTCGGGTTTACAATGCGCAAATCGTTGAAATTAATTGAGCGGTAATTCTGCGAAATATTTGCGTATGTTTCAAAACCCAAACTGTTTGGACGGAAGCTCGTTCCCAAACCAAACAGCACAAGCGAGCGATCGCGGCTTTTCTCTTCGTTAATTTTCTGCTCAAAAATCACATTGCCCGCAAAATCCGTATTGCGCTCTTTATAATACCCTTCAGAGTTCGTCGAAATCCACTCAAACCGCGCACCAGGCGTAATACTCCACTCTTCCGACAGATTAAAAATATTTTCCGTGAATGCTGAGAAATTTTGGCTTGGGAAATCGTAATCAGAATGTTCAAGATTGTCGGGATTCAGGTAACTATAATTCGCATCGCTGCCCGCCGTTCCGTTGCCCTGTTTCCTATCAGTGAAGCCATTGTAATAGCGCGTGCCCACAAGGAAAATCGCCGGATTTTCAAAAAGCTCGTAATTGTGCAAAAGCCGCGTTTCGTTACCCCAATTGCGGAATTTATCTTTTAAAAGGTCGCGATTAAAAATGACAGAATCAGCGACATTAAGCTTTTCCATAAATCCAAGTGCATCACGCTCGGCAATGAGGCCAAACATCCGCGAATTTAACTTTGTATCATTTGAAAATTTATAATCAAGCGTAAGTGCTGCGAGATTCCAATCAACTTTAAACCAATTCCTTTTGCGAGTAGATACACGAGCATTGGTATCAAAAGCTCTGTCAGTTAAACCGCCCGGCTGTTGAGCGTTATACGTCATGAACGTATATTCCGCGCCAATTTTTAAAAAGTCTGTCGGCGCAAAATTCACCGAAGCGAACGCCGTGTGCGTTGCAAAATCTGAATTCGGACGCCAGCCCCCACCCTGCTTGTGCTGGTAAAATGCGTAGTAATTCGTGTTTCCAATTGTTCCGCCGATGCTATTAAACGATGTGAGCAATCCAAACGAACCAACTGTTTGCCGCGTATTCACACCGAACGGCTTTTCCTCGCCCTTTTTAAAAACAAAATTCACGATGCCGCCAAACTGCGTTCCATACTGGAGTGACGAGGCGCCGCGCACAACTTCTATCCGCTCAAGCGCTTCCACAGGCGGTGTGTAGTAGCTCTCCGGGTAACCGAGCGCGTCGGCAGAAATATCGTAACCGTTCTGACGCGTGTTGAAATTCGAGCTGCGGTTCGGGCTAAGGCCGCGTCCGCCGATGCCAAGCTGCATTCCCGCGCCGTCCGATTCCCAGATATTCAGTCCCGCGACTTTTGCAAAAACCTGGCGCGCATTATTCGTTGCGAGATTTCCCGTCACCTGCGAAATATCCACGATTTCACTTTTCTTGCCTTCGTAAATCGCCGTGCCTTCCACCGAATTCAGGTGCGCAATTCCAAGCGTTTTCTGGCGTTCGCGCTCAACGACAACTTCGTCCGTTTCATAGGAAATTTCTTTTAAAATAACGTCAATTTTCAGGTCATTTTCGCCGATTTCCACGGTCTGACTTTCCGTTTTAAAACCCGTTTTAAAAGCAATCAGCGTGTATTTTCCGGCAGGAATATTTTTAAAAATGTAGGAGCCATCAGCAGCAGTTTTCTCGCGCAGGTTTTTCTCTTTAATAATCATCTGTACTTTCGGCATCGGCTTATTTTCAGCATCGCGCACAATACCCGAAAGCGTTTGCGCGGACAAACTAGCAGCAAAAAGTAGCAAAAAAATCGGCAAAATCGAGAATATATTTCGGCGGTAATTCATTGTATTTTATCGTGATGCATGGTGATTGGGTTCGGTAAACGGCAGAACCCATTTTTTGTTTTTAAAACTTTCTCTTTCCTGCGTCAAATCAACGTCGGGATTGATAAACGGGCGGCTTCCGCGGCCATTCAGCGTTGCATAGCCCTCAGCACGAACCTCCGCGCCAATCCCTTTCTTTGCGTATTCGCCTTTTAAAAAGTGCGCAAATTGCAAAATCATATCTGGCTGCGACGCCATCATTTTTTCCTGCTGCGGCGTGAGATAGTCTAAATTCATCGCCTCGCCCGCGCGCCCCGTCGCCTTATCGCGAATATGGAACGTCACGTTACCGTACTTCTCCATCAGCATTACGCGCCATGAAAATCGAAATCCCTGCTCTGTCCAAAAAAGATTGCCCGGATACAGTGCGTAGCGGAATGGCAGCGCGAGTTGTAGAACAAAATGCGCCGCGAGAATTGACAGAATAATAGGCTGAAAACGGCTTTTAAAACCCACACTCTTATCCCCCTTTTTAAGGGGGACAAAGGGGGATTCCGCATCGGGAGAAATCCCCCTTTGTCCCCCTTGATAAGGGGGACTTTTAAAAGAATTTTTATTAATAAAATACGCTTTAAAAATGCTTTTAAAAACTCTCGTAGTATACTCAATAATCTTCCTGTGAAAATCCGACGAAAAGTAAATCAGCGTCGAAATAATCATGATAAACGGAAACATCCCAATTGGGAAAAGCACGCGCGTCATCACGTGAAAACTGACTACGGCCACATACGCATACGGGCGAGTCTGCTTTTTTAAAAGGAAAAATGGGATCGTCAAATCATACACCGCGCCGAACCACGAGAACGCATACGCCACCCACGCATAATCGAGAAACTGACCGATAAGTGGCAAATGCGCTTTCGCCGGAAGCCAGATGCGAAGTGGCATTGCGTCGATTAGCCAGTCGGGATGAAGCTTTGCGACACCCGCAAAAAAGTACACAAGCCCGAGCTGTAATTTAAAAATGTCAACCGTCCAGCGCGGAACAAGGTCGGTTTTTAAAGAAGGTTTTAAAAAGGCGTCGAGTGAGAAAGCGCGATTTGCCGGGACGAGCGTGAGCAGGAACGCGATGATGCTGACGAAGTAGTAGTGATTGAGATAATTTGTTTTGTCAATCAGCTCGACATAGGTGAATGTAAGGAAAAACGCGACTGCTGAAAAGCGATAAAAGCTGCCGAGCATAATGCCAATAGCGCTTAAAAACATCGCGCCGAAAAGCAGATACATTCCCGTCTCGTCAAGCGGCCGCACCCACTCGAAGCCGTAATATGTGAAAAAATACTTCGGTGTGATGTACATATCCTGAATCCAGCCATTCGCCCAGAAACGCACAACGCTCGCAGCCATCATCGCACCAAAAAGTGCGCGAAAAACTGCAAGCGGAGCAATATCTGCCGGAGCCGAAAGATATGTGAGTATTTTTTTCACGTTTTTTAAAAGAACTTTTTAAAACCTAATCGCCGTCAGCATCTGTATAGCTGATCATCACGCCCAAAATCGAAGGCATGTCGGCCTTTAAAAGCACGACTGCTTTTTGAAATTCCTGGTATGCTTTTTCTACCCCACTTTTGTTGTTTATAACTGCTTCTGAAAGGGGGCCGGGAATTGCTTCAAGTGCTGAAATTGCGGCTGTCATTTGAGCTTGGATTGCTGCATCGAGCGTAGTGTTCCCATGCTTTGCGTTATATGCGTTTAAGTAATCATCCAGCCCTAAACCATTGCCGCCTTTATACAGATTGAGGATTGCACGCGAGTTTTCAAGAGCGAGTTCGAGCGATTTTCCGCTATAATATGCTTCCACATTTTTCGGCAAAGGTTCGCCTAAAGTTTTAATGCCAACCGGAATACCAAGCTTTGGATTTTTGATAACTTCCCAATCAAAGTTGAGCTGATTTACCAATTCCCCAAGTGAGCTTCCCTTGTCAGTTCCGGTATTATTGATAAAATCGTTTCTAAAAGTTTCCATCCATATTCCATGCACGGTCACAACTTTCTGCTTTATATCTGACATTATTACTTTCAGATATTGAATTCTTTTCAAAGCATCAGCATCAGTTGTGAAAAGTTTTACAACATCCGCCTCAGCGCCTGCGCCATACAGCATAAATTCTATTGCAGGAAAACCCTTTGCCGCCCAGTTTGAAACGACGTCGAGATTTGCTGCGCCTGACTGGATATTATTATTAATAAGGTTTATATTCGTTGGAAATGTGTTGAGATTTGAGCGGAGCGAGAGTGAGTTTGCCGGACCGATTTCAAAAGCCGACGTGCGCTGCCACGCGAGATATGCTGTTTGAAATTTCTCACGCGCTGCCTGCAAGTTTGCTGGATTCGGCGTTGCAGCAAAATCATTCAGCGCGGCATCCATTTCCAAAACTTTTGTTTTAAAAAGGGAATATTCCGGCACAATGATATTGTCCGCGATATTTTGGAACATCGCCTTGCGGTCGAAATTCACGTCAGGCGTATTTGTTGGCTCGTCGCGGCAGGAAGTGAGAATTCCAAGTGCTGCGATTGCCCCAATTCCGTACCGTTTTAAAAACTTTGTCATATGTATTAGCGAAACTTTTTAAAAGGAAATTCACCCTTCGACAAGCTCAGGGTGAATTGATTATTTTTTTAAACTAAAGTTCTTTTTAAAGCGCGTCTTTTACTGCATTCAAGCCATAAATCTCACTTAAGCGATTGCGCGCAAGGTCAAGTTTCGCAGGCGTTACGTTGTACAGATTTGTGCCGATATTGCCCAGAACTTCCAGCATTTGCGCTTCGGTAATCTTCTTTGCAGGATTGTATTTTAAAGCACTGATGAAACCAATTGCTTCGCTTAAAACGTGGTTGCGTGTTGCGTCATTGGTGAGATTTTTTTGTGCAAGATTGATGTAGGAAATTGCAGAAGCAACAGCAACTTTTTCCCATTCAGAGCGAATAGTTGCGATTGCAGCTTTTTTCGTCGCCATGTCTTTATTATTAATTGCATGACGGCCTTTTAAAAACGCGTCCATGATGGTTTTGCTGTTAGCAAGAACTGCATTGCGGCGATTTGTGTAATTACCCCAGAACATCACACCTGTCACGTTTGTCGGGAAATCTTTTGGAACGCCAAAGTAGCCAAACGCCTCGTCCCAGCCGTGCTGCATTGGTGTGCCTTCGCCTGCTTTTACTGTTGTGTTATCGACGTTATCGCCGGTTTTGCCTTCTTCCAAATAAACGCCCATTGCCTGATAATAGAACGTCGCGCCCATTATGCTTTTTTCGATTAGTTCAGCGAGATCCATTCCGTTTTCATCCATGAGATACTTGCGCGTTCCGTCAGGGCTTGTTACAACTCCGGCAACTCCGTTTGAACCCACTGTTTTTGATTTGCTTGCAAGAGCGATTCTGTCAAAAAGTGCTTCAATTTTTTCTACTTCAGTCCCAAATGTTTTGTCTTTTAGCTGGCGCGTGAATGTCGTGTCAAAACCGCCCGGAATATTACCGAACATATTTTTAAGTTTTGTCGCATCCAGTTCTGTTCCTGCGCGTGCAGCTTCTGTATATTCGATGATCATGTCAAGCATTTTCAAGCGCTCGCTCTGCCCTGCATAACTTACGTTTTCAAAATTATATGTAGTCGGGATTTGTGGAGTAACAGGTTGAATCGGATCTTCTTCACATGAAGCCAGAAAAACTGTTGCAGAAAGCGCAAGAACAGAAAGAAACCGTGGTGCAAAAAACTTTTTCATAGCAGAAAATCATTTAATGTTATTTAGACTTAATTTAATTATGGTACAAATTTATAGAGGTTTTTTATAATTTCCAAACTTATTTAGAATAAATCTAAATAAGATTCTTTTAAAATTTGGTAACATTGGTTTTTAAAAAGAAAAAGCTGGTTCTTTTTTAAAAGGAACCGGCTTTATAGTTTTTAGAAAACTTTTAAAAATACTAATCACTATCAGGTGGAGTAACGTTTCCGGCAGGAACCGAGCCCGGCGTTAGCTCTGTGTGGCGGATCATTCCGCCAAGATTACCAGCTTGTACCATCAGTACGAATGTTGCCAGCGATGCAACCAAAACAACGAACGGCAAAAAGCGTAAACGTCCGCCGCGCGTCAAAAAAAGCGTAGCAATCGAAAGCACACCGACGATTAACGCTGCAGCAAATGCTGGTTCCGCTGCTTCTTCATGGTTTTCGATAGCCTGCTCAGTCACGCCGGGAAGTTTCTCAACTGCATCTTCCGCATTTTCACCGGAAAAGTTTGTTGGAATGGTAATAAGCGCAGTGGCAATAAACGTTACAAGTGCAGTAACAATCAGCGTCCGATTGTTTTTAAAAAGCCCGGCGGCCAAAATGATAATCCCAAACAGCGTTCCGAGAATCGGGATATGATTTAAAAGCAGATGAATATGAATTGCGTCCATTGGCGGCTCCAGCGTGAAAGTATAAATAATTAACCGAATACTAAATTAGAGCATACTACACACAAAAACCATGATTAATATCACCTTTATCTATGACTGTTCTTTAAAAGTAATCTGTATTTTCCGGTATTCCATTCAAATGCACAATTTTTTAAAAACCAATCGCTACTCTTCTTCCGTAGATTGTTCCGAAGCGCTTCAGACAACTTCAATTTTTACATCGAATTTTAAAAAGGAAAATCTCACAATGAAAAAGAATTTTATGATCATTGCTGCAATGGCGGCAATTGGAATTTCTACGCTTGGCTACGCACAGACTGAAACCACTACGAATAAAAAGAGCAAGACATCAATGTCCAGCTCAAAGAAAATGAAAAGCGGTAAAAAAGAAAGAGGTGTAATGGTCGGCGGCGCGATGATGGTTGCGTCAAAAAATATCGTTGAAAATGCCGTGAATGCAAATAACGTAACCACGCTCGTTGCCGCTGTAAAAGCCGCCGGACTGGTTGAAACACTTTCGTCAAAAGGCCCTTTCACAGTATTCGCGCCAACGGACGATGCTTTTAAAAAAATCCCTCAGTCCACGCTGAATGACCTTTTAAAACCGGAAAACAAAGCAAAACTGACAAGTATTCTTACCTATCACGTTATTGCCGGAAAGCTCACGGCGAATAAATTGAAAAATGGCGCAAAATTGAAAACCGTCAATGGCGAAACGCTGACTGTAACACGCAAAGGCAACAAAGTAATGATTAACGGCGTACAGGTAATGATACCGAATGTACTTTCCAATAATGGCGTTACCCACGTGATTGGCACAGTGCTGATGCCTCAGATGTAAGTTTTTAAAAAGGATTTTAGGTGATAAATAGAAAACGGCTGATGATTCTTTTTAAAAGATTCACAGCCGTTTTTTTGTTTTTAAAAGAAGAATCTACTTTTGCCAAAATCCAATAAAAGCATTTTCGGCTATGGTAATAGTTTGTAAGTCGGATAAATTTAGAATTTTCAGTGCTCCATCCAAATGCAATACTTTCGATTCTAAATAGAGCAATGATTTTCCATTTGGAGATATCTGAGGTGCAAATAAATGTTTATCTGAAGAAACAAGGTTTTCAGTCTTATTACTTTCAGTGTCAAGCATTTGAATATGAAGTTTTGTTCTATTAACAGTATTACCATAAACATAAACAATTTTCTTAGAATCTGACAACCATTTAATAAACCGTTTTTCTGTAGCATCTTCAGAAAGTGTGAGATTTTCCTTAGTATTAATATTAGCAACTCCAATTTTCCCCATCTTGTTTGTATATGCAATTTTTTCTCCGTCTGGCGACCAATCAAATGAATTGATAAAACGTTCTTGTATGAGAAATACAGCATTGGTGCCATCAATATTAACTATATACAAGGAATCACCACTTTCTCCTTTAAAATATGCAATTTTACTTCCATCAGGAGAAAATAGAAAATTCTGTTGAGGAGCAGTGGCATCTATTATTCTCTTGTCTGAACCATCAATATTCATTACTGAAAAATTCGTCTTTTTATAGTCAGATGGATCGGGATTAAAATATACTATTTTTGTTCCACTAGGAGATAAAGAAGCTAATAATGAATTAGAATTAACTAGACTTTTCGGATTCATTCCTTCTGTATTAAAAATTTCTAAAGAGTTAACTCCACTAGTTCCATACCTCAAGTGTAATAATGTATTGGATACAGGAGGACTTGTAATTCTTCCATTAGTTGCTATTTCCTTTATACCACCTGAATTTACACTCCAAACATCTTTGTACCCAACTGAATTATAATATACCGTACCTTCAAAAGGTGCATAAGTTGTATTAACGCCTGAATCCGTGCAGGAATTAATTGTGACACTTAGCATTACAACTATAAAGCAAATAAAATTTTTCATAGTAAGTTTTAAAAGGTTTTAAAAAAGAAGTTTTTAAAACTATGAATTTATTCTCCACTTTCAAAACTTTTTAAAAGAAACTGTATTTTCCACAATCGCGTTTGAATGGCAGATAATTTTAACAACAAAATCTTTAAAAAAGCTATGAATAAAACTCCGACCTCCAAATACGCCGAACGTTTTAAAGACACGATGGAATACCGCGAGTGGCCGACGGGCGAAACCGTTTCGACCATTGGCTTCGGCTGCTACCGCGTTCAGGCGGGCAATGAAACGCACGAAGCCGCTTTAAAAAAGGCGCTCCAAAGCGGGATAAATCTCATTGACACATCCACGAATTACGGCGACGGCAAAAGCGAGGAGCTTGTCGGCAAGGTTTTAAAGGATTTCGAAAATGCCCAAAAACGCATCACCGATGGCGTGATGATTGTCACGAAAGTCGGCTACGTGCAGGGGCAAAATCTGCACACCGCCAAGCAGCGCGAGTTTGAAAATAACGCGTACGAGGACATGGTGAAATATGGCGAAGGCATCTGGCACTGCATTCATCCCGACTTTTTAAAAGACCAGATTACTGAATCTTTAAAGCGTTTACAGCTTGAAAAAGTGGACGTAGTGTTGCTGCACAATCCCGAATATTACCTCGAATGGGCGAGCAAAAACGACGTAAATATGACAGACATGCAGCTCGAATTTTACCGCAGAATCACACTCGCGTTTGAATATTTAGAAAAAGAAGTAAAGAACGGGCGCATCAAATATTACGGAATTTCAAGCAATACTTTTCCCGGCTGGCAGGGCAATCAGAAATTTGTTTCGCTTGAAAAATGCTGGCACATCGCGCGCGAAATCGGCGGCAGAACAACGCACCATTTTAAAGTTGCGCAAATGCCGTTCAATCTTTTAGAACATGGCGCACCGACGGAATTAAATCAGGACAATCGTTTAAAAACCGTTCTCGACCTCGCGCGGGAAGCGCAGATAATGGTGCTGATAAACCGCCCGCTCAATGCGATTACGGAAGACGGTTTAGTGCGGCTTGCCGACCATAAAGTGAATGTTCAGGCGCCGGATATTGACGTTTTAAGAAGCTCCATCCAAAATCTCGTGAAGCTCGAAGGCGTGTTTTATTCCGAGCATCTGCCGAAGCTGGAATTTCACCCGCAGGACGGCGCACGCATCCGCGAATACCTTGCTCCAGGCGCAGAGCTGGAGCGCCACTGGAAAAGTTTTAAAGGGATTGAGCACTGGCACGACGTTCGCGACAATGTGCTGAAGCCGAAATATGCCGTTGCGCTCGACGCTCTCACGCACAACGCGACGGAATCGTTAAACTCGTGGATAAACCAGTTTTTAAAACAAACCGACGAAGTTTTTAAAAACGTGGACAATTATTACGCCGCCGAAGCCGCCCCGCGCAACCAGAAAATGAAGCAGTGTATAACTGAAGCCATCGGCAAAGATGTTTCCGAAATTCCCCTTTCACAGCTCGCCGTTGGCCTTTTAAAAAACACGCCGGGTGTTGCGTGCGTGCTCGTTGGCGCGCGCCGAGAGGAATATGTGGATGATGTTTTGGAAGCGGTGGGAAATGATTTGCCGGAGTGTTTTAAAGAAGAGTGGGTGAAGTTGGCGCAGGTGGCGGGTGTGGTATAGTTTTTAAAAATATTTGTGCAATTATTCAAATTCGTTATTAAGAATAGATTTTTGAAATGCGTACGACCCCGCTGGGGTCGAATCAATTTTGGATTTGCTAATCCTATAAACCTATGAACCCTCTGGGTTCAAAAGACTCATTGTTGCTTATGATGCCAGAGGCATCACAGGTTTATAGAAATTAACGTAACAATTGAATTTCACGACCCCAGCGGGGTCGCACTTCCATCAAAATTCTTTTAAAACATTGGCAAACACATATTCCCAAATATACATCCACATCGTCTTCTCCATAAAAGGCAGAAACTCGCTCATCCACCAATCCTGGGAAGAAAAATTATATCAATACATCACTGGAATTATTCGCAAAAAAGGACAGAAACTTCTCGCCATCAACGGAATGCCCGACCACATTCATATTCTTATCGGCATGAAACCCGACTGCAATTTGTCAGAACTGGTTCGCGAAATCAAAAAATCATCTAATGATTACATAAAAGAAAATCACCTCACTCCTTTCAATTTTCAATGGCAGTCCGGCTTTGGCGCATTTTCTTACAGCCATTCGCAATTAGACAACGTTATTTCTTACATTGCAAATCAAAAATCACATCACCAAACCAAAACTTTTAAAACCGAATATCTTGAATTACTCGAAAAATTCAACGTTGATTTTAAAAACGAATATTTGTTTGAATGGATTGAATAGTTTTTAAAAGCCCTATAAATCTCAGAACAATGTAATTCTGAAAGGAATCCAGCGGATTCCCAAGTTTATAGCAATAAAATAACCTCTAAAAATTCTTCGACCCCGGCTGGGGTCGCACATCATCGCGATAAAAAATGCTATAAACCTGTCATCCCTCCGGGATGAATTTCCGCTAAATTTCTCCAATCACTCTCAAACATTTTTAAAAGCAGATGGAATCTTTAAAAACCATCTGCTTTTCGTATTTTTGTAATCTTTTAAAACCCAAACCTTGTAAAAACAGTAGAATCATCATGGAAGAGCAGGCAAAAAAACCGGTTATTTTAAGCGCAATTCAGCCGTCGGGCACAATCAACATCGGCATTTATTCCGGCGCGCTTAGAAACTGGGCTGCTTTGCAGGATACATACGACTGTCTCTACGGCGTTGTAGATATGCACACGATCACGGTTCGCCAGGAACCCGCTGTGCTGCGCCGCCGTACGTTGGATAATGTTGCAATGTATATTGCCTGCGGGATTGACCCTGAAAAAAACACGATTTTTATACAGTCGCAGGTGCCGCAGCACGCAGAACTCGCTTGGGTGCTGAATTGCTTTACGGGTATGGGCGAATGCAGCCGCATGACGCAATTTAAAGACAAATCGGCGCAGCACGCGGAGAATATCAACGTCGGACTTTTCGCCTATCCGGTTTTAATGGCGGCGGATATTTTGCTGTACCAAACTGACCTCGTTCCCGTTGGCGCTGACCAGAAGCAGCACCTGGAGCTTGCGCGCAATCTTGCGGAGCGTTTTAATTTTCACTATTCGCCGACGTTTACTGTGCCGGAGGTTTTTATTCCGCCGGTCGGTGCGAAAATCATGAGTTTGCAGGAGCCGACGAAAAAGATGTCGAAGTCGGACCCGAACGAGAAGGCGAATATCAATCTGTCGGATTCGGACGACGTGATTATCAATAAAATCAAACGCGCTGTGACGGATTCCGGTACGGACATAAAATTTGACGAATCGCGCCCCGGCGTTGCTAATCTTATCACGCTGTACAGCATTGCGACAGGCAAAACTTTTAAAGAAATTGAAGCGCATTTTGACGGCAAGGGCTACGGCGATTTCAAAAAGGAAACTGGCGAGGCAGTTGCTGAATTTATCAAGCCAATCCGTACCCGCTTTGAGGAAATCCGCGCTGACCAGACGTATCTGGAAACGGTACTTAAACGTGGCGGTGAGGCGGCTCGCGGCCGTGCGCGGAAGACATTGAGCAAGGTGTATAAGAAAGTGGGTTTTGTGCAGTTTTAAAAACTTTGTCTGAACTATGATTTTTTAGGATTTAAAGATTATAAGATTTTTTAAAAGCACATCAGAAGAATGTCTCCCTTATTAAGGGAGATGTCCGCAGGACAGAGGGATTAATCGTCAGAAGTTTTTAAAAGGCAATATGCACAAGAGCAAAACTTTTAAAAAGCAAATACTCTTTTCAGCAAAATTCAACGTGAGATTCCCCTTTCCAGGGGAATGACAATTTCCAAAGAATTTTTAAAGATTTAAATCAAAATAATTCAACATTTAAAACTCAAAACTAAACACTACCAAAAATGCCAACATACGATTACCAGTGCAAAACATGCGGAAAAGTCTTTGAGGTTTTTCAGTCAATGAAGGATGAGAAGCTGACGAAATGCACCGTGGCGGACTGCGAGCAGGAAGTCAAAGGACAGGGCGACGTCGTACGCAAGGTCGGTGGCGGCGCAGGGCTGATTTTCAATGGCGAGGGATTTTACCTGACGGACTACGTGAAGAAAAGCGGCGGCGAATCCAAAAGCAGCAGCAGCTCTTCAACAAGTTCGTCGAAAAGCAGTGAGCCGAAAAGCGATTCGGCCCCTTCCGGCGGTGAGTCGAAAAGCGATAGCGGAACGGCGCCCGCGAAAAGTGAATCCAAGCCGTCGAGCAAGGAGTAGTTTTTTTAAAAGCCCTTTTTAAAAGGGCTTTGTTGTTTTTAAAAAGATTTTCTTTTAAAAATGTCATTCTGAGCGGAGCGAAGAATCTACGACAGAAGAACTGACGCGAACTTTTGACGTGGATTCTTCGCGCTGCTCAGAATGACAGACTTGTTTTTTTAAATTATCAGAGAGAAAGCTTTATGGCTGTAAGTGCAGAATTAGCTGATCTGGAAGTTACTGATAGAGCATCATTTATTCAATATCTAAAGCTTTTTAAGGAAGACGTATTACGTAATAAAGGCTCTGAAAATCAGGATTTAGTAAAATTTCTCGAAGTGATGGCCTCTTGGAGTGAAGCTCTTCCAGATTATTATGCCGATGTACAACCGGAAGATAAAATTAATGTAGAAATTCCTACATGGAGCCAGTTTGCGGATATGATGATGGGTGCAAGAATATTGGAATAGTTACAACCAACTTTTTCCACAACTTCTTACCACGTTTGGATTTCTTTAAAAACTCCCGTAGGTTTGACTTTTTAAAACCTCTCGTATTACGACTTTTCTTTTTAAAAATATATGTCTAAACTTCAGTTGGTGAAATCGGGTACGCCGCAGCCGAAAGCCGCGGGCGCGGAACCCGAGTTTTTAAAAGGGCTGAATCCCGCGCAGCATAAGGCGGCAACGACGATTGCCGGACCGGTGCTGATTGTGGCGGGCGCGGGCAGCGGCAAGACGCGCGTGCTGACGTATCGCATCGCGTACCTGCTGTCGCAGGGCGTGGCGGCGCATAATATTCTGGCGCTGACCTTCACAAATAAGGCGGCGGCGGAGATGAAAGAGCGCATTGCGAAAATCGCCGATGCGGGCGCGGGACATCGCGTGTGGGCGGGTACGTTTCACTCGGTTTTTGCGCGGGTGCTGCGCAGCGAGGCGGAGCATCTGGGCTATACGAAGTCGTTCACGATTTACGATGCGGACGACGCGCTGAGCCTTATTCGCAATATCATGGCGAGCATGGGGATTTCGCAGCAGCAGTTCACGCCGCAGAGCATCCGCTCGGGGATTTCGTGGGCGAAAAACCAGATGATGACGCCGCACGAGTACGCTCTCAGCGCCAATACGCTGCCGGAAAAGCAGACGGGCGCGATTTATCACGAGTACGAAAAACGGCTGCGCGCCAATAACGCGATGGATTTTGACGACCTGCTGCTGAATATGATTCGCGTTTTAAAAAACCGGCCGGACGTTTTAAAAAAGTACCAGGAGCTTTTTCAATATGTCCTCGTGGACGAGTATCAGGACACGAACCGCGCGCAATACGTGGCGATTCAGCTGCTGGCGAGCGGCCACAAAAACCTGTGCGTGGTGGGTGACGACGCGCAGAGCATTTACCGTTGGCGCGGCGCGGACATCCGCAATATCCTTGATTTTCAGCGCGACTATCCGAACGCGGAAGTTGTGCGGCTGGAGCAGAATTACCGTTCCACGAAAAATATCCTTGCGGCGGCGGACGCGGTGATTAAAAATAACCAGGGTCAAATCAAAAAAACGCTCTGGACGGAAAATGCGGAAGGCGATAAAATCACGGTTCTGGGCTGCCCAAGCGACCGCGAAGAAGCCGAAGCAATAGTGACGGTTTTAAAAAGGCAGATGCGCGAGAAAAGTTTTGACCCGAAGGATTTTGCGATAATTTACCGCACGAACGCGCAGTCGCAGCAAATCGAGGACTCGCTTCGCCGCGCAAATGTGCCGTACACGATTGTTTCCGGCGTGAGTTTTTACAAGCGCAAGGAAGTGAAGGACACGCTCGCGTATCTGCGTTTGGCGGTGAATCCGACGGACAGCGAGAGTTTGTTACGCATTGTGAATGAACCCGCGCGCGCACTTGGCAAAACGTCTATCCAGGCAATTCAGCTCTACGCAAACGAAAATAACATCCCGCTTTTTGAAGCTTTTAAAAACGCCACGAAAATTTCAACAATTCAGAAACGCGCACAGATTTCGTCCGTGCAATTTTCGCAGTTGATTGATAAATTCATTCTTTTAAAAAACGAACTTCCTCCTGCGGAATTTGCGCAGCAATATATTGAAGCAACCGGCCTTCTGCGCATGTACAAAGAGCAGGAAACCGAGGACGCGCTTGACCGCTGGAATAACATTCAGCGGATTTTGTCGCATATTGCGGAATATTCCGAACGGCAGGAAAATCCAACACTGGAAGAATATCTGGAGCAAATCGCACTCATCTCCGACCTCGACCTGACGGACACCACAAAAGACCACGTTTCACTCATGACGCTTCACGCAGCGAAAGGGCTGGAATTCCCGGTCGTCTTTATCGCAGGTTTGGAACAAGGACTTTTCCCGCTTGGAAAAGCTGAAAATGACAATGAGGAAAAAGAAGAAGAACGCCGCTTATTTTATGTCGGAATCACGCGTGCACGCGAAAAGCTATTTCTCACATACGCTGAAAGGCGTTATCGTTTTGGCGAATTGAGCTATTCCCGCCCGTCCGAGTTTTTAGAAGAAATTGACTCGGCAGTTTTGGAGCATGAAGGCGCATTTGGAATGCCAACCGCTGCACCTCCCCGTCGAACGGGATTTCAGCAGCAAAGCTTCACAGGAAATAATTCTTTTAAAAATGCTAATAATGAAGTTTTTAAAAACTTCCAACAAGGTGGAAATTCAGGTTTTAAAACTACTTTTACAAAAGCTCCTGCGCCGAAGCAGCCGTTTTATAATGATATTCCCAAAGATGATTATCACTCACAAATTCCGGTTTCCACAACCGGTTTAAAAGTTGGTGTTCGCGTGAAGCACCAGATGTTCGGCGAAGGAAGAGTTGAAGCGATTAATGGCGAGGGAACGCAGAAGCGCGCGCTTGTAGCGTTTTCGAGTGTTGGGCGGAAGCATTTGATGCTTCAGTACGCAAAGCTTGAGGTGATTTCGTAGAGAGGTTTAAAAGCTTATTTTCTGACTGACTCCTTTTAAAAATTGTTTTTAAAAGGAGTTTTTCTTTAAAAGGCCAAAGCCGTATAGGGCAGACTAAATGTAATAGTTGTTCCGACCCCTTCAGTGCTTTCGATGGAAAATTCTCCGTCATGAAGTTCGATAAGGCGCTTAGCAATAACCAATCCAAGCCCAACGCCCTGCTGCTCATGCAGAAGGCGGTCAAATTGCTTGTACGCACCTACATTATCTATCTGCTCCTGTGGCATTCCCCGTCCCTTGTCGGAAATTGCCGTTATCATTTTTCCATTTTGAAGCCAGCCCTTGATTGTTACAGTATTACCTTCAGATGAAAATTTAAAAGCATTATCAAGAAGCTCATCAATTATTTTATGGAAATTCTCGCCGGAGGTCTGAACACTGATATTATCAGCCGTGATGTCCACAGAAAAATCATTAATACGGTTGTGCTTTTGTGCAAGCGAGGCGGAAATATCAGCAAGCATTGCACCGGGTTCGTCCGTTTTAAAATCACGAAGGCGCTGCCGGGCCTCACTATCGGCGGTGAGAGCTTCTATCTGGGCATAAACAAGGAAGTTCTCGGTGATTTTTAAAAGTCGGCCCGATGAATACAAAATATCGCCGGCTACATCCCGGATATCATCGGGAGTAATATCTGTAGCAGCAGAGTTTAGATACGAAGCCGAACCGATCACTTCATTTAAAACAGTACGAAATTCGTGTGGCAGGGCATATGTTACATTTTTGCTTAGTACATCAGCTTTTTCCTTGTAATGCTGCTCCATGCGATTGTGCTTTATCCATTGGGCTTCGATCGCAGATACAAGTTCATCCCGCGTAAAGGGTTTGACGAGGTAGTCGTCAGCGCCTTTTTCCATGCCGATACGCATATCACTTTTTTCTGCACGCGCCGTTAGGAAAACAAAGGGCAACGTCGAAATTGCAGCAGAGCTACGGACGGCGTCAAGAACACCATAGCCATCAAGTTCGGGCATAGAAACATCACACAATATCAGATCAGGAATATTACTGAGAGCACATTCCACGCCAACTTTCCCGTTAGGTGCGGTCTCTACTTCATATCCTTCAAAGCGCAGCAGGGCAGCTGTTCCTTCCAGGATAAATTCGGCATCATCTATTACTAAGATTTTTTTCATAAGATATTTGTTTTAAAAGTATTGAAGATCAAAGAACCTCAATTACCGGGATAACGACAGTACATATTGTAAATTTACCTGGCTCACTTTCTATGGTGATCGTACCATTATGCAGATCAACAAATTCTTTTACTGTAGAAAGTCCGAGTCCTGTGCCGGAAATATTACCTACGTTAGATGCGCGATAATATGGAGCAAATAATTTAGCGATCTCTCCAGGCGGTATGCCAATTCCTTCATCCTTTATAGAAATTATAATTGTATCTGCGGCATTTTTGACTTCAAAATCAATACGGCCTCCCGCACCGGAATATTTTGAAGCATTTGATAAGAGATTATTTATGATATACTGAAGTATCCTTCTGTCTCCCATCGTTTGTGGAAGATTATTTTCGATATCAAGATGAAGCACCTGCTTTCGGCCAACCAACATCTCCTGTATAGCCGATGCAGTTTTCCTGGCTATTTCATCAATAGAGACAACAGATGGAATAAATCGTTCACGAAGTGTGGTAGCAGAACTTTGTAACAGGAAGTCATTTAAAAGAGATACCAGGTCATCTACACGTGACTTTATTTTGTAAATCTCCGTATTGCGCTGCTCTTTCGTCATATTTTCACTATACGCTTCGAGCAATTCCGCCGACATGAGCACGCCGGTCAACGGTGTACGAAACTCATGAGAGATAGTACTGACTAATCTTGAACGGAGTATGCCAAGTTCTCTTTCCTTTTCCAGAGCTCTGCGCAGTTCACGTTCTGCGGTTTTACGTTCGGTGACATCTCTGTACTGCCATAGATGCCCCTGGTAAATATCATCCACAAATATAGGAATAAAGTCACGCTCTACTGTCCTGCCATCCGTCATTTCAAGTTCTTCACCGGCTACAATATGACGATCACTAAGAATACTATCAATCCTTTGTATAAATAGCTCAGGTTCTTTAAAAAGCTGCTTAAGGCGCTCGTCTGCCTCCCGGCAATTCTCCCCGAGAAGTTCTCGCGGCTGCATATCCAGGCCAAATATAGAGCAGAAATTCTGATTGATAAGCACAGCACGGCAATGCTCATCTTCTACCAGTGTTCCGGCCTGGAGGTTAGCAATCAGTGTGCTCAGGCGGGATGTAGTAGTTCGTAAATTTGCTTCGTTGTTTTTTTGCTCGGTTACATCGAGCGCCGCCTGGAGTTGTATATTTCCCCGTACCGAAGGGAATTTTATAATATAATTATCAAGCCAGCGATAATGGCCGACTTTATCTTTAAAGCGATAAGTAACATGCAGTAAGGCATCGTCGGCTGCATTTCGCCATTCCCTGAACATCTGGAGGGCAGATGTTCTGTCATCAGGATGGATCCGCTCGCTTATTTCCCCGCTTTTAAAAGCCCTGAATTCCTCCAGGGTATATCCTGAGTGTTTTATAAATGCAGGGTTTGCATATTCACTTAGCCGTACTCCTGTAGCTGTAGTTTCTTCCTGAAGAATTCCCACAGGGAGATATTCCAAAAGGGTCTTATATCTCTGCTCACTTTCCTGCAACTGATGCTCGGCCTCTTTGAGCTTGGAAATGTCAATAGACGATCCAACCACTTCAGACACTATGCCATCTTTAAAGATCGGCTCGTAAATTACCATTCGCCAGCGGCCTTCATAAAACTGCTCGCTTTGTACAGCCTTACCGGAGAAGGCCTCTTCCACTAATGCATCACTGTCTGCACTATAATAATCAAAGATCTCAAGCGGATTTTTGCCCCGCACCTTTTCACTGGTGATATCTCCGGCTAATTTTCCTTCACGCAGTGAATACGCATATTTGCCGTCATCTCTGCGATAGAATTTAAAAACAATGATCTGCAGATTCCGAATAGTATTGCGAAAGTCTTCCTGCAGAGTATCGGCAAGTGCTGCTTCAGCTTTTTTTAATTCAGTCACATCAATAGATATCTGATTTATAGCGATGGCCTTGTCATCTTCATCAAAATCTGCATACGAGAATGTATCCAGCCACACCCAATCATTAATGTTTTGATTAAAGATCCTGTACGTAATATGGCGAAATCCCTGAAAACCCTGATCTTTCCATTCCAAAGAAAATTTTGCTACACGATCAATATCATCAGCATGGATCATTGAAGCACGTTTCTTACGGTCCTTATCATCAAATCCTTCTAATGGCAATCCGGTCTGCTCAAGGAAAGCGTTATTTACCACCTCAAACTGGTTGTCTTTTAAAAGTAAACGCGTGATACCAACGGGAGCATTATCTATCAGGCGGCGATATTTTTCTTCACTGATGCGGGCGGCCTCTTCGGCGGCTACCCGTGTGGTAATATCGGAGAAAACGCCTATCGAGCCAACTATTTTACCCGTAGAATCCAAGAACGGTGCCGCACTAATCTCCACCCAGATCACAGAACCATCCTTACGGCGAAGCTGCTCACTATACCGTCCGCGAATCCCCTCGAGGCGCTGCTGCATCCTCTCGCGCAATACATTTTCCAGCCCCTCCCGCTTGGGAATGAAAGTATCAACAGTACGGTGAAGCAGATCATCTACATTGTAGTCTGAAAGCTCTGTCATTCTCCGGTTGACGAACATGATATTATCATTTTCATCGGTAATTACAATTCCTTCATTCAGATTATCCACCACCGCCTTGTATTTTTCTTCACTCTCCTGCAATGCCTCTTCTGAGCGCTTTCTTTCGGTAATATCAACGCTTGTGATGCAGACCCCGGCATTTTTTCCGTCAATTATTACCGGATAATAATTAACTTCATACCAAGTCTGCTCATTCTCTATCTCGATAGGATATACGTGGGTCCGGGCCTCCCCTGCAAAAACTGCATCTACCGTAGTTTTAAAATTATCGCCAAAGTTATACTCAAGAATATTCTCGTTTAGCTTCAGGCTCCGGCCTCGTGCATTCAGGGAAATATAAGAAGCCTTTTCATTAAATGAAGTGATCCTGTAATCCTGGTCTATCACTGTAATGGAAAGATGTGGATTGTTAAAAATAGCATCTATGCTTGCCTGTGAATATTTCTCCTGCTCATCTTTCAAAACCCGGCTTATAGCCAGCACAAACCCTTCATCCTGTTTTTGGACTTCTACCGTCAGCGCAATCACATCACCATGAGTACATTTAAAAATCAACTGCTGCTTTTTACCGGAATGATCCTCTTTAAAAATATCAGCAATTTCCTCTGAGCCTGCTTTTAAAAACTCACCATATTCAGATAATCTCCTGCCTGTGTACGTATCTTCCGGGGAGATATGAAGCAATGACTGTGCAGATCTGTTTAAAAATATAATTTTTCTGTTCGCATCCAGCGTAATAATGCCGTCAGGAACAGAATCCATCGCAGCAGATAAAAGCTTTTCTTTTTCCTTAAGTTTTTCCTGGAGTGTGTGATAGCGCATTGCCGATTCAATTGCCATTGCCAGCCCGGACTCTTCATATGGTTTTAAAAGGTAACCGTAGATATTACCGGTGATCTCCGTCATGCGTGGATTTGCCTTATCAAGGTGAGCAGTAATATAGATCACCGGCGTACCGGCCGAAGCATTGATCTCACGCGCCGCGTCAATGCCACTCATATCGCCGCAAAGCGTAATATCCATCAGGATAATGTCAGGCTGCAATTCCTTTGCTTTTAAAACCGCTTCCTCGCCTGAGCGAACAACGCCAACGGGATTATAGCCCAAACGCCGCAAAGTATATTCAATATCCTTTGCCACGATCAGCTCATCTTCGGCTATCAGCACTTTATAGACCGGCATCTGATCTCTCCCAAACCGTCAGTTCGATACAATATTGAAGTGTCGGCAAAATATTTCCTTTCATAACCGGATTAGTAATCAGCAGGTATGTTCTTGATGAATAAGTTCACGCTTTTTTAAAAGCTGAATATGATAATTTGGTGGCTCAAAGGTGAGAGTTTTTCTTTTTAAAAACCAATACCAACTACGCGACACAGCAAATTCTATCTTCACACGTAATTAGCGGCAATATAAGGGAATCAGCGTGATTATCCAAGTGCAAAGATACTTCTTGGATAATTTACTGAGAATTTTCAAGGATGTTGCAGGAAATATCTTTTTAAAATATCCTTTTAAAAGTTATAAGCCTTCTTTAGCTTTTTCAAGCGCATCATGTACTTTCGCATATTCTTCGTCAAGCTGCGCAGCCACCTCGGCAACCGCTGTAGAATCTCCGGCGCGCGAACCGTTTTCAAGCGCCGTGGACATTTCTACCAGCTTAAACGCTCCAAGTACGGCAGAGCTTCCTTTAATTGCGTGGGCTGTTTTGCGCACCATATCCAGGTTATTCTGCTCTACATGCGTTTTGATCTTTGCAATATGAAGCGGCGTATTTTGCAGGAAAATATCAATCAGTTCTTTTAAAAAGCTCGTATCGTCTCCATCATCATGCAGTTCTTTTAAACGCTGCAGTGCCGACGGGTCAATCGAATCACTTCCGCTTGTACTTTCAGCAGATGCAGCAGTTTCTACATTTCCCTCGCTTTTCGTTTCAGAGCCCGGCTGTAGCCATTTTTTTAAAAGCTCGTCCAGTTCTTCACGCTTTACCGGCTTCTGCGCAAAGTCATTCATACCGGCTTGCAGGCAGTTTTCCATTTCCACCGGTGCAGAATTTGCCGTCATCGCAATGATCGGTATTTCTTTATAACCATCCAGTTGCCGTATAGCTTTTGCGGCTTCGAATCCGTCCATTTCCGGCATTTGCAAGTCCATCAGGATTAAACCGTAGCTTTCCTTCCGGCACATTTCTACAGCTTCCTGCCCGTCGTTTGCCAATGCAGCCCGGTAGCCGAGTTTTTCTAACTGATGAATTGCTACTTTTTGATTCACAGGACTATCTTCAGCTACCAATATCGTGACTGTAGAATTATTCTCTGAATTTGATGCATCACTGTTTGTTTCAGGCTTTTCCATGAGATTTTTTTCGGAGAGTTTATTTTTTTGTGATTTTGTAATTACTGACCAGATATTTGTTCGAAGGATCGGCTTTATATAATATCCGATCTTATCTCTTTTTGCCATCCGCGCGGCTTTGGCACGCTGGCTGACCGGAACCATCAGGATAAGCCGAGAACCTGCATTATTAGCCGCCGCCTGGATTTCCCTGCAATATATTTCATTGTGCGGATCGAGAAAATCATAGTCAAGAAAAATGATTTTAAAAGGATTAGCTTCGGCCTGTATCTTTTTAACGCCTTCCTTTATCGAGTCCACACACTGATGGGAGATTTTCCACGATGAAAATATCTGGTGAAGTGCTTCCTGCCCGGATTTCCCGCAGCCGATACTAAGCACCTGCGCATTTCGTAATTCCGGCAGAACATCAGTATTCTCACTATTTTCCTCTTTAAAACCCCGTGCAAACCAGACCACAACACGAAATACCGATCCCGCATCAGGAATACTTTCCACCTCGATATGCCCGCCCATCATTTCTATCAGCTGTTTAGATATCGTCAGCCCAAGCCCGGTGCCACCGTATTTCCTTGTTCTGGAACCATCCACCTGCGAAAAAGATTCAAACAAACGATTCAGGTCTTCCGCTGCGATCCCAATTCCGGTATCTTCTATTTCAATTTGTACCTGGACTTTACTGTTCGTTTTCCGCAAAGACGCCAGCCGGACTTTCACTTCCCCTTTTTCCGTAAATTTAATTGCATTGCTCAGCAGATTCCCGACCACCTGCTGCATTCTGAAGGCATCGCCCTGCACCCATTTCGGCACATCTGATTCTATAAAGCAGGTTAATTCTATATTTTTACGGTCAGCCGGCTCGGCATAAAGTTCGACTATACCTTCTATAAATGAAATAAGGTCAAACCCGACATTTTCCAGCCGCAGTTTCCCTGCCTCAAGCTTCGAGAAATCCAGTACATCATTCACAAGTGTGAGCAGCGTTTCGCTCGACGAGCCGATCAGCTCGGTAAACTGTTTTTGCTCTTCGGTTAAATCCGTATCTTTTAAAAGCTCGATCATGCCAATGATCCCATTCATCGGCGTACGGATCTCATGGCTCATATTCGCCAGGAATTCCGCCTTTGCATGTGCTGCCTGTAGTGCCTGCTCGCGTGCTGTAATAAGCTGGCTTTCCAGGTTTTTCCGCTCAATTGCATATTGCAGAGCCCGCACTATGGTAAATGGGTCCACTTGCGACTTCACAAGGTAATCCTGCGCGCCCTCCTGCATCATCTTCAGCGCCAGGCCATCATCGCTGATATGGCCCAGCACCACAATAGGAATATGCGGCACTTCACTATAGATCCGCAGGAAAATATCCAGCAGATCATCCGAAACCATGTCCAGCAGAATAGCCGCTACAACATCCTCTTTAAAGAAATCAGCTGCCTGGCTTATATCTTCTACGCATACTATTTCAAAATGCGTATAGCCCGGAGCTGTTTCCTGCGACTCACAAAATCCCTGTACATCTGTGGAGTCTTTCCCTATCAGAAGTATATTCTGCCTGCTCCCCGGAGCTTTAAAACCTGTATGAATGCTATTCTGCATAATGATAATTTTTACTGTTCCTTTTGTAAGGCGAAACAATTTTAAAGGCGTAAAATTCCATCATGCATACAAATCATTATATTTCGGCGGGCTTTTAAAAGCAATTACGGAGCTAACCTTTCAATATCCCAACTACTTCTATTCTTTTTAAAAACGATCCTGTCATGCAGCCGGTTCGGACGTCCCTGCCAGAATTCCATCACTTCCGGTATCACACAAAATCCTCCCCACAATTCCGGCAGAGAAATTTCATCGTTTTTAAAACGCTCCTTCACATTTTCAAATTTCTCTTCAAGCTCGCTGCGATCTTTTAAAACTCTGCTCTGCGGCGAAGCCCACGCTCCCAATTGGCTTTCCAGTGGACGGCTTTTAAAATAGGCGTCCGATTCACGCTTTAAAACCTTTTCCACGCGTCCTTCAATTCTCACCTGCCGCTCCAGTTCGCCCCAGAAAAAAAGCAGCGCCGCCTGTGGATTTTCAATCAATTCCTCTCCTTTCCGGCTTTCATAATTCGTAAAAAAAACAAAACCCTCTTCCGTCACTCCTTTTAAAAGCACGATCCGCGCAGACGGCTTTCCATCGCGGCTGGCAGAAGCGATCGTCATCACATTCGGCTCAGGAACACCCGACGTAACTGCCTCATCAAACCACTGCTTAAACTGCGCCACCGGGTCTTTTAAAACATCCGTCACATCAAGACCGCGCTGTGAATATTCGCGACGGAACTGGAGAAAACTTTCGTGATTCATATTATTTGTAACTGGTAATTTGCAACTCGTGATTCTTTTAAAACCTGATAGCTTTAAAAAAAAATCCGTGCAATCTGCGTAATCCGAAAACCTGTGATTCAGAAAATTCCTAACTTTTTAAAGCGCTTTTAAAAACTTCCAGCGCTTTTACCACTTCTTCAGGCGAATTATAAAAATGCGGCGAAAACCGCAATTTTCCTTCACGAAGCGAGATGACCACATTTTCCGCCATCATCTTTTCTAAAATAGCGTCAGCTGAAGCTTTTAAAAGCTCAATAGTGACAATTCCGCCACGCTCGGTGTACTTTTCCGGCGAGATCATCCGAACGCCGTCCAAGTTTTTAAAACTATCGATCAAAATATCAGTCAGCGCGAAAATGTGATTCTGGATATTCTCAGCGCCAAATTCCAGCAAAGTCCCGATCGCCGCGTGCATTCCCCACAAGCTCGGCATTATCAGCGAACCGTTTTCAAAACGTCGCGCGGTCGGGTCGAGCGGCTGCTCATAATCAAAAAAATTCCACGGATTTTCCACCGAAAGCCAGCCGATGGATTGTTGATTAATTTTCGCCTGCAATTCCTCCGTCAGGTACAGAAATCCCGAACCGTGCGGCGACATCTGCCACTTCTGTGCGCCTGCCGCCAGCGCGTCAATTTTCATCGCCTGAACGTCAATTTTTATCGCGCCGACCGCCTGGATGGCGTCAACAGCAAACGTAATTCCGCGGCTGCGGCACAATTCACCAATTACTTTTAAATCCGCTTTAAAACCCGTTAAAAACTGCACTGCGCTCAGGGCGACAACACGGGTTTGGGGTTTTAAAAACTGCGCGATCATTTCCGGCGTGACGCGATTATTCACCGATGGAATTACATCAATTTCCACACCGCGCTTTTTTAAATGATGATATGGATAGACATTCGCAGGAAATTCCATATCATTTAAAAGTACACGGTCGCCCGATTTCCAGTCAAGCCCATTCGCAACGATATTGATCGCGTCGGTCGTACTTCCGGTAAATGCGATACGCGCAGCAGATTCCGCATTGATGAGCGTTGCCACGTTTTGTCGCAGCTCCGTGATCTTTTCAAGAGTTTTCCAGTAATCGTCAATTGCGCCGGAAGAGCGATTTAAAAGATGTGTACTAACGGCATCAACGACGCGCGTGGAAAGCGGGCTGGTTGCCGCGTGATTGAGGTAAATTTTCCCGGTAGGAATATGCGGAAAAAGCGCACGGGCTTTTAAAAGAGTTTCTTCGGAGAAAAGTTCGGCTTTCATAGAATTTTATAAATCATTCAGCGCACGCGCAAAGCGTTCGACACCTTTAATAATCGTTTCGTCCGAAGCAGCAAAAGAAAACCGCACAAAACCTTCCGTTCCGAATGCCTCGCCCGGCACAAGCGCCAGATGGTATTTCGTAAGGAGAATTTCGCAGAATTCAGCCGTCGTCATCTCGTGCTTTTTTAAAAGTTTTGCAATTCCCGGATATACGTAAAACGCGCCGTCCGGCATCACAAGCTCCACGCCCGGTATTTCTTTTAAAAGTCCGGAGATTATTTCGCGCCTGCGCTCGAAAACCATGCGCATTCTTTCTACATCATTTCCGCCGTTAAGCAATGCGGCAAGAGCGGCTTTTTGTGCGATGGAATTCGGATTTGACGTTGTTTGTCCCTGCACTTTTGCCGCTTGTTTTAAAACGTCCGCCGGTGCGTGCATAAATCCGATCCGCCAGCCCGTCATTGCATACGCTTTTGAAACGCCGTTGACGGTGATCACGCGATCTTTTAAAACATCAAGCGATCCAATGCTAAAGTGCTCAACCGAGCCAAACGTGATCTTCTCGTAGATCTCATCACTGATAATATAGCACGAATGATCTTTTAAAACATCTGCCAGTGCGCGGATTTCCTTCTCGGAATACATGACGCCGGTTGGATTTGACGGGCTGTTGAGAATTATACATTTCGTTTCGGGCGTGAGGGATTTGGCAAGTTGTTCGGGCGTGATTTTAAAACAGTTTTTAGCAGTCGTTTTCACAATAACCGGCCTACCGCCCGCTATCGTCACCATCGGCGGGTAACTCACCCAGTACGGCGCGGGGATTATCACCTCGTCGCCATCATTGCAGATCGCGGTCAGCGTGTTCAAAATGCACTGCTTTGCGCCGGTAGAAATAAGGACTGTATCGGTGGTTGCAGCCTTTAAACCATTTTCTTTTAAAAACTTTTCTGCAACGGCGCGACGTAAGTCAATAATTCCATTGGAATCGGTATAATGCGTAAAATCTTCATTCAGCGCATCAATGGCCGCCTGTTTGGCGCAGTCCGGCGTCGGGAAATCAGGCTCACCGGTGCAGAGGTTCACCATGTCCTTGCCTTCGCGCGCCATTACTTTGGCACGCCCTGCCAGCGCAAGTGTCTGTGATTCTGCGGCAGCCATTACCTTATGTGAAAATTCCGCGTGTTCTTTTATTTCGCTCTTCATTTATATGAAATTTTTAAAGACTCTTCTTTATTTCTTCTTTTAAAAAACTTTTAAAACCCTTCTTTTTTTTAATCTACCGTACAACGACGAACGGAAGCGCCTGAATGCCTGACCCAGAGGAAATCCGCACCGTGTACATTCCCGATGAAAGTGTGTTTCCTGCGTACGGGATCTGGTATTTTCCGGGAGCGATCATTTCATTTTTTAAAACTTCCACAGTCTGCCCGATTGAATTCACAACTTCGATCTTTACTGATTGATTCTTACTTAATGAGTAGCCGATCATCGCCGCTTCGCCTGCTTTGAGCGGATTTGGAGAAATAGAAACTGCGTCAGAATATGCGCCCGGCGCGGACTCGATTCCTACAAGCACATTAGTTTTCTCGTTCAGGATTTCATCATTTTCATCAATAACGGCTATGTCAGGCATGAAGGACAATGTGAAATCTTCTGTCTGGTCGCGCTTATTATTTAACATAATGACAGTTTTTTCCTCGCCTGCATTACTTCGGAAAGTAACTTTTACCGGCATGACAAAAACCTGCGGGATATTAGCACCGGACTGTGTCTGGCGCAAGCGCACTGAAGCTTTAAAACTACCCATGCCGTTAGGATTGATATTTACATTCGTCACATATACCGGATGTCCTGCCTGATAGATCCACTGATCGAAAAATGTTCTGAACGGAACCGGCGGATTTGGTACATTTTTTTCAAAACTGGCGATCATGTCTTCTGTTTCTATCGACGTATACGCGTGTTCATTAAAATACTTCTGCAAAGCAGGAAAGAACACTTCATCGCCAAGCATACTGCGCAGCATGTGATACACCCAACCCGGCTTGACATACGCAAGCTGGTAGTTGAAGAGATTCACCACCGAACCGGCATCGTAAATAGGCGTTTCTTTGTAGATTTTTTCAGAATTAATATATGCAGATCGCCTGTTAGTTAATGTATTTATATATGCTTGTTTACCGCCCCAGGATTCATTCCACAACGCCTCGCCCCAAACTGCGCCGCCTTCATTCAGCCACAGGTCTTTAAAAGTAGCGCAGGTAACAAGGTCGCCTGTCCACTGGTGCATCAGCTCATGTGCAATTCCTTCATCGTCAAATCCACGCAGCCAGCGACGCGAAACTGTTGTCATCGTCTGGTGCTCCATACCGCCAAAAGCATACGGCTGTACAGCGGTCATACCATATTTTACGAAAGGATATTCAGTGAGCTTCGTGGAGTACCACTCCATCATCGGGACCATATTGCGGAAAGCATGTCGGGCATTGTATTTTGAGCCGTCTGTTTTTTCATTCGTCACATCATTCGGCCAAACGTAATATTTTACTTCTATACTGTCTTTAGGATTTGAAACGCGTTTGTACCAATCTGAATATGTAGCGAATTTAGATGCATTAGCTACCATCAGGTAAGTGGGGATCTGCGTAGTATCACTCCAGAAAAATGTTGTAACTCCTGCTACAGTTGTTTGACTTTTTAAAAGTCCGTTTGACGAAACAAGGAATCCTTCCGGTACACGAACAGTAATATCGGCTTTAGCTTTGTCATACGGCTGATCATTACATGGCATCCAGTAGCGAGCATCGAACGGCTCACTCATCGTATAGGCAAGCCTCTCATCAACAAAAATTGAATCCGCCTTTCCGGTATCTGGATCCGGCTCGCCCAGCCCTACGAATTGCCCCTTGGGGTAGAGGTAAAATCCTTCATTGTCCTCACCAATATACGTATAGTTAACAACAACCATAAGTTCAGTGTTGACAGCAGGTGCAGATGCCAGTGTAATAGTGAATTCGTCACTAATTGGTTGGGTAAATGCAGTATTTTTTTGACTACCGACAAAAACATTGTCGATCGTCATTCGCCCGGCATTAAAAGTGAGTTTTGTAGTATTTGCAGAATCAATTTTTAAAAGAATTCTATTCACACCTGAATATTCGCGTGCATTTCCATTAACACTGATCTTAGAAAGCGGTGCAACCCAGTTCATATCAAGATCGTATGATATCACATCGTACGGACGGCGTACTACTGCACTTGGTTGTTTCGCTAAAACTGTATTTGAACCTTTTTTGTAATGCTCGTATTTAGAGCATTCCGCAGAATGAGTGTGCAGGCCGGATTTATTTTCCATCAAATACTCAGGAACTTCCTGCGCAGAGACAGCCGCTGTACCACACAGCATTAATCCTATTAACAATGTCGATATTTTCATAGAATGTATGTATATTTTAAAAACTAATTCTTTTAAAAACAAAAAATATTTGTGCTAAGTACGGCGTGAGCAAAACGAAAAAATTTTAAAGGCTTTTAAAAGGCTTTTAAAACCTGTAATTTCTACGCACCGTGCGGCCCTGTTTTTGGCAAAGGCGCAAGATTTTTTACGTATGCATCTACCCAGGTACGAATTTCTACATCACCTTCCTTGCGCCGCCCCGACAAAATATGGTCTGCATTTTCAAACATAACGAGTTTATACGGATGATGGATTTTTTGCAGCGCTAATCCTAAGTTCAAACCATGCTCAGGAGTCACACGCCTGTCGCCTGTTCCATGCAGTATAAGTAAAGGCGTTGTTTTGCAAAGCTTATCCGCCCATGCTGTTACTGATCGCTTTTCCGCTTCTTTTTTAAGGTCAGCACCGGTTTTTAAAAACTCGGCCATTCTTTTAAAAATATGCTCCTCACTCCGCAGCGATGTAAACATCGTCGGCGCGCCAACCGTTACCGCCGCTTTAAAAATATCCGTGCGCGTCAGCATCTGAAAAGCCATCATTCCGCCGCGGCTTCCGGCGACTATTCCAATACGATTCTGGTCAACATATTGCAGATCAGCGATCAGCGGTAGCAAATTCATCGCGTCGTCAATATCGCCCGCGCCCCATTCTTCTTTTCCTTCACTGCCGCCCTGACCGCGATACTGGCTTGCCAGAACGACGTAGCCCCAGCTTGCATACAAACCCGCGTAGGCAAATGCACCTTCTACCGTGAGCGCACCACGCTTTCCTGCGCCGCCGCGATTGAATATCAGGCACGGCAGATGTGATTCCTCAGCAGCAGGAAGCGCCATAAAACCTTTTATCTTCAGCCCTTCGCTCATGTACGTGATCTCGTACATCTGCACCTGCGAAAATCTTTTAAAATCTTCACTTTTCAGCGCGCGCTTCTGCATCGAAAGAATGCTCGCTGGCATTTCGATGGGTGTAGAATCGAGCAGTGCGCCGTTTTTTAAAAGCATTTTCTTTTTAAAAGAATAGTTTTAAACCAATTTTATAAAAGAAATCTAAAGAGTTTTTAAAAAGCCCTATTTCTGCTGGCGGTAACGCGTTTTATACTTTTCCGCAAGCCGTGTATGGCGGCTTGAAAGCTCCACTTTGCGTCCTTGGATGAAAGCAAATTCAAGATTATTGGTCAGCCCGTCCAATGCATTGCCCGAGGATACAAAAAGAGTTGCGTCCTTTCCATTTTCAAGTGAGCCGACCTGATTTTCCACACCAAGAATCTCCGCTGCGGAAAGCGTTAAAGCGCGAATAGCTTCTTCTTCCGATAGTCCGAATGCCGTAGATGTTCCCGCATGAAAAGGAAGATTTCTCTGCTGCCACGCACCTTCATCGGCAAAACCAAATTTCACACCCGCCACGGCAAGCAATCCCGGAAGCCTGTATGGTAGGTCGTAGGATTCCTCATCACGCATAGGAAGTGCGTGCGTGCGCTGGATAATTACCGGAATATTCAGTTCTTTTAAAACGTCCGTGGCACGCCATGAATCTTTCCCGCCGACAAGAACAGCGCGAAGATTATATTTTTTTACAAAATCACGGATTGATATAATCTGCTTGTATTCATCGGCATTGATAAATACTGTCTGGTTATTTTCAAAGATCGGGCGCATTGCTTCGAACCGGATATCGCGCGAGTCATCGGCAATTCCATTCTTTGCGCCGAGCGAATACGCCTGTGCTTTTGCAAAAAGCTGGTAGATATTTTCAAGCTGTTTTTCGGTTTCTTTGCGCTGTTCTTCGGGCGTTCTTTGCATCCACCAGGCGGTGATCGTCGTCATGCGCGGCCATTGGATATGTAAGCCGGTAACGGGCTTTAAAGCGATATCCTCCCGCGTCCAGCCATCCATCATCATTAATGAGCCGCGCCCCGGAACAGTGCTTCCTTCCGGCAGAACATGCGCCAGAAGAACACCATTTAAGCGAATCGTCGGGATAATTTCACTGTCAGGATTATATGCAGTTTGGGCGAGTGAATTCGGATTAAGCGAGCCGACTTCCGTTGCATCGCGGGTAGCACGGACTGCCTCGATCTCCACCAGGCCGATCGTGGAGGCGCAGGTAATAAATCCGGGATAAACGGATTTTCCTGAGCAGTCAATGGTTTCAGCATCTGCGGGGATCTGTACGTTTGCGCCAAGAGCAGTAATTTTTCCTTTATCAAAAACTACTGTCGCATTTTCAAGGATGCCTTGGGAAACAGTATAAACTTTTGCGTTGGTAAGTGCTATCGGGCGTGATTGTGGTGCGCCCGGCGTTTCATCATGGGCCGGAAGGTTTTTAAAAGAAAGCAGGAAAAGCAGGATAAAAAGGGTTTTAAAAGCGCGCTTCATGTGATTTCCGGTCTGATCTGTTTTTAAAGGTAATATTTTTGCGTAAATATAACGATTTTTTACTACGTACGAACGCAAAACTTACCCCTAAAACGTGAGATGCTCCTTAACGTCACCACTCGTTAAGGAGCACTCCCCTTCTCACCTTCACCACCACAAAAAATTGTCGTAGTTGTATTTTAGACCACCATGAAAAACTTTTATATTTTTATTTGATTTGTATCGCTTTTAAAATGTTCAACAAAATTAAACTCTTTAAAAACTCAATGCAAGCATTTTTTGGTGAACGGTATGTTTTTTGTAAAAATTTATACCGCTTGCGTCCTTAAACGTACCGATAACAGAAAATATTGCACAAAAATAAAAAAATACTTGCACAGATTAAATTCACACCATATATTTGCACGCTCTAATCGGCGGGGCGTAGCGCAGTCTGGTTAGCGCGCCTGGTTTGGGACCAGGAGGTCCCGAGTTCGAATCCCGGCGCCCCGACAAATAAAAGCTTGTAAATCATTGATTTACAAGCTTTTTTGTTTTTGTCGCGTAACAAATAACAAACTATTTGTAGATTTAGCTTTTTGGAGCAAATAGTAAAACTCATTTTAAAAGCTTTTCTTAATTCATTTACTACCAGTTTGCAGTTAGCGTTGCTCTAAAAATAAACTCACCATAATTGCTTACAGGATTTACCTGCTCCGAATAGAGATTTTTCTCTGCACGCATATCAAGCGTAAAATACTGCCAGAGATCCACTGTTGAAATGAGAGAAATACCGGTTCTTTCACTGTTACCCTCATCATATGCTCCATCAAATCCAGCACTTAGCTGCCATATATCTCCAATAGTATAGCTAGGCATAAAGTTGAATGTGATTGCTTTTACAGGGAATGCGCCGTTTGCCTCAAGCATACCAACACTTGCTGATAATGAAAGAGGAATAGAAAATGTTAGAGATTGAGTTAGTTGTGCAGTTTTTGTAAGGTAATCAAACAACCCGAACAGAGTTTTACTTTCATTAGAAGAAAATAAAGCCATAGTATTTGCTCTCAGAGGCCCGATCTTGTAAGAATAACCGCTTGTTACATTATACAAAAGTGTGTTATTCTCAAGCTTTGAGCTATCGGTGGTTGTGATTTGTTTATTATTGCTTTGCACGCTTGGCATTACAGTTATTCGCAGAGTTGGCAGCCCTTTAAAATTCAGACTAAGCTTTCCCGTGAAAAAGTTTGTCGTGGTTGTTGCGGCTTTATTGCCAATCAGGTTATCCCTGAACAATCTATAGCCAACACCCATGCTGATCTGATTATCCAAAAATTTCTGATCGAGCCTTGCCTCATAGCTCATCACGTCGTTGCGCAGAGTGGGGTTTCCAAGCGTTATAAAACCCGGGCCGATCATCTTTGCTTCTGCTGATATTTTTGTGCTAGACTTCTCATTATCAAAACTTCCTTTAACAGAATACATATAATCTGCAGAACTGCTCATCTTCGGTTTAAAAAAATCACTCAAAATTTGTGGTATAGCATCATTAATCAGTTCAGGTTCTCTTATATCTCGGGTATATAGCGAAATAGCGCCTTCAGCACCAAACTGTAGCATATTATCAAAGAAACTTAATTTATTATCAAGCCCAATTACCCAGTTCTCTTTTGGTGTAGAAAATTGATTCAGTGAATCTGTTGTTAACGAATTCTCATCATCAAAAGCATGCATGAGAGTTATTATCGAATGTGTAGTTTCTTTTTTACCAAGCCCTAGTCGTCCTGTATAAAAGTTTCGTTTAAAAGCAGCGCTGTCCATCTTGGTCTGGCTTAATGTTCCGGCAAAAGCAGTATACAAAACCCAGGGATTGTATTCCACATTTATCCCATTGATAGCTGTGCCGGACATAGTATGCCGGGTATAATCAGGGTGCGTTGTTCCAACTTCCAATGCCTTTATATCATTAAAAAATTTCATGTGAGCCGGAAGGTTGTTAACAACCTTTTCTTTTAGTTCTTCTTCTAATTCACGACTGTTCTCAACTGAATTACTATCATTTAGCCCTAGTGCTTTTTGAGATTCGTCATCTATTTTTTCCTGAATGAAATTTTTCATAGCCATTGGATCGAATCCCAGGGAGTATGAATTTACATCACGCCTATCAGGCTGACCAAGCGTTGATAGCAATATCTTTGTAGTAAATGGTATTTCATACAAAGCAAAAGTTGGTGTTAATCCGGAATTTACATACGAAGACGGGAGTTCTGAACTTGTTCCCCTTCGATTTGCATTTTCACCATATACGCTTATATTTCCTGTAAATCGCGCAGGTGAATTTGAGCTTTGAGATGCTACTGGTTCGTTCTGTAGTGAAAAGTTATGTAAAAGTGACTGAGGATAAAAAGCTTTTGGAGCATTCGCCGATAAACCCGCGCTACTTTCTTCTAAAAAAAAAGGACTTTGGGTATTAGAAAACTTATTATTTTTTAAAACCTTTGCAGGCCTTTCATTTGTCTTTCTTTTAAGAACAGGTTTGGATGCATCAAAAAACAGGAATTCATTAATTTCGCTCTCAGTTATTTTCACACCGTTGAGGAATGCTTCTACCTGCCAGGCATATCGTTTGCCTGAATTGAATCCACGGGCAGCTATCGTATATAAATACGATGGTGAGGACAGGTTCTTTACTTTATAAAATGCCGGGTTTGATATGATGGCATCATACGGCGACTGGTTAAGGAGTATTTCCTTAATAGCAAGCGAGTACGTAACATTTCCCCGTCGTGGTGCAGGAGTGGGCGGTAGCCAGCTAAATGTAATAAAAGAACCCATGACAGGTTCGTCAGTACATTCTTCACAGCCATTCATTTTTTTAAAAGCAGAAATTGCCTCATCCCGCTCTTGATTGGTTGTTATTCCATACTGGCCTACTTCATTACCCAAAATTGGCCGTTGTGTGACGCTCGGTATGTCATCATCCTTTTCCCCTTCTTTTTTTCTACCTCCGCTTGCCATTGATTTTTCATTTGTTTCTGTCACATCCTCTGTTTTTCCGCCGGAAATAAACCTGGTATTGTTCTCAGGGAATTGTAATTCGATGCCGGATATAAACTCTACCGTCTGGTTTAAACATTCCTCACCAAGAATACTCCCATTGTCGGCATTATACACAGTAATACAAATCTCATAATCACCCGTAGGCATAGCGCCTGTAGTACGAAGTGCATCCTCATACGCCTTGTTACGCTCCAGCACAGTAATAGGGTTGATATCCTTTGGAGTAATCACTTTCATTCCGGGAGTCAAAGGGAAAATCTTCGTGCGGGCATCAACTATTTTTCCATTTATAGAGCTGCTGGCAATTGCAGTAAGGTACACATTATACGTTTGCTGCGTGGGATTACGAAGCGTTACTTTCCAGAAGTCCTCAACTCGTAACTGATTAGGGGGCGGCTGACGAAGCTGTACAACGACTTGAGAGTGGGCGGACATGGATATTAAGAAAAAGATGCCAATAATTAGGTACTGGGAAAATTTCATTTTTTTTCCAATAACATAAATTAGATATGTTATATTATATTGGTGAGGTTATGGTGCTATAAATAGTTAGGTAAATTACCTAAATAAATATTCCTTTAAAAGATATTTTTTTTGTTTATTTACTTATTTGATATTCAATAACATTATAAGAAAATAATTACAATGTTAATCCTCCAGTTACAATATCGTTACACCAGCTCAATTCTATTCTCACTCCTCAATATGCAATTCCGGATCCAGTTTCCTGACTAAAGAGTCCAGTTCTTTGCTGTTATAAAAATCGAGACATTTCATTATAGCTAAGTTTTGGTTGGATTTACTGTTATACTTTATTTGGGATTTCTTTTTTGCTAATTCCATCATTGTCTCATAGGCTTTAAAACTATACCGGCCCAACTCTACATAACCTGCTAAACTACCTTCATTCTGAAATACCGAATCAGGAAAAGAATTATACATACATTCACAGAACGCGGCATTTTTTAATTTCAGCCTTTCAGCGGCTTTGATTGATTTTAAAGGTTTTTTCGCACCTTTTCCGTCATTAGTTTGCCTGCGATAAATTTCTTTTTTACCGAAATTCCTGCCTTCCGAATTATACGAAAAGACCATCACAAGTATGAGAAGTATTGGTATATTTTTATTCATCTTATATTGTTTCAGGTTTGTGTAATTTTGCTTTTTAAAAATTACAAAAAAAATTCGTACTTTGTAATTTTCTTTGCAATTAATCGTTATAGATTTAATCTACTCCAGTAGTCACCGGTACCACAATACGAAAGTACAAAAAATGATCAATAAACCCTTTACTGCTCCCGATTGCGCCAGTTGCACTTCACGCCATACCTCGGTATTTGCTGATCTTGGAACCGGCGACCTGGAAAAACTACCCCTTGAGAAAGGATGTAATTTTTATAAATCCGGGCATACGATCTTTAGCGAAGGCAGCTACCCGTCAGGTTTGTATTGTATTCATAAAGGTAAAGTGAAAATTTTTAAAAACGGCGCCGAAGGGAAAGACCAGATTTTGCGCTTTGCCAAGGAAGGCGATATTATTGGGTATAAAGCGATCCTGAGCGACCAGCCGTATTCGGCATCAGCTACTGCGCTGGAGGATGCGGTCGTCTGTTTTATTCCGAAAAAATCATATTTTGATGTACTGCAATTAAGCCCGCAACTGGCTTTAAAAATGATGCAGCTACTCACGCATGAGCTTAAAACTGCTGAAACGCGCATCGTTGAGCTTGCTCAAAAACCGCTGCGTGAGCGCCTTGCAGAAGCTATCCTGATTTTAAAAGAAACGTTTGGCTTTGAAGAAAATACAACGACAATTGATGTTTCGCTCACGCGCGAGGATATTGCCAATATTATCGGAACGGCGACCGAAAGCGTGATACGCCTGCTTTCTGAATTTAAAAAAGATAAGCTGATCGAATTGAATGGCAGAAAGATCTCGATCGTGGATATGAAAAAACTAATCAAAACCGCAAATATTGATGATTAGATCGAAGGCGTTTTTTAAAAATTGAAGCTCGTTTTTTAAAAGAAAGCGGGCTTTTTTTTGTCAAGTCATTACCCGTTATGACTTTTGTCATTGTTTACTTTTTAAAACATTAGGAATTTTGTACTGTAACTAAATATCCGCTGCTGAAAATGCTATAGCGGCAGTTTTTAAAAACAACAAAATTCCCACTACGATGGAAAATATATTGTCCGCACCGCTTTGCCGGGAGGTGAATATTGCGACGCAACCTGTTTTTGTCAGCTGCAATCATGAGGCACGTGCCATCCTTGCAGCTGCGTCGCAGAGCATTATCCGCACCAAAGGCGAATACTTTTTCAGAGAAAATGATCTCGTTCGCGGGCTGTTTTGCCTTACGTCGGGGCTCGTGAAGATCATGCGGTACCATGGCGAACACGCGCACATTGTCGGATTCTTAAAACCGGGCGATATCCTGGGGATTGACTGCGTGATGATGCAGTCGCCCGCGCATAGTTCCTCTGCCAGCGCGATGACCGACACAGGTGGATATTTTATCGCACGCGAGGACTTTTTAAAAGCTGTGGCCGCCGACCCGATGATGAATATCCGCCTGATGAAAAGCGTTTGCGAGCAGATCGAGCGCCTAGAGGAGCATTTCTCGGATATTAAAAATAAATCGCTGCCGCTGCGCCTGGCCGAAATTCTCCTGATGATCACTGGTGAAACTCACCAGAAATTCCCGATCGTGCTGGATCTGAAAGCTGATGAACTCGCCAATTACATCCATTCTTCTGCGCTTTTAGTCAAAAAAACATTGCAGGATTTTGAGCGGAAAAGGATATTGTCGCTGAGTGAAAATGCAATTATTATAAATGACCCGGAGCTTTTAAAAAAGGCGTTTCAGTACGAATCCGGCAAGAATTCTTTAAAAGAAGTTCGGAAAGCGGGCTAACATTTCCCGCTTTCCATTTCTTTGTAACTGCTTTTAAAACCAACCAACATCACCTCTTTTTTAAAACATGATTAAAATCATGTTGCACCCAAGCGCATATCATTTTTTCTTTTTTAAAAGCATGATAATTTTGATACAGTCAGGAAACTGTTCAAAATTCTTTTAAAACCTTTAAAGGTTTCAATCATGCAATCTGTAATTTCAACTCCCGAAAATATAGCAACACTCTGCTACCACTGCGGCGAAAACTGCCCCGACACGAGCATAGCACTTGGTGAAAAATACTTCTGCTGCCAGGGCTGCAAAACTGTTTTTGAGCTTTTAAAAGAAGCCGATCTGTGCAATTATTACGCGCTTGAAGATCACCCGGGCAATTCCATCCGCTTCAACAATATCCGCGCTACACGGTTTGAATATCTCGATGATGAGTCCATCACGCGGCAGCTTGTGGAATTCACCTACGGCGAAATTTCCAACGTGACGCTTTTCCTGCCGCAGGTGCATTGCACATCGTGCATCTGGCTGCTGGAAAACCTCTATAAGCTGCATCCAGGCGTTATGCGCTCGGACGTGAACTTTTTAAAAAAGGAAATCACTATTTCTTTTAAAAGCAGCGAGATTAAATTGTCAGGGATCGCCGGACTGCTGGCAAAAGTCGGCTACGAACCGGAAATCCTTTTAAAAAGCCCAAAGAAAAAAGATCACAGCGCGATCCGCAGTTTGTATTTAAAGATCGGCGTGGCGGGTTTTGCTTTTGGGAATATCATGCTGCTGAGTTTGCCGGAATATTTCGCGGGAGAAAATATCCTTGACGTGAAATTCAGCACGTTTTTCAGGATTTTAAATCTGCTGCTGGCGAGCCCGGTGCTTTTTTACAGCGCGTCAGGGTATTTCACGTCGGCGTGGTACAGCTTGCGCCAAAGGGCTTTAAATCTTGATGTTCCGGTTGCGATGGGAATTTCCGCATTGTTTTTTCAAAGCGCTTTTGATATTATTTCCGGCGGTGGCAGCGGCTACATGGATTCCTTTACAGGACTGGTTTTCTTCCTGCTCATCGGGAAATTATTCCAGATAAAAACCTTCGCAACGTTGTCATTCGACCGCGATTACCAATCGTATTTTCCGCTTTCGGTTGCCGTTTTAAAAGATGGCGAAGAGCACACAATTCCCGTTTCAGCGCTCGAAACCGGCAATATAATTATCATTCGAAACCGCGAACTTGTTCCGGCGGATTGTATTTTGCTGTCGCGTATCGCGCACGTGGATTACAGTTTTGTAACGGGTGAATCAGCTCCGGTGGAAATCACAAGCGGCAGCACGATCCACGCAGGCGGGCGCATTATCGGCGCTCCCGCTGAAATGCACGTTATCAAAGAAGTGTCGCACAGCTACCTCGCGCGCCTGTGGAATAACGATATTTTTAAAAAGGAAAAAACGTCGGCGCTTTTAAAAGCGAATGATGTTTTCGGGAAATATTTTACGTTTTTTGTTATCCTGATCGCCTCGGCTTCAGCGTTTTTCTGGATGCCGGATTCTGCTATGGCGGTGAAAACATTTACGGCGGTTCTGATAATTGCGTGTCCGTGCGCGCTGACGCTGGCGGCGCCTTTCGCGCTCGGCTCGGCGCTGACTGCTTTTGGAAAAGCCGGATTTTACGGAAAAAATACAGGAATTGTAGCCGACCTCGCGGAAATTGATACCATCGTTTTTGATAAGACCGGAACGCTGACCTCGGCGGACGAAGGCGTGGTGGAATTGATCGGGAGCGGATTTTTAAAGGAAGAAACGGCAATGCTTGCGGCGGCTTTTAAAAATTCTACGCACCCGCTCAGCCGCAAGATCTCTGCTACCTTTAAAAGTGAGAAAGCTTTTGCAATTGATACATTCCACGAAGAGCCGAGCAGTGGTTTTATCTGTGTGGTGCAAGAGCGCATTATAGCAGTTGGCTCATACGAGTGGGTTTTAAAAACTGCGCCCGGAAGCTCTTTTAAAAAGGTAGAAACGGACGGTTCGGCAGTGTATGTAGCGATTGACGGTGAATATCGCGGTTGCTTTGTTGTACGGAATTCGCTTCGTCCGGGGCTTGAAGATGTTTTTAAAAGCCTGCGCTCCCGCTGTGAATTATACATGCTTTCGGGTGATAACAGCAGCGACAGAAAGCAAATGTCAAAGCTTTTTAAAGATGATTCGCGGCTGAATTTTTACCAGTCACCGGAAAATAAACTGAATTTCATCAAAAATCTCCGTGAGCAGGGCAAAAAAGTAGCAATGATTGGCGACGGGCTGAATGACGCCGGAGCGCTGCGCCAAAGTAATATTGGTATCGCAATCGCCGAAAACTCCGGTTCATTTTCGCCTGCCTGCGACGCGATCCTGAATGCAGAAAAAATAGCTCGACTGCCGGACTACATTGCATATGCGCGATTTGGCGTGAAGGTTGTGATCGGAATGTTCATTTTCACGATCTTTTATAATGCGCTAGGCATGACGCTGGCTGTGCGCGGGCTGCTTTCGCCGCTTATCACGGCGATCATGATGCCGGCGAGTTCGCTGATAATTATTTTCGGCAGCATGGGATTGATGAAATTAAAAGCGAAGTTTTTAAAACTGTGATTTTCAGTTTTTAAAATTGAAGTTGTTCAGCTTTTAAAAGTAGACCTACTTTCTTTAAAGTCCCCCTTATCAAGGGGGATTTAGGGGGATTTCTTGTGACGTGAAAATCCCCCTTTGTCCCCCTTAATAAGGGGGATAAGAGTAGGAAATACAATTTATAAATAATTTTAAAAACTCCTTTTCATAATCCCCTCCTCAAAATTTTCCATACACTCTGAAACTCTCATAAAACATGATAAAAGTCATGTTTTGATGTGGGAAATATCATTCCGTTCCGGCCTGCCACGCTATAATTTTGTAGTAATTAATAATGTAAGTTTTTAAAAATCATAGATATAATTTTAAAAGGTGCTGTAAATGGAAGTGATATTTATGCTTATCGGTTTTAGCCTTCTGTCAGCGCTTGGGTTTCTCGGGGCATTTGTCTGGGCTACGCGCACCGGGCAATTTGATGACAATTACACTCCGGCTGTACGAATGCTGCTGGACGATAAAAAAGGAAATCACCAATAATTTTTAAAAGAGGAGTTTTTTTATGTCTGCTGATGGATTGAATATTGGTAAAAAGATCGACCCGGACGTGGTGGCGACGAACCCGAAGACACCACAGGTGGGCGAAAATTATATCCTGACCGACAAGTTTGAATACGATAATACGATCGTCCGCAATTTCGCGATAGCGATGATGGGCTGGGGAATTGTTGGATTTCTGGTCGGGCTGATCGTTGCTTTAAAACTTGTGTGGCCGGAATTTCTGGGCGGTTTGCCCCAGCTTTCGTACGGACGGCTTCGCCCACTGCATACGAATTCCGTGATCTTTGCTTTTGCAGGAAATGCGATCTTCGTGGGCGTGTATTATTCGCTTCAGCGCCTGTGTAAAGCGCGCATGTACAGTGATCTGCTCAGCAAACTGCATTTCTGGGGATGGCAGTTTATCATTGTTGCGGCAGCTATCACGCTTCCACTTGGATTTACGACGAGCAAGGAATATGCCGAGCTCGAGTGGCCGATTGATATTGCTATTACCGCAGTGTGGGTGATTTTCGGCTGGAATATGATGGGCACGATTTTTAAAAGGCGCGAGAAGCACCTGTATGTGGCGATCTGGTTTTACATCGCGACGTTTTTGACGGTGGCTTTGCTGCATGTAGTGAATTCGCTCGGGCTGCCGGTGAGCATTTTAAAAAGCTACTCGATGTATGCGGGTGTGCAGGATGCGCTTGTGCAGTGGTGGTACGGGCATAATGCTGTTGCATTTTTCCTGACTACGCCGTTTTTGGGAATTATGTATTACTTTATTCCGAAAGCTGCCAATCGCCCGGTGTATTCGTATCGCCTGTCAATTATTCACTTCTGGGCGCTGATATTTTTGTATATCTGGGCAGGGCCGCATCACTTGCTTTACACTGCGCTTCCCGGCTGGGCACAATCGCTTGGGACGGTTTTTTCCATCATGCTCCTGGCTCCGAGTTGGGGCGGTATGATAAACGGGCTTCTGACGCTTCGTGGCGCGTGGGATAAAGTGCGCGAAGACCCGGTTTTAAAATTCCTTGTCGTTGGAATTACAGCGTATGGAATGGCGACCTTTGAAGGGCCGATGCTTTCTTTAAAAAATGTAAATGCTATTGCGCACTATACTGATTATATCATCGGACACGTGCATCTGGGCGCTCTTGCGTGGAATGGCGGGTTAGCTTTTGCGATGGTATATTATATTTTCCCGCGTATTTACCAGACAAAATTATATTCTTTAAAACTGGCGAATTTCCACTTCTGGGCTGCAACATTAGGAATAATATTTTACGCCACTTCAATGTACATGGCGGGAATCGGGCAGAGCCTGATGTGGAAGGAATTTACCGTAGAAGGTACGCTCCGCTACCCGAACTTCCTGCAAACGGTGACACAGATCGTTCCGATGTACTTTATCCGCGCTGTTGGCGGGATGCTGTATATTACCGGTGCGCTGGCGGCTGTGTATAATATCTATAAAACTGCACAGCAGGGTACGCTTATTCGTAATGAAGCTGCGGAAGCTCCACCGCTTTTAAAAGCTCCGCAAACAAATGAACATGACGGGCACTGGCATCGCGCACTTGAGAAAAAACCGGTACGATTTGCTGTGCTTACATTTCTCGCGGTATTTATTGGCGGCGCACTGGAATTCATTCCAACCGCGCTTGTAAAATCGAATGTACCGACCATCAGCAGTGTGAAACCATATACGCCGCTTGAACTGGAAGGCCGCGATCTGTACATCCGCGAAGGTTGCGTGGGCTGCCATTCGCAGATGATCCGCCCTTTCCGCTCTGAAACTGAGCGCTATGGCGAATATTCTAAAGCAGGTGAATTTGTGTACGACAGGCCGTTTTTGTGGGGTTCTAAACGGACAGGCCCTGATCTTCACCGTGTCGGCAGTAAATACCCGGATTCGTGGCACTACATGCACATGAAAGACCCGAATGCAACTTCGCCGGGCTCCATCATGCCGGGTTACCCGTGGCTCTATACCGACCAGCTCGACATCAGCCATACCGAAGGTAAAATTATGACATTGCAAAAACTCGGCGTACCGTATAAAGCAGGCTATGAAAAGGTGGCAACTGCCGATCTCGTAGCACAAGCGCGCAAAATCAGCGAAGGTTTGAATAAGAGCGGTTTCAATGTTGGGCCGGATAAGGAAATTATTTCGCTTATCGCGTACCTGCAACGGTTAGGAACGGATATTAAAGCAAAGGCACCTGTGGCGAAGTAGATTTTTAAAAAGAAGGTCATTGCGAGAAGTCTTCGACGAAGCAATCGCTACATCAGAATGACGCGAGATGAGAGGTTGTAGAGATTGCCGCGTCGGAAGACCTCCTCGCAATGACGACTTTTAAAAGAATTAAAATTAATAGTTTTTAAAAAGAGCATAAAAATGTACAAGAATATTCTGCAATCAATCACGGGAATTGAGATCTACCCGATACTGTCGCTCGCTATATTTTTCGGGATATTCGCCTGCGTAATGATCTGGTTTTTTAAAGTAAGCAAAGAGCATTTGGAAAAAATGTCAAATATTCCGTTAGACAACAACATTCACCAAACAAGCTAACAGTAATTTTTTTAAAAGAGAGTACGACAATGGCAGAGCAAGATAAAAACGAGCTACTCGACCACGACGCCGACGGTATCCGGGAATACGATAATGACCTGCCGCGCTGGTGGCTGTATATGTTTTATTTTTCAATAGCATTCGCAGTCGTGTATATGGGCTATTATCACTTTCTGGGTGGGCCGGATAGCGACCAGGAGTATAAAAAGGAATTAGTAACAGCGGAATATAACATCAAGCAGGCGGCTTTACGGGCTGAAGCTTTTAAAACGGAAACTGAGAAGAAAAATATGCTGGCAAGCGCTGCCGCAAAAGCCGCTGCCGAGCCAAAAGCTATCGTAGCCCTGACGGATGATGAAAGTATTTCAGCAGGAAAGCAAATATTTAACAGCACGAATAACCTGTGTTTCACCTGCCACAGAAATGATGGCGGCGGTATGGTCGGGCCAAATCTGACAGATGATTCGTGGCTCCATGGCTGTAGCATTACCGATGTGATGACGAGTATCCGGAAAGGTTTTCAGGATAAAGGCATGATGCCGTATGGCAGCAATACCAAACTGACGGATAAGCAACTTTTAGAATTAGCCAGCTTTGTGATTTCATTACGTGGTTCAAATCCACCTTCACCGAAACCTGTTGACCCGGCACGTGATAAACAGTGCGAATAGTTTTTAAAAGGTTTACTATTCATTTTTTTTCTTAAAAGTCCCCCTTATCAAGGGGGATTTAGGGGGATTTCTCCTAACGCATAATCCCCCTTTGTCCCCCTTAATAAGGGGGATAAGAGTATACAGTTTGTATTTAATTTCCGATTAGTTTTAAAAAGTTTTTAAAAGAAATTCCTATTCTTTATACATAAATGTCTGTCATTCAAATATCAGAAAAGGACGCAAGTTTTCGCGATGTGCTTTCTACTTCCACCAAAGACGGGAAGCGGAAATGGATCTACGCGCAGAAACCAAAAGGACGATATTTCTCGACGAGAACTGTTGTTGCGGTGATTCTCCTGGTGTTCCTTTTTGGAGCGCCATTTGTTCGGATCGGCGGACATCCGCTGATGCTTTTTAATATTATTGAGCGGAAATTCGTGTTATTCAGCGTACCGTTCTGGCCGCAGGATTTCTATCTCGTTAGTATCGGGCTTTTAATTCTATTGGTGGGAATTGTCCTTTTTACGGCAGTTTTCGGGCGCATCTGGTGTGGCTGGCTTTGTCCGCAAACGATATTCCTGGAGCATATTTTCCGGAGAATCGAATACATCATCGAAGGCACACATACTCAGCAGCGCGCAATTGATAACGCTCCGCTCACGCCGAAAAAATTTTTAAAAAAAGCTTTAAAACACAGTATATTTTTCAGTATTTCTTTTGCTATTGCCAATACTTTTCTGGCGTATATTATCGGCAGTGAGCAGCTTTTAAAAATAATGACGTCGCCGCCCGCCGCGCACCTGGAAGGATTTATTTCCATCCTGCTTTTTACCGGCGTTTTCTATGCGGTGTTTGCGCGGTTTCGTGAGCAGGCGTGTATCGTGGTTTGTCCGTACGGGCGCTACCAGTCGGCGCTTGTGGACGAGAATACCATCGCCGTCACGTATGATTTTAAAAGAGGCGAGCCGCGCGGGAAATTCACACGCCAAGACCGCCAGCAGCAATTGGTGCAAATTGACATCCCGGTTTTAAAAGAAATGCAGCCAAAAGGCGATTGTATTGACTGCAATCAGTGTGTTTCCGTATGCCCGACGGGAATTGATATTCGCAACGGTATCCAGTTGGAATGTGTGAACTGCACCGCCTGCATGGACGCGTGCGATACCGTGATGGATAAAGTCAGCAGGCCGCGCGGTCTGATCCGCTACACATCGTACAATGCAGTGCTGAATAATATAAAATGGAAGTTCACGCCGCGCATTATCAGCTATACAGCAGTTCTCGTTCTGCTGATGTGCTCGTTTGGTTTTCTTTTTGCATCGCGCTC
>JAZKFS010000037.1:68016-79129 GCA_040386315.1 Bacteroidota bacterium
CCGACCATTCGACATTCACGATGTTGTTCATGAGGAACACTTTTTCAAACGATGGGCGACGGGCGCGTGGCGAATTTTTATAATATCGAGCTTATCAATAAAACGTACGACGATATTAACCTTGAGCTCAAAGTGATTTCGCCGCAGAACGGCACAATTACGCCGCTCGGGCAGATTTCACCGCTTTTAAAACAAACGGAAAAAAGCGCGCGATTTTTCATGGCGCTCCCGGAAAATGAGCTACAAGGCGTGCAGACAAAAGTAAAATTCGGGATTTACTCCGAAGGAAAACTTTTAAAAGAAGTGGAATCAACATTTCTCGGCCCGGAAAATCACACGAAATAGTTTTTAAAAACAGTAATAATTTTAAAAAGATAGATATGAAAAACTCAGGAAAATCGTGGGCAATCGGCATCGTGACTTTGTACACGAGCTTCGCGCTGCTCACACTCGGCTTTGTGTACTTCGCCGTTGGCCAGGACTACGACCTCGTGAGCCAGGATTACTACGAGCAGACGGTGGAATTCCAGTCGCAAATTGAACGCGAAAACCGCACGAATGCCCTTGCTGAAAATGTAACCTGCGGACTCAGTGCGGATAAGCAAAATGTCGAAATCGCAATTCCGAACATGACGCAGGCAAACGGCAAAATCACGCTCTATCGCCCGTCGGAAGCTGATTTAGACCAGCACTTTTCCTTAGCGCTTGATGCTGACGGACGCCAGAGTATTCCCGTGAAAGGGCTTTTAAAAGGGAAGTGGAAAATGAAGATGCTGTGGTCGGCGAACGGCGAGGAATTTTACAAAGAGTGCGAGATTTTTCTTTAAAAACCTTTTTAAAAACTAAGTAGTATAAATGTCATTCCCCTGAAAAGGGGAATCTCACTACAGTTGGACGTGTCAGGGTAACACGCTCTTTTTGAAACAGCACTTGTAAATTTTCACAGCATCATTCGGTCTCTTCTGATATTGATTCCCCTTTTCAGGGGAATGACAAATTGCGGTTGATTGATTTTTTAAATCTGAATTCTTTTAAAAATTTTTATAAACACAGTAATGCTTTTCGCCTGGACAGCTTTAACGCTTGGTTTTGTCGGCAGTTTTCACTGCGTAGGAATGTGCGGGCCAATTGCTCTCGCGCTTCCGGGCAATGCGGCTGTGCGCTGGCGTTACGTGCTGGGGCGGATAATGTATAATCTCGGGCGCATCATGACGTATGCGCTTTTGGGCGTTTTGTTCGGCAGTTTGGGTTCGGCAGTGCGCCTGGCGGGATTGCAGGAAGGTTTGTCAATTTTTGCCGGAGTTGTGATACTTTTCACCGCCGTCATTCCTTTTAAAAAAGGTTTTACGTTTGGAATTCCATCAGCCGTTTCAAAAGTAAAATCGGCGATGTCAGCGCTTTTTAAAAAGCGGAATTTTGCGGGATTATTCCTTATCGGTACGCTTAATGGCTTGCTTCCATGCGGATTTGTGTATATGGGCATTGCCGGAGCGCTGACCGCCGGAAGCATCGGCGAAAGCTCACTTTTCATGATTTTATTCGGCCTTGGCACATTCCCGGCGATGCTCGCTGTTTCACTCGGAGGCGCTTTTGCAAAGCCAAAAGCGAGGAATATTGCGAGAAAGTTGTATCCTGTTGGCGCGGCTGTCATTGCTGTGCTGTTTATTCTTCGTGGGTTGGCGCTTGATATTCCGTACATCAGTCCCTCTCTCCCCGATGCTCCTCAGACTAAGGTGCGATGCCATTAAGAAATTTTTAAAAATATTTTTCTTTTGCGGACTATTTTGTCTTTAATTTTTGTAATTTTGTAGTGATGAAATTTTATAATTTATAAAATGTTATAATTTTAAAATCAAGATTTCATACTTATATCATTACAAACATTACAGTCACAGTTCTATAAATTTTTAAGGGTTTCGTGGAATATGAAAAACATTTATCGTTTATTTATCGTAGCGGCAATCGCAGGAACCAGCTTCGCATCATGCAGCGAAACAAAAGACACAGCGCATAATGCTCAAACAGAAGAACGCCAACCGCAAACATTTGGCACACCTTCAGCTCCGGCTCCTGCACCAACAACTCCGGCTCCGGCAGCAGACCCAAATGCAGCTTCTGCTGAGCAGATAGCTTCAGGAAAAGCTGTGTATGAAAGCTATTGCTCAACATGCCACATGCCGACAGGTGCGGGACTTCCGCCTGCATTTCCGCCACTGGCAAAATCTGATTATTTAACCAACAAGAATGTAACAATCAGCAGCGTTGTGCATGGCCTTGCCGGAGAAATCACAGTGAACGGCACTAAGTTTAACGGCGCAATGCCTCCGGCTCCGAAAACGGACAAGGAAATTGCTGATGTGCTGACGTATGTTTATAACTCGTGGGGAAATCCGGGTGGCGTCGTAACAGAAGCTGAAGTAACGGCCAGCCGCAAAGCCGGGCCGAAGAAATAAATTGTTCCTGAAGAATTTCCTGATTTAGCTGATAAACTCGGGATGAATGAAATGCGAATGGGAATCGCTGATGTAAGCCTTGAAAGCTCGTTGTGATTCCCTACTTTTTTCGATTAAATTTTTTTGGAAGATTCTTAACTGGCTTTCTTTTAAAGGCACAACTGGTAAAAGAAATTTTTGTTTTTAAAACAACAATGTTAAAAACATACATTTCCTTTTAAAAAGAAATATCTTAATTTAAGATAAAATAGTATTTAATCTAATTACATCAATTATCTATATTTTTTAAAAAACATCAGACTGTGGTGAAATTTTAAACTCAAGTTCCTTTAAAAAAAGAGAGTTTTTACAATCATCACGAGGGTAAAAAAATGAGTTACAGGCGATTGTGGATTGCGTTCATCGTAGTGATGGTTGGGTCGTTTGCTGTGCTTGGATATTACGGTTCGGAGATTTACAGGAAGGCTCCGCCGATACCGAACCAGGTGGTGACGACAGATGGTAGAGTGGTTTTTAAAAAGGCCGATATTGAGGACGGGCAGAATGTCTGGCAGTCCATCGGCGGGCAGGAACTCGGCTCAATCTGGGGACATGGCGCGTATGTAGCGCCTGACTGGACGGCGGACTGGCTTCACCGCGAAGCTATCTATATTTTAAACAAATGGGCACAGGCGGAGCACGGGAAAAACTTCGCCGCGCTCGACGTAGAGCCGAAAGCACAGTTGCAGGCGCGCCTTCAAAAAGAGCTTCGCGCGAATACCTATGATGTGGCAACAGGCAATACAATTGTTTCGCCGCTCCGCGCTGAGGCAATTGATTCCGTCGGCAGGCATTATACCGGAATTTTTATGGACGACCCGGCGATGGCTGACCTGCGCGAAGCTTATGCAATGCCGCTCAACACCGTAAAAGATCCCGAGCGCATGCGCAAATTGAACGCGTTTTTCTTCTGGGCGACATGGGCATGCGTGACAGAACGCCCCGATGAAGCCGTCACGTACACAAACAACTGGCCTGCAGAAGACCTCGTTGGTAATCGCCCATCGGGTTCGCTGATTGTTTGGACCGGCGTGAGCGTAATTATCCTCCTGGCAGGAATCGGGCTTCTCGCGTGGTATTATGCGGCGAATCGCGATGAGCATTTAGACCCGGCGAAACTGCCAAAACGCGACCCGCTTCTCGGCCTCACGCCAACGCCGTCCATGCGCACTACGTTAAAATATTTCTGGACAGTTTCGGCGCTGATACTCGTACAGATGCTCCTCGGCGCGACAACAGCTCACTACGGTGTAGAAGGAAATGCGATGTACGGATTTGCGCTTTCAGACATTCTCCCGTACTCCGTCACACGAACATGGCACGTGCAGCTCGGCATTTTCTGGATAGCAACATCCTGGCTTGCAACCGGATTATACATTGCCCCGGCAGTTTCAGGCTACGAGCCGAAATTCCAGCGACTCGGCGTAAACGTGCTGTTCGGTGCGCTGCTCGTCATCGTGGTTGGTTCGCTTATCGGCCAGTGGATGGGCGTGATGCAGAAACTCGGCTACGACATGAACTTCTGGTTCGGCCATCAGGGCTACGAGTACGTTGATTTAGGCCGCTTCTGGCAGATTTTCCTTTGGGCTGGACTTTTCATCTGGCTCGCGCTTATGGTTCGCGCCATCTGGCCAGCTTTTAAACAGGACGTGAACGGACGCCACCTGCTCGGCATGTTTCTTATTTCATCAGCAGCCATCGCGCTTTTCTACGGCGCGGGCATGATGTGGGGTCAGCACACAAACCTCGCAATCGCCGAATATTGGCGCTGGTGGGTCGTGCATCTTTGGGTGGAAGGATTTTTTGAAGTATTCGCCACCGTCGTTATCGCCTTCCTTTTCGTGAGAATGGGACTTTTAGAAACACACATGGCAACGACGACCGTACTTTTCTCAACTGTGATTTTCCTTTTCGGCGGAATTCTCGGCACATTCCACCACTTATATTTCTCCGGAACGCCAACCGCAGTTCTCGCGCTCGGAGCTACATTCAGCGCGCTGGAAGTGGTGCCGCTCGTGCTCATCGGCTTTGAGGCATATCACAATCTCGAAATCAGCCGTTCGACCGAGTGGATAAAAGCGTACAAATGGCCGATTTACTGCTTCATTTCCGTTGCATTCTGGAATCTCGTCGGCGCGGGCATCTTCGGCTTTGTCATCAATCCGCCCATCGCGCTTTACTACATGCAGGGCCTCAACACCACGCCCGTCCACGCGCACACCGCGCTCTTTGGCGTCTACGGAATGCTCGGTATCGGCCTTATGCTCTTCGTTTTAAAAGGGCTCGCCGGCCGCCGCGTGTGGAAAGACGGCGTCATCAAATTCGCCTTCTGGTCAATCAACATCGGCCTCGCGCTCATGGTGCTCATCAGCGTGCTGCCCATCGGACTCCTGCAAACCCTCGCCAGCGTCGAACACGGCCTTTGGTGGGCGCGCTCAGCCGAATTCATGCAGGACCCGCTCATGGAAACCCTACGCTGGCTACGCGTTCCCGGCGATACGATTTTCGCCATCGGAGCAGTCGCGCTCGTGTGGTTCGTCATCGGTTTAAAAACAGGGCATTCGCTTGAAGATGATTCTGACATTACGCCAACGAATTATCCAAGAGTGAACCCGAGACCACGCGATTTAGTAGAGATTGATTAATGTTTTTAAAAAAATCGGGCTGGAATAGAAATTTCAGCCCCAATTTTAAAAATAAAAATCCAATTAATTGTCATTCCCCTGAAAAGGGGAATCAACGTCAGAAGAAGTTGAAAAATGATGTTGTAAAGTTTTAAAAGTAGTGTTTTTAAAACAAATCCTGTAACCTGACGCGACAAACTGGAGTTGATTCCCCTTTTCAGGGGAATGACAAATTAAATAAAGAAAAGCTTTTAAAAACAAATGAAACGCCATATCACACTCCGCCACTGGTTTTTTGCCTCCGCGCTCTGGCTCGCGGCAATTTCTCTTTTGGGAATCGCCATGCGCCTCAGCTTTGTCGGGCAGCCGGTTTTAAAACTTCCATTTCAAAATGTACTTCATGCACACAGCCATGTTGCATTTTTCGGTTGGATGGGAAGCGGATTGATGGGGCTTTTCTATTACTTTTTAAAAACCGATAAAGAAAAACTTTTTAAAAGCAATTCTTTTAAAAAGCACGAAACGGCGACATTCTGGCTTTTACAAACCTTTACGCTCGGCGCATTCATCGCATTTCTCGCGCAGGGCTACGCACTTTTTTCAATAATTTTCTCAACGCTCCACATTTTCCTCTGGTATTATTTCGCCTGGCATATCTGGCCGCGTTTTAAAAATCACACGGAGAATATCTCATTCCTCTTTTTAAAAACTGCCGTCATTTTCCTGCTACTTTCCTCGCTTGGAACGTGGGCACTGCCGCCGATAATGATAAAAATGCCAGACAGCTTTTTAAAACGCGCGGCAATTGATTTCTTCGTGCATACATTCTCTGATGGCTGGCTTGTAACGGCGTCGCTCGGCTTCCTGTTCGCAGTTTCCGGCGTTTTTAAAACATCATTGCCAAACGGCGAAAAGTTTTTAAAAATCAATTTTGCGCTAATGATTCCGGCAGTTTTGCTTAGTTCATTGCGCTCAGTTTTGCCCGATTTACCGCATGCTCTCCAGATTATCGTAATTTCCGCAGGAGTTCTCCTCGGAATCCTCCACTTGCACACCATCTGGCTTTTTAAAAGCGAGCTTCACCGAACAATTTTTAAAGTTGTTTTCGGCTTCCTGTTTTTAAAAGCATTGATGGAAATCTCCGGCGCACTTCCCGGCGGCGCGGCGCTGATGCAAAACCGCTTTGTCATTATCGCATATTTACACATTAAGCTCATTGGCATCGCCAGCATCGCGCTCACCGGCGCAATGTACGCTTTTAAAAAACCGCGAGTTGATTTTTTAAAAGGCGAAGTTTTAAAAACTGTTGTTGCAGAAAAGCTGTTTATTGCGGGTGGAATTCTCATGAGCGCGGCGCTTGGTGCGATATGCCTTCCGGCGATTTTGCCGCACGAGTTTTTAAAAGATTTTGCAGGAAGTATTGTTGTGTATGGGCAGTATGGCGCAATTGCCGCAGGCGGATTGATTCTCGCAAGTGGTGTTAAGATAATGATTTCGATGAGTGATTTTCCCAGTGGGAAGTTTTTAAAAGAAAAGACTTCTGTAAATATGGATTTTGGTGAAAAGCTGATGTAAAAATTCCCTTTAAAACCATCAATAAAAATTTCACACTGAGCTCCGTCGAAGTGCGGAATTTCCACACAGATGTAGTGAAAAAAATACAGCTTTTAAAAACAGCCGGGAACTTCTGACCCAATATACTTCGACTTCGACCAGTATGTAGAAAAACGGAATTACAGTTTTAAAAAAATTGCCAACATTTTTAAAATACAATTAAGATAAAATAGTCTTTAATCTATATAAATTCATTAGATTTGCAACATGATACTCTCGCACGCCTGCATATACGGAATCCAAACGTTGGTCTATACTGCGATGCAGGGTTCGTCGGCGTACGTTTCCACGAGGCGTGCAGCAGTGGAGATGGGGATTCCTTTCCAGTTTATTTCAAAGGTGATGCAGATTCTGAGCGAAAAGAAACTCGTGATTTCGCGGCGCGGGACATCGGGCGGGATTATGCTGGCGCGGGAGGCTGGCGAAATTTCACTGCTGGATATTATCGAGGCAATTGACGGGTTGAGTTTATTTCAGGAGTGCATTCTCGGCCTTCCGGGTTGTGGCCACGCCACGCCGTGCCCGCTGCATGAGGAGTGGGCTACCGAGCGCGAAAAGCTGCGCGAATATTTTAAAAGCACGTCGCTGGCGGACGTGGTGGCGGGCATCCGCGTATTTTCTCACAGGATTTCGATTGAAGAGTTTAGCGATAAAATTTTACACATTTCATAATAATTTTTAAAAGGTATTTATCATGTTTACAACAGAAACGCGCATTTCCGACATCGTTCGCAATCACTACCAGACGGCACAGGTTTTTGAAAAATACGGGCTGGATTTCTGCTGCAAAGGCAAACGTCCGCTGGCTGAAGCATGCGTGGAAAAGGGCTTTGACACGGAGCAGATTTTTAATGAATTGCAGGATTCGGTGAAGGATTCAAGCGGCGCGGACAATCATTACGAAGCGTGGACGGCGGACTTTCTCGCTGATTACATCGTGCAGCAGCATCACAATTTCGTGCGCGTAAATTCACCACTTTTGCTGCTTCATTCTGAAAAAGTTGCAATGCGCCACGGCGACACGCACCCGGAAAATCTTGAGATCCAGGAGCTGGTAAAAACGATTGTTGACGAAATGGCCGAGCACATGGAAAAAGAAGAAAATATCGTTTTCCCGCTGATAAAAAAAATCGCAAAAGGCGAACCGGTCGAGGATTTTGAAAAGCTTATTAATGAGCTTGAAAGCGAACATGTAAGCGCCGGCGATGCACTTGAGCGCATCCGCGAATTGTCAAATAATTTTACGCCGCCGGCAAATGCGTGTACAACGTATAAACTTTTCTATGCCGAGCTTGACGCATTTGAAAAAGATTTGCATAAGCACGTTCATTTGGAAAATAACATTCTATTTCCAAAGGCAATTTCGCTTAGCAAAACTGAATGTGTGATTTAGTTTTTTAATAATCCCCTCCTTGGAGGGGCGCCCATCGGGCGGGGTGGGCTCGCGTTAGAAGGTCGCGTGGTTGCTGACGATCGCTATGGTGAACCCACCCCGGCCTGCAGCCATCCCTCCGAGGAGGGGATTTTTTCAGCTTTTAAAAAAAGAATATTTCCAATGAACATCTCTTCCGCAACCCGCATTTCCGCCGTTTTAAAAGCGAACCCGGCCGCGCTTGACGCGATCGTTTCGCTCAATCCGGCTTTTGAAAAACTGCGCAATCCAATTCTCCGCAAACTGCTCGCTGCGCGCGTGACGATTGCCGAAGCTGCGAAAATCGGCGATGTGAAATTACCTGATTTTTTAAAAGAATTGGAGGAAATCGGGTTTACAATTGAAGGAGAAGTTGCGGAAGAAAGTTTTAAAAATGAAGTTTTTAAAAATGATTTTTCCAAACCGAAAATAACACTCGATGCAAATGAGTTTTTAAAGAATGGCGAAGACCCGCTGCGCGCAATTCAAAAAGCTGTGTCGTTACTTGGCGAAGGTGAAACGGCGCTCGTGACGGCGAATTTCAAACCCGCACCACTCGCTCGGCTGATGCACGAAAACGGCCATAAAGCTGAGATTCACGAGATAAATGGCGTTTGGCACACGTACATCACGCGACAAAATAAGGATTTTTTTAAAAGCATGCCGAAATGCTCCACGGATTTTAAACAAATGCTGGAGCTTTTTAAAAACCGGATTGTCGAGATTGACGTTCGCCTGCTGCCGATGCCCGAGCCGATGATAAAAATCCTTGAAAATGCGGAAATTCTTCCGGATTCACACGCGCTTTTTATCCACCACAAGCGCGTGCCGGAGCACCTGCTGCCGGAACTGCAAAACCGCGGTTTCGGCTGGAGCATCGAGCAGCTGGAAACCGACGTAAATATGCTCGTCTGGAGGAAGTAGCGTGGAAAACGTCGCCACCGACCGCACGCCCGGAATGAAAGCCGTTGTGCCGTATTTTGTCGGCGGCGCGGCTTCACTGCTTATCGCGATGTTGCTTTTGCTTTTAAAAGCGGCTGACATTGGCGCGGTGCATTATTTTTCACCACAAATTTTGAGCATCACGCACATCGTGGCGCTGGGCTGGGCGACGATGGTCATCATGGGTTCGCTGCACCAGTTCGTGCCGGTCGTTTTTAATGTAAAATTATTCAGCGAAAATCTTTCCGTTGCGGCGTTCGTGCTGCTCGTGTGCGGGCTTGCGCTGATGGCGTTTGCCTTCTGGCAGTTTTCATTTGGCTGGATGATGATTGTGGGCAGCGCGTTTTCGTTCGCCTCGCTTCTCGTTTTTGCTGCAAATATTTTTCTCTCGCTGCGCCATTTTAAAAAGCTGTCGCAGGAAGCGATTTGCACGCTGGCGTCGCTGGTGTGGCTGATAATTACCGGCGCGGTAGGATTTCTACTCGCACTCAATCTCCACTCCAATTTCATTCCCGGCGACCACCTCACGTTTTTAAAAATGCACGCGCATTTCGGCGCGCTTGGCTGGCTGCTGCTCCTGGTGATTGGCGTCGGAACAAAGCTCATGCCGATGTTCAGTCTCTCGCATATTGAAAAAGACCGAATGCTGAAACTCGTTCTCGCGCTGATAAATTTCGGCCTGATTGCGCTCGCCGTTGCAATGTTTTTAAAAACGTCGCCTGTTATCATTTTCGCTTGCGCAATGATACTTGCCACCGGGATTCTCCGTTACATATATTTCATTTTTAAAACCTACCGCGCGCGCATCCGCGAAAAATTAGACGCCGGAATGCAGCATTCGTATTCGGGTTTTGTCCTGCTAATTTTCCCAATTCTCATTGGGCTTGCGCTGTCGTTTTTAAAAGACAATGAGTTGAATTTTAGGCTGAGCGCGGCGTATGCGTTTTCGTATTTCTTTGGGTTAATTACCGTTTTAATTCTCGGGCAAACGTACAAAATGCTTCCGTTCATCGTGTGGCTCGGAAAGTATCGCAGCAAAATCGGCCGCGAGCGTACCTGCCTTCCGCGCGACCTTTTTGATGAACATCTGGCGCATTGGGAATGGCGCGTGTACGTTGCCGGATTTCTGCTTTTCCTGACGGGGATATTCTTTGACTTTCCGTTTTTAAAAATTAGTGGCGCATCGGCGCTTTTCGCTGCTGCGGTAATGTATAATTACAATGTAATTTCCATTGTGTTTTTAAAACCGGCTTTTCCGCCGGTGAAAAAAGAAGTTGCGAAACCGTTTGAGCTTGCGCTGCCGGTAGTGCAAGAGAAGAAGTAAGTTTTTAAAAGCTTTTTAAAATGATTGACCTTTTAAAAGAATCGTCTATTGTAAAAAATCCTTCGGTGCAGTTCACGCCGCGGGCTGTGGCGGAATTGCAGCAGATTCGCGCGCAGCAGAAAATTCCGGTGGAATATCTCCTGCGGCTGGGGGCGAATATGCGGGCGCAGCAGCGATATGATTACCTGCTCGGCTACAGCCAGCGTGGCGAGGATGATCTGGTTTTAAAAATCAACTCCATTGATTGCGTGATTGAGGCGAAGCTGGCGGCGTATTTTGACAATGTGGAAATTGATTTTGTGGATTCGGTGAGCGGGCGAGGTTTTTCGTTTTCACAGAAGGAAGGTTTTAAAAATTCCGGCGGTGAAAATCCGCTGTTTTTAAAAGCGAATGATGTTGAGAAATCGGGATATTATGCTTTAAAAGAAGTGATTGACCCGGAGCTTGGCGTGAACTTAGTTGACTTGGGGCTGGTGTATTACATAGATTTTAAAAACGACATTTTAAAAGTGACCTACACGCTTTCCACAAAGAACTGCCCGATGAGCGATATTATCCGCGAGGATATTACGGCCGCTTTAAAAGCGGTTGTAAAAAATGATAAATTTGAATTAGAACTGGCCCACGAGCCGCTTTGGTCGCCTTCCATGATTACGACGAAAGGAAAATTTCTGCTTCAGAAATAATACTTTTAAAATATTCTGCG
>JAZKFS010000038.1:0-13344 GCA_040386315.1 Bacteroidota bacterium
TGATACTCCTTCATTCTTTGAACCTGAAGCAGTAACAGTTAAATAGTGGGAAGATGTTGGTGAAGTAGCATAGTAATTGATAGTAAGATTTCTTGATCCTGAGATAGGATTGTCTGAATCTTCTGCTGCAACAAACAATTTCCCATCAACTTTACAGCTAAAGCGCTCTTCCAAACTTGGTTCAGAGCTATTATCACAACCACAGAATGCAAGAATCAACACAAATAATACAGCTATCATTTTCATTTTTAAACGCTCAATTTAGTTTTAAAGCGGAACAAAGTTTTAAAGAACAGTTGCAATATAAACAAATTATTTATTACAACAAAACAATTCTTTTAAAACGCAAAAAGGCGAAGTCCTTTTTAAAGACTTCGCCTTTTAAAAGTTTAACTAAGTCTATCAGTTAACATGGAATTTCTCCGCATTAATACCACTAACAAATTCGTAAATTTTTTGATATGCTGAAGGTAAAACAGTAAATTTTTCAGTAACAGGATTCACATAATTAAATCTGATAGTCTTAGACTTTTTTCCAACTTTAACTGTTAACCAAGCCTGCATAAAACTGGATGTATCGTAAGGTAGGACAATAGTGTCTGCCTTCATGATTTCGTTAAAATCAATCGTTGATTTCAACATATTCCAACGGTTAAGTGCAATAGTATCACTATGTACTGTCGTATCTTTAATAATATGAGTTTCAACATCACCATAAGTTAATCGCTGAATATTAGTTGAATCAAAAACTGTCTCTGCAAATTCATACATTCTTTCATCACCACCTCCCATTATTCTATCGCGAAGCTTTATGATAATCTTCTCGGACTCATTAGGTTGATTAGTCACAGTGTCATCAGTACACGATATAAACATTAAACTGAAGAAAAACACAAATAACATGCTTTTCATATTAATATCTCCAAAAGTTTTTCTTGCTCACAAGTAAATACTTAACTTTTCTCGTTAACAACTTACAACAATTCCTTTTAAAACACAAAAAGGCGAAGTTCTTTTAAAAACTCCGCCTTTTAAAAACATTTTTATCTTTGTCATTTTGAGCAGAGCGAAGAATCTACGTCAGTAGTTCGCGTTAGTCTCTTCTGCCGTTGATTCTTCGTTTCACTCAGAATGACATTGTGCAGTAACTTTCTTTTCCAAACTTACTTCACAATCACCAGCTTCAGCGTTTCACTGTGCGTCAGTGTGCGAAGCATGATGAAATATTCGCCTGAAGGCAAATCCGCTCCGTTGAACTGTGTTTTAAAAACACCTTGCTGATGGCTTTCACTTTTTAAAAGCTCTGCAACGGTGCGGCCGTGTGCGTCCATGATGGAAATCGTCACGGATTGCTCGGCATTCAGTTGATACTCGACGGTGGAAATTCCGTTCGATGGATTCGGATAGCTACTGAGAAGTGTTGCGCTTTTAAAACCGCTCACCGGAATATTTTCTTCCGTTTTTAAAACTTCGGTTGAAATTTCCTCCTTTTCAGCGACAACAGGGATTTCCACGTTCTCAATTTTCGCATGGAAATTACTTCCCTTTTTGGCTTTAAAACCACTTTTTAAAACGATCTTATTTCCTGCGCGAAAATCCACTTTTGCATCTTTTGTGATCGTGACAGCCCCTTCTGTGGTAATTGTTTTAGCCGCTTTAAAAGTATGCGAACTATTGTCTAAAAGCGTAACTTCAAAATCCGGCGAACCGGAAATATTGATGTCGTCAGAAATAATTTCTGTTTGTGCAAAAGCCGTCGCGGCACAGAAAAGTCCGCCAAGAATGAGCATTTTCATAGTTTTTCGCTCCGCTTATTTATTGGTTTCGCGTAGTTTTTTATTCTCTTCTTCCAGCGCCTGCAAACGCTTTTCCTGCTCGATCATGCGAAGCGTCATTTCCTCGATCTTTTCTAAAAGCTTTACCTGCATTTCACCAAGATTCACGCCATTTTTCTTTACTTCTGCCTCTGATGGAATTCCCGGCAGATGCCCGGTTTCCGCGATATGCTGCTCGACTTCAGAAAGCGGCGCGAGGATATAACCTTTTTTAAAAACATAATCCGGCCAGACATTTGTGACAACTTCCACTTCCTGAGCTTTTATCGAGCCATTTACGCCGACCGTCCCATCTACCCAGAGCTTGTATTTTTCATTTGTTTCAGGATTTTGCGGGATGTAATTACCAATAGCGACGTGTCCGGTGGCATCCATCGAGATAACGTTCGTTGCTTTCCAGTTGTCATCCGAGCCGGGCGCGAACGTCCTGAGATACATTTCCCCAAGGCGGTTAAAAACAAGCGCGCCTCCGCCATCATTATTATTAAAGCGTGAATTTCCGGTACCGTTCCAGTACGTATTATGCCCGAGCACGAACTGATGCCCGAAATAGATCGCGCTGCGGTCGCCGATCTGCAATGTCGCAGTCTTTGGCGTGTAATCAGCTGGCGGAAAAAGTGCAATTGCACCATAACCATTCATCAGCGGCGAGAATATCATGCGCTTTTCGCTGCCGATCGAAAAGATCATTTTTCCTGTTCTGTCGGCGTTGGTTATCTGAATATCATTTCCTGCCGACGGCTTTCCAATATTGTCAAATCCTGTCTGAGCTGTGGCGCTGCTGCTTAGTCCGGCGCACAAAACAAGAGCTATATAAAATCGCTGTACTTTCATTATAATCACCTTTTAAAAAAGTTGCTGTAAAAATGAATTATTTTTCACAAAATACAACTTTATTTGATCAAAGCAAGTGAAAAGTTTTTAAAAACAAAAAATTGGTAAATTCTTTTAAAACTAAAGATTTAGGAAAGAAATACTTTTAAAAACGGAGTTGTTTTATTATTTAGAATTCGTTTGTGATTCCAATATATCTAAACGTTCCTGCATTGCCTTGATCAGCTTTTGCTGCTCAATAGAATATAGCGTTAATTCCTCAATTTTCTGAAGCAGCTTTGCCTGAAGCTCGCCGACATTCACGCCTTTTTCCGCCACTTCTGCTTCCGATGGAATTCCCGGCAGATGTCCTGTTTGCTTAATATGTTGTTCGATCTCGGAGAGCGGCGCAAGTTTGTAATCGCTTTTAAAAACATAATCCGGCCAATCTGCTTTTTCGGTAGAGACAATCACCTCCTGCGTATTGATCGTGCCTTTCACCGCCATATTTCCCACGATATACGCTTTAAAAAGATCAGTCGGCGCGTCACCATTTGTACCGACAGAGAGAATTCCGTCCACGCGTGTATTTCCGGCGATCCACAGCTTTTGATTTGGGTTGGCGTCTTTATCTTCTGCGTTTGAAGGAACAGGTTTTTTCATGCCCGCGCCGATAGAAATATTGCCAAGATTATTGATATAAAAAACGCGCGAAGGATCATCATTCGGGCCCGGAATCGGTGAATCCGCCGCACCTTCGCCAAAAACCTGTATCGCAAAATCACCTTTTGTTCCGTAGAAATCTGAGAATGAATGAAGAATTGCGCCACCGCCCTTGATATAGCGCACACGCGAGCCGCGCGTCACGTCCCACCACGCATTTTGATTGATGTACATTCCGGGGCCGCCATAGAATGCCATCTGGTTGCCAATTTCAAGATACACATGCGGCTTTGGAGCAATTCCGGCATAAATGGACGGAATGGAAACCTCACCTGTCCGCGCTACGTACACATCGCCCTGCGCCTGCACCGCTGTAGCAGAAATAAACAGTACGAAAAAGCTTAGTAACAAAAGATGATTTTTCATGATCAGCACCTTTTAAAAGGAGTGAAATTGTACAAGAATTATTTTCTTTAAAATACGATTTAATTCTTTAAAAGCAAGGAGTATTTTTAAAAGAAAAAAGGCAAAGTTCTTTTAAAAACTTCGCCTTTTTAAAAGATTAAATTCTTTTACTTTTAAAAAGATATTAATAACTCGGTTTATATATGTGGTTAAATTTACCTTCGCTGATAGTTACCTTTATTCCATTTCTATCTTCAGCGGTAAATTGAAATGTACCAGCTATTTTTTTTGCAATCGTGTCAAGATGATAAATTGTAACAGTACCTTCTTCCTTATATTCGAAGTAATGTGCATTTCTATCATATGCAGCAGAATTAATTGGGTAGGTACCAGTTTTTGTAACAGCTTTACATCCAACTGATACACCCTCATTTTTCCCTGATGCAGTAATGGATAAATAATAGGGTGAAAAACTTGATTCTCCTGAATAATCTATGCTAAGATTCTTGCTTCCAGTAATTGGATTTTCGGAGTCTGCAGCAGCCACAAACAATTTCCCATCCACTTTACAGCTAAAACGTTCTTCCAAACTTGGCTCGGAGCTATTTTCACAACCGCAGAAAGTAAGTATAAGCACAAATAATGCAACTATCTTTTTCATTTTTAAAAGCTCAAATTAGTTTTAAAACGGAACAAAGTCATACAAAACAGTTACAATATAAACAAAATATTCGTTACGACAAAGTAATACTTTTAAAAATGGAAAAAAGGCGAAGTCCTTTAAAAAACTCCGCCTTTTTAAAAACATTTTTAAAACTAATCTACATTGCAACCAGCAGGATCACAAATACAATTGCACCGACAACGTAGCTGATCTTGTCTTTAAAAGTAAAAATGATCGGGTCGTCCACCATTTGCCCGCGGTGCGCAAGCATCCAGACGCGCGTGATCCAGTAGAGAAAGCACAGCCCCGCCAGCCACAGGATCATCGGGCGGCTATATAATTTTACCACATCCGCGCTATTGATATACAGCGCCAGGACGAGCGCCGCCATGTAGCCGCTCGCCGGGCCAACGCTTCCCACAAAATGCAGGTCGTCCACGTTGTAGCCGCGCGCTTTATTACCGGTTTTATTTTGCTCAATGAGTATTTTCAATTCGGCGTAACGCTTTATAAATGCCAAGCTTAAAAACGTAAATGTCGAAAAAGCCAGCAGCCACGGCGACACGGGAACATCCACCGCCATTGCACCGGAGAATATCCGCAATGTATAAAGCCCCGCAAGCACCAGCACGTCGAGAATAACAATGCGTTTTAAAAAGAAGGAATAGCACGTCGTGAGCGCGTAGTAAAATCCGAGAAGGAGCAGGAAATTTAAAGGTAGGAAAAGCCATGCAATCAAAAAACTTACAACCAGTAAAAGCGGCGCGGAAATTATTCCCAACGGAATCGACAGTGTTCCCGCAGCAAACGGCCGTTTCTTTTTGCGTGGGTGAACGCGGTCAGACTCGATGTCAAGCAGATCGTTCAGCAAATATACACTTGACGCGCAAAAACTGAAGGAAAAAAACGCAAGAATTGCCTGAATAAAAAGCTCCGCACTAAAAACATGCGCCATGATGAGCGGCACGAAAATCAGCAGATTCTTCACCCACTGATGCACGCGGAATGCTTTTAAAAGATGTTTTAAAACGCCGCCCTGCCGTGGAAAAACATGCTGTTCGGCAGTGACTTTTTCTGCCTTTTTTAAAAGATTCTTAGACGACGTGACGACCATTGCACGATTTGCAGCAGCCCAAAGCGGCAGGTCAACCGTTGCATTGCCGATGTAGTCAAAGCCGATGCCGTTGGTAATATCCTGAATTGCTGTGAGTTTCCGCGAACCCGAGAGATTTATTTCACCATTGCTCGATAGCACTTTTGAAAAAAGCTGTGTGTGGTCGGCGATCTTTTGTGCGAAGGATTCGTCTGACGCTGTTGCGAGGATTATCTCACGCCCACGTGCTTTCTCACTTTTTAAAAACTCTACCACTTCTGAATTATACGGCAGCGTCGTTACGTCCAGTGTTACGCGGTCAGCAAGTTCCTTTTTTAAAACTGCCTTCCCTTTTGCAAGCCACAGCGGGATTTTAAAAGCTTCCGCCGGATGGTTTTTTAAAAACGCGAGGAATGATTCCCACAGGATGTCGCTCGTGATGAGCGTTCCGTCGAGGTCGACGAAAAGCGGCTTTGAACTATCGGATGTATTTTTCAATGGTGATTTCTATAATTCCTAATTTTTATCTTTTTAAAGGCCCATCTCACAAATTCTGTGAAATCAGTGTAATCCGTCAAATCCGTGATTCAGAAAGTTTTTTTAAAGACTTCACGCAGAGCGCGCAAAGTTTTAGCAGAGTTCGCAGAGTCTTTTTAAAAATTCACTCACAAAACTCCCGGCACTTGCCAAACTCACCTCCGCCACCATTCTAATTTTAGTTCCGGAAATATCGGGTTTCTCATTTCCACTGCTTTTAAAAACATTTCATCTTTTGCAGTAAATTTCTTTTTTAAAAGATACGCTTCTGCCATATCACAAAGCTCATTGTAATCGCTACGGTGATTGGTAAATCGCATTTCAGCATAGTCGCGCGCCGAACCCGTTTCGATGAGGAACTGCCAGTCGGATGATTGCAGCAGCATGAGTTCGCGCAGAGCCTGGAGCATCATCCTTTTTAAAACATCATCAGTTGTCTTAGTAGCAGTTTTTTCACAGAGTTGATTCATGCGCTGCTCGGCTTTGTAGATGCTTTCCCACGTCCACGTCGTAGCGTCATTTATCCACACTTCATGGTGTCCGCCGCGTCCCCACGAGCTTTCGGGCAGCAGCGCGACTTCTGTCGGCTGGATATGATCGAGTTGCTCGCCCGCAGTTTTCATATTCACGTACTGCGAATGATGAATATTCCTCAGAACTTCTTTTAAAAACTCCGGCCCCTCAAACCACCAGTGGCCGAAAAGTTCTGTGTCAAACGGCGTCGTGAGCGTGCCTTCCTTACCGGAATTCATCCTGTATTCAAGCAGTGTTTTTTCAATGGAGTGTACGAAAGTCTGCGCATTAATGCCGGCTGCGCCACGTGTCCATTCCGGTACATAAAGTAATTTGTGCGCCATATCAGCTTTCAGGTCCGTTACGCGCCAGTAGCGCAGCTGCGAGCCGTTCTGCTTTTTGTGGAAATCCAGGTACGCAGGATTTCCCGGAAAACCCGAGTCCGCGCTCCACACCTGCATTGCTACTTCCTGATGCCGCGCAAATGCAACAGCCGTTCCTTTTGAAACGTTTTCACCAGACGCCGCGCGGTATAAACTCAGCGGAGTATTATCGAAATTCCAGTGCGTAGCGTGATAGTCCGGTGCATATACGGATGTAAAATGCCCGTCTCTCAGTACACCGAGTGGCGTTGCTTTCGTAACCGTCGTTTCGTCCACAACAAAATACTCAATACCATTTTCTTTTAAAAACTCTTCCACACCGCGACGCGCTGTTGGCGTATTATATGGCTCTACAGGAAGATATGTCTGCCATGTATATGCCGGGCGGTATGCGCATTCGGGCAACCAGATACCGCGTGGTTTTCGTCCAAAATGTTTCCCATAATTTGCTACTGCCGCGCGAACCTGAAGCTCAATACTTCTGTCATCGGCCAGAAGCGGGAAATATCCGTGCGTGGCGCCGCAGGTCATTACTTCAATTGCGCCTGCGTCCTGTAATTCTTTTAAAGCTCCGACAATAGAACTATCGTAGCTGTTTTTAAAATCATCCAGCCGTTTCGTAAACCAATTTTCCCAATATTCTGTGAGCGTGATAAAGTGCGGATTTTTATCTTCTTTTAAAAATAATTTCCGGTCTATCTGCGCTGCTTCAATTTTCTCTGTACAGTATTTTTCAAAAATGCTTTTAAAATGGGGATGCTCCAGCTGCTCGCAGAGGATCGGCGAAATATCCAGCGTTACCTTCGGGGTAATTCCTTCGTCGAGCAGATCGTGGAAGGTATTTAAAAGCGGGATGTAGCACTCGGCGACGGCCTCGCAAAGCCAGTCCGTGCCATGTGGCCAGTTACCGTGATGCAGCACAAATGGCAGATGCGTATGAAGTATCAGAACGTAATTTCCGGCGTGCATATTTTTCCCTTTTTAAAAATACCAATGAATGATTTTTAAAACCTAAACCAAATTACCACTTTTTTAAAAAAGAAAAGGGAACAATCAGCGACTGCTCCCCTTTTAAAAATCCTCAACACGCAAAACTTTTAAAAGTTTTTTTCAACAAATGATCTTTTAAAAGATCAATGTATCTGCGGATTTACGCCGTTCAGCATATTCTGCTGGCCATCCACGGAAACTTCGCCGTACTGGCTTTCATATTTGCGGATGTTGTCATTCAGCGCATGGAGCAAAAGCTTTGCGTGCTGAGGCGTCATGACGATACGCGCATGAACGCGCGCTTTCGGAACGCCCGGAAGGATACGCGTGAAATCTATCACGAATTCCGCCGGCGAGTGTGAAATGATCGCGAGATTCGAGTAAATTCCTTCCGCTTCTTTTTCACCAAGTTCAATATTGATCTGCTGTTCCTGCGGATGCTGATCTTTTTTGTTATTATCTGCCATTATGAGATATTCTCCTGAGAATTCGAATTATAAAATTGTGCAATTCATTGTCGTTTGATTTTTAAAAACCTTTTAAAAATCATTGTAAAAACTTTTTTTTAAACTATTTTTTCAGCTTATCAGCTTTTTCAAAAGCTTTTTTACCTTTATCGGTCATATTCTGGCGCATATAGATCTGGCCAAGAGTTTCATAATATGCCGCATCATTACTGTACTGAGACTCGATTGCTTCCATTTCTGAAATGATGGAAGTAAGTTTCGCCTTATTATTCGTTACTTCATAAATATTCGCCAGCTGGAGCAGTGTACGGAAATCATTACGGCGCTCAGGATTATTGCGATAGCGTTCGAAATAGTCTGCTGATTTGATCAAAAGCGGCGCATAGACAGTTTCGTTGATCTTGTATTTCGGATCTTTATCCAGTTTCGCTTTTTCTTCATTTTGAATAACTCCGGCTTTATTTTTATACGCAGCAGCCAGATTGAAAAGAGCCGATTCATACTCCGGGTCCACTTTTAAAGCCGCTTCGTATTCACTCATCGCTTCGTCGAACCTGTTGAGTTTTAAAAGCAATGTTCCGTATTGCGCACGCGTAAGTTTATTATTCGGGTTTTTCCGTACCAGCTCGCCCAGGGAGCGGACTGCTTCATCCGTTCTATTTTGATTCTGATATATCTGGATGCGGGAGTTCATCGCATTTTCATTTGTCGGATCGAGCACCAGCATTCGGGTTAAATTTTCCAGTGCAGCATCGTAATCCTTCCTGTCGTAATACACCGAAGCAAGGGCTGAATATGGGCTTGGGTCAAACATCGAAATACGTTCTTTTTCCTGTGGAAGCCATCCCGCAGGCGGATTTACACGCAGCCCCTGCACTTCAAAAGGTTTGCCGCCGCGGCTTGCCGAGAAAATATACACATCCCGTCCGTTGCTTTTAAAAACATCTGTCACCAGTGAATCGCCCACTGCACCGCCATTTCGCCCCTGTGATGAAGCCGGTTTTCCAAGTGCCTGGATAGCAGATTCGCGCGAAGCTCCGATGTAGAGATTGTTTTGTGCAAGGAAATCCAGATTTGGCTGCTGTACGCGTGCATAGTTATTATACGCTTCAATTGCTTTTGCAGTATCGCCGCTTGCTTCCTGCAAACGTCCGAGAAACGAATATGTTTCGGGATAATCCGGTTTTAACTGTATAGCGCCGTTTATAAAATTCAACGCTGAATCTAAAGTAGAGCGGTTCTGATTTTCATTATAACGGGAATATGTGTTGATCCCACTATTATAAGCCTCAACCCAACCGGCAAGGCGTGCGCCACCGATCTTTTTGCGGAGTTCTTCAACTTTTGCATGTTTTTCCGCTTCTACAAGGGCTGACATCATGCCGGTAATATTTCCGCGTTCCTTGTGTACTATACTCAGATCATACCATGCCTCGGCATGTGTCGGATTTTTTGCCACTTCTTTTTCAAGGCTTGCCTGTGCTTTAGCCCAGTCTTTTACACCCATTGCGCTTCGTGCTGTCGTGTATTCCGGTGAAGCGCAGTCAAAGCTCTGCACAGCGAGAGAGCCCGCCATTAATAATGCGAGAATTTTTAAACGTGATGCTTTTGATTTCACAAGTATGCTCCTCAAAGTAATTCTATAAATTGATAGTTTTTTTTAAAAGGTTTTTTTTTTAAACTCCCGTGCTTCCCGAATTCTTTTAAAATCCAGAGAAGAATGTAAAATTAAGAAAGCTACAGCAGGTAGCAAAATTCAGCAATGTTATATATTTTGTTTTAGTATATTAAAATTCTTTTAAAAGTATATTTCTTTTAAAAGAATTTCTCATGGTATGCTGTGAGTAGAACAGATTTCCGGTAAATTTATTTTTAAAAGCTTTTGTTGACAGCAGTTTTAAAGCGCTTTTAATTTAAGAATATTCATTTTTAAAAGAGTACTTGAGCTTCTATTAAACTTAATAGTAATAAACGCACTCTCGTTTAAGTTGATGTATAATCCTCTCTTTTTACCTAAGTTTGCCTTAGAGACGATCTGCAACTTCCTTATTTCATACGTTACGTCCTATTTTTATTACTTCGGTACTCAAGAGCACATCTCATGGAATCAAATGCCGCAAAAAAAGTTGTCGTCAGCAGAAGCAAAATCGGTGGCGAGTTGCCGATCGTTGCCAGCGAGATTTTAGATAACTGTCTCTATTCTGGGTTTTTCGGAACGCTTGATTACGCCCGTATAAAGTCCATCACCGACACGGTCATGTCATTTACCGAATCGAAGGATCTGGAAATGATCATTATTGACCTGAGCAACGTGGATATTATTGACTCAGCTGTGGCTGTCCACCTTATCAGCATCGGTGAAACGCTGAAACTGGTTGGCGTAGAAATTATTTTCTGCGGTATGAAGCCGTTTATCGCGCAGTCAATTATTAAGACGGGAGTTTCAATTTCGGGCTTTACATTTACCAAGAATTTAAAAACCGCACTCCAGGAAGCTTTAAAAAGGTCAGGTTTAAAAATTCTGCCAATAAAAGACGAATATGAAGGTATATAGTCGGCATCATGATTTTGAAAATATGGGCGAGCTACCGATCGTTGCAGGTGAGATCCTGGAAAACTGCCTGTATTCGGGGTTTTTTGGAACGCTCGATCACGCCCGTATAAAGTCTATTACAGATACAGTTATGTCATTTGCCGAATCAAAAGATTTAAAAATGATCATTATTGACCTGAGCAATGTCGATATTATGGATTCGGCCGTGGCCGTGCAGCTCATCAGTATCGGTGATACGCTGAAACTGGTCGGCATAGAAATTATTTTCTGCGGTATAAAGCCGTTTATCGCTCAGTCAATTAACAAGACGGGAGTTTCAATTGCAGGGCTTACCTTTACAAAGAATCTAAAAACCGCATTACAGGAAGCTTTAAAAAGATCCGGTTTAAAAATTCTGCCTTTAAAAGCGTAAATAAATTTGAATATTAGTCGAATTTCTCTTAAAAATGACGGCTTTTTTTGGAAAGTGGATTAACTTTTAAAAGCTATATATACAGATGCAGAGATTTCCCGTAATTAAGATCCTCGATGAACACGCGGCATATCAGGCAGCAAAAACTGCAGGGCTAATTGCTGCTGAGATGGGATTTGATATGTCTTCGCGCCTTGAAATAGAAGTTGCAATCTCTGAGATCTGTGTAAATTCTTTCCGGTACGGTAAAAATGGGACGGCCGTGTTTTCTATTAGAAATGACGGTCTGATCTTTGAAGCTGTGATTGAAGATACCGGGAAAGGGATCGAAAGTATCAGCAAGGCAACATCAATAGGATACTCCAGTATTGCGACCAGCTTAGGTATGGGGTTGAACGCTGCAAAACAGAATATGGATGAATTCGAGATCGAGTCCATACCGGGAAAAGGCACGAAAGTATCCATGAGGAAATTTCTCCCTATTTCCAACGAAACGGTTAGCTATGGTGTAGTTTCCCTGGGTGATGAACGATATGAAGTAAATGGCGATGCGTATATAATAAAAGAATTTGATGGCGACAAAGTACTTCTCTGTGTCATTGACGGGCTGGGCCAGGGTGAGGATGCAAGGATCATTTCCCAGACAGTACAGAAGATTGTCGAGGAAAGCTACCATCTTAGCCTGGACAGGATCATCCGCAAATGCGACAGGGCGCTACGGGTAACAAATGAGATCACCGGTGCTGCCTTAGGTATAGCCTTGCTTACAAGAGATATGGTTTGCTGGGCTTCTGTTGGAGATACATTTGGGCAGGTGCTTGAACAACGTGAAGGGGATGTTTTAAACCATATACTTGACGGTCAACGCGGCGTTGTTGGTATTTTTACTCTTCCAAAGATAAAGATAAAAAAGCTGCTTTTAAAAGGTGAATATATGATTATGCTCTGTACGGACGGCATTAATGAGCCGCTCTACACAGCAGACTTTCCCCTGGAGAAAAGCGCACAGAGCATTGCTAATTTTATTATGAATACGCACAGGAGCGAATACGGCGACGCGACTGTTATCGTCGCTAAAATTAACGGTTTATAGAATAAGTTTTAAAAACACATGCTGCACCAAACCGCAGAGCTGACGGAATTTCTGCTTTCGCTCATTAAAAATTCGCCGTACGGCATTATTACCATCAATCTCGAAGGCGCTATCACGATGGCAAATTCCCTGGCTGCGCAGCATCTGGGCTTTTCCCTTGAAGATGCGCTGGACATGCCCGTAGTAGATGTGATTGAGGATATTCCGGATCTGCTGCAAAATGTGAAAAAATCCCTGCGGACAGGACAGGAAGGATTTGAAATCCCAAGTGTATCATACAAAGAGCATTTCTTTTTATTCAGGGCTGTCACTATTGTCAACGGGATGTTTATTACGTCCGAAGATATTACCGAGAAAGTAAAATCCGAGCAGGAAATGAAAGAGCTGAATGCCGCGCTTATTGTTAATAACAGGCAATTGCAGCAATATACATACATCACTTCACACAATCTGCGGGCGCCTGTAGCCAATATGATGGCCCTGACAGACCTTTTTACCGAAAGTGAAAGTAGCGAAGAAAAGGATTTTATTGTCGAAAGTATTCGCGAAACTGCGCATAGCCTCAACCAGATATTGGTAGATCTGAATGAGATCGTCTCTATTAAATCTGATGTAACACAGACAAAACACATCATTAAACTGAATGATGAAATAGACGGAGTTTTAAAAGCTCTTGCCCATCAGATCAAGGATTCAAAAGCAGAGATCACCGTTGATTTCTCAGCTATGCCGGAGATCTTATCAGTAAAAAGCTATATCAGCAGCATTTTTTACAACCTCGTCAGCAATGCAATTAAATACAGGTCGCCAAGGCGGACGCTGAAATTAAAGATTACAGCCAAAAAGGTAAAAAAAACCTGTATCCTCACTTTTAAAGACAATGGGGTCGGCATAGACATGAAAGTCAATGGCGATAAAGTAT
>JAZKFS010000038.1:13354-17973 GCA_040386315.1 Bacteroidota bacterium
AAGTATTCGGCCTGTATAAACGTTTTCATTTCCATGTGGAAGGCAAAGGGCTTGGGCTCCATCTGGTAAAATCGCAGATAGAATCATTAGGCGGCTCTATAGAAGTAGATAGTGCGCTTGATAAGGGAACAACATTTACTATTCATTTAAAACAGTAGAATAATGCCTGCTAAAACTGAAACAACAATAATGCTCGTGGACGACGACAAGATCACGAATTTTGTCAATGAGCGCTATATCAAAAAATATGATCCGAATATTAAGGTGTCATCCTTCATGATCGCCCGTGAAGCGCTGCATGCACTTATCAATGAAGAAAAACCTGATGTTATCTTTCTCGACATCAACATGCCGGAAATGGATGGCTGGGAGTTTTTAAATGAATGTACGATTTTAAAAATATCTTCAAAAGTATTTATGCTTTCGTCTTCAATTGACACAAGTGATATTGACCGTGCAAAACAATATGCACTGGTTTCAGACTTTATTTCAAAACCTCTTTCAGTAGAAAAACTTCAAACAGCTTTGGCAAACTAACTGCTTTTAAAACGTTTGATTTTAAAAACAGAATGGTAAAGTTTCAGTTTTAAAAAGGTTTTTTTGAGACTCTCATGCATTTCACATCGAACTATTTTGCAACTCCTTTGTTTTAAAAGCACAAACAATTGCTTTTAAAAATAAACGGAGATTCCAATGAACGATCTTTTAAGCGGACTTCTCGGCGGCGTTTCGCCACAAATTACCAACCAGCTTTCCTCAAAATTCGGCATTGACCAGAATGTTGCTTCACAGCTCCTTCCGGCAATCGCGCCTCTTATTCTTGGCGGTTTAAAACGTCAGGCGGACAATAACGGCGGACAGCAGCGCGTAGAACATATCCTTGACAAATACGGCAGCGAAAGCGTACTGAATGATGTGAACGGTACGATCCAGCAGCAGTCTTTAAACGCAAATCCTGATCCCGACCTTGGCGGATTACTCGGCGGAAGCGGCACCCAGGCAGCTCAGGCGCTTTCCGGTAAATTCGGCCTTGACATGGGTACTGCTATGAAACTCATTCCAATCCTTGCCCCTTTCATTCTCGGTGCACTTTCCAAACATCGCAATTCCCCTGCTGCGCAAGGTGGACAAACAGCACAGGGTGGCTTAATGGATTTCCTTGACCAGAATGGCGATGGCAGCGTCCTCGACGACGTAATGGGATTCCTTGGCGGCGGCTCACGCACAGGCGGCAATCAGCAACAGCAGAGCGGCGGTGGCCTTGGCGGAATGATCGGAAATATTCTTGGCGGCGGACGGTAATTCCTTTTTAAAAGAATTATTACAAAGTTTTTAAAACCGGATGAAGCAATTCTCCGGTTTTTTGTTTTTAAAAGAAAGTAAATGGTTTTAAAAAGAATTTCGGTAAATTTCACCACAGTCTTTTTCACCATACTTTTAAAAGAAGTTTTGCTCCATGAAAAGTTTTTCCTTCCGCGACAAAATTCGCTACAAACTAGATGCAGTAATGTCGCGCGGTACGATCGCGCTGGTTGCGTCACTATTTATTGCCGCAGCTCTCGTTATTATCATTATTACAGCCACTCTCATCATTATCAACCTTCGCCCTAAACCTAATGCGACGAATATCGAAATGCTATGGACGACATTCATGCACGTGTATGATCCCTCACAGATCGCCTATGACGAAGGAAGCTGGCTCTACAAGGGAATAATTTTTCTTGCCTGCCTGTGCGGGATTTTTATTTTGAGTACGCTGATCGGCGTTCTTACCACTGGCTTTGACACGCGGCTTCAGGAGCTTCGCAAGGGAAAATCAATTATCATCGAAAAAGATCACATTTTGATCCTTGGCTGGTCTGATCAGATTTTCTCTGTAATTAACGAGCTGATAATTGCCAATGAAAATCAGAAGAAATCCTGCATCGCAATTCTCGCGGATAAGGATAAGGTAGAAATGGAAGACGAGATAAAATTAAAAGTACCAGAGCGCTCCTCCACGAAAATAGTTTGCCGGACAGGAAGCCCCATGGATATTCGCGACCTGGCAATAGTTTCGCCGGAACGCGCCCGCTCCATTATTCTCCTGCCGCCGGACGACGCGCCCAATCCGGATTCCTACATTTTAAAAATCCTTCTCGCGCTTATCAATAATCCGCACCGCGCTTCAAAAAAATTCACGATCGTTGCAGGAATGCAGCAACGCAGGAATCTTGATGTGGCGCGGATCATTGCCAAAGATGAAGCACATCTCATTCCGCTGGATGACATTATTTCGCAGATCATCTCCCAAACGTGCCGCCAGCCCGGATTGTCGCTTGTATATACGGAGCTTTTAGATTTTGGCGGAGATGAATTATATTTTAAAAACGAGCCGAAGCTGGCAGGAAAAACATTTGCCGAAGCAATGTTCTGCTATGAAACCTCATGCGTGATCGGATTGCGAAAAGAAACCGGCGAGATCGTTTTAAAACCTCCGATGGAGCACGTGATCAGTGCAAACGACAGTATTATCGCGATTTCAAAAGATGACGATACGGTAATTTTCTCCGAACCACGTGCTTTTAAAAACGAGAATGCTCTGGTCGCAGCGCAAAGTATTCCTTTAAAACAATCGGAAAAAATTCTCATTCTCGGCTGGAATGACCGTGCCGGGAAAATTCTCCGTGAACTGGAGCAATATATTCAGCCGGGTTCGAGAATTGTTATTATTACGGATAATCTTTCCGCTGAAACGCAAATTGCAGAAATGCAGAATGAATTCTCACGCGCCCAACCTGAACTTCACATAGGCGATATTACGAACCGCACTCTGCTTGATAAGATCCAATGCGATACGTTCGACAGCATTATTGTTCTGAGCAATTGCGTTCACAAAAGCGTGCAGGAAGCAGATGCCGAAACTCTGATCACGCTTGTGCATCTGCGCGATATTTCCGAAAAAGCTTTAAAACCGCTGTCGGTGGTGAGCGAGATGCTGGATGACCGAAACCGTGAGCTTGCCAATATTACCAGCACAAATGATTTTATCGTCAGCAGCAAGATCAGTTCGCTTATTCTCACACAACTTTCACAAAATCCTGAACTACTGCCGGTTTTTACCGATCTCTTTGATGCGGATGGCTCGGAGATCTATTTAAAAAGTGCCGCAAATTATATTCGCCCGGAAACTGAAGTTGATTTTCAAACGGTTGTAGAAGCCGCGCGGCGACACAATGAAATTGCCATTGGTTTTAAAAAAGCAGGTGATACTTCAGCGAAAAGTGTTGTGATCAATCCAAGTAAATATTCCCCGATCACTTTTAAAAACGGGGATTCTATTATTATTATCGCGGAAAATTAATACGTTTCTTTTAAAAGTCTCATTTTTAAAAGTACATTTTTAAAACCAGAAAAGCCCGTAAATATTAATATTCACGGGCTTTTTCTTTTAAAAGGAGTATAGTTTTTAAAAACTACCGGGCGATTATCACAAATTCTGTTCTGCGATTGAGCGAGCGTCCTTCCTCCGTCGCATTATCGGCTACCGGGCGCGACTCGCCGTAGCCGAATGCAGTAATTCTGTCGCCTGCAATCCCACGTTTAACCAACGCTTCTTTTACGGCTTCTGCGCGTTTCTGCGAGAGCTTTGTATTATAGTCGGCATCGCCTGTTTTATTCTGCGAATCGGTGTGGCCACGCAGTTCGATCTTCATTTTCGGAAATGCTTTTAAAAGCGTGTACACGTTGTCAACCGCCGTTTTTGACTCTGATGTAATTGTTGATTTATTAAAATCAAAGAATACATTTAAAAGAGCGATGGCGCCAATGTCCGGTGTATTATCGTAGCTGGCGAGCGCAGTCATTTCGCCCTGCAGAAGGCATGTTTTTAATTTTACATTATGCACGCCGTAGTCAAGCGCTTTGTATTCGATGATATACGAGTTTTTTAAACGGCGGTAAATGTCTTCAAAAACGAATTTGAATTCGCCTGTGCCATACATGTGGTGGTAGCTTCCGCTGGTCTTATCGGAAAATTCCTCCATAAATCCCGCATTTGTATATGCGCCAAAGTCCACCGCACACACCAGAATATTATTTTTCCGCGCTCGCGCGATCACAGAATCCTTATTTAAAGTCGAGCTATTTTCATAACCATCGGTAAAAACGACAATTGCTTTTACAAGATTATTCGGCGCATTCTGAAGCTGGTCAATTCCTGCATTTACGCCGTCAATAATAGCCGTTCCGCCGCCGAGCGTCGTAAGCCCATCTTTTTTTAAACGCGCAAGAAGTTCGCTTTGATTATCGGTCAGGGGCGATTCGGCAAGTGTCGTATGATCGTATTTGACAAGGGCAAACTGGTCTTCCGGCTTCTTGGTTTTAATAAATTCCTCAACGGCATCCTGTACTGAATGTGCGCGCTCGTCTCCCATGGAACCGCTGTGGTCCATTACGACAGCCAGCGCAAGCGGCACGCGGTCAAGTTCGGTGGTTTCCTTTACGATAAAATTCGGGATATTCCGCGTTGCCCCTTCGATCTCTTCGGTAAGCCCGCACCACATCTTTTTAAAAGCAGCTTCATTCGCGCCGCGCAGATAGGCGCCGTTGGAATCGGAAAGCTGGACGTACAGCCGGAT
>JAZKFS010000038.1:17983-61812 GCA_040386315.1 Bacteroidota bacterium
GGATCGCGCAGGTCAATACGCGTGATCTGGAGCGCTGCTTCACGAAGAGCGGTATTGTCCACCTGTTTGATGGAGTTCAGGTAGATCGGATTATAACCTGGTGGCGGCGGAACATCGGCCTTGTATTCATCACCGGAGAATGTAGCGCAGCCGGTAAGGATTACACAGGTAGCAGCGAATGTTTTTAAAAGCGAGGAAAGGCGCATAGCATTCTTTTTAAAAAGTTTTTAAAAGAATAATTTTAGAATATTTAGAATTATCCTAATATACCGGAGTTTTAAATCCTTTCAAAACCGGATTTAAAGAAATTCTTACCGAGCAGATCGCTTTTTCAATTTTTTAAACGCAGGGAAATTGCCGTTTCATCTTCGACAAGCCAGAGGATCTCACTGCTTTTGATATACATTTTCCTGATGCTTATTGTCCTGCCGCTCAAAATCGAATCCTGCACAACAAAATAATCACTTCCGAAGCGTATATTCCGCACCTGAGACTGGATCACTCTTTCTCCCTGGAAGACGGAAAGAGCTTTTCTGCCGCTTTGGACCTCGGGAACGACTCTTTTAAACTCATCAAGCAGCGTTAAATTTTCGTCAATAGTTTCTTGACCGATGGCATTTTTTTGAAAAAATAATGCAGCAATAACGAGTGATAGAAGTACGATAACAGCCGGGAAGATTTTTTCTTTTTTCATAATTATTGATTGTAAAAAAATGACAATATTGAGCGAATTTATGAAGAGTGTGCAAAATAGCGAAGATTTTTAAAAGCAAAAAAGCTGCATGAATTGTTTTTTCATACAGCTTTTTAAAAGAGTGATAGCTGAGTTTTTAAAAGATAGGGTTATTTGCTTACTATTTAGAGCTAGCTTTTAAAAGATCTCTTCATATTTTCCTGCTACCGTATTTACTTTATGATGAATTTTTTGTGCAACAGGTGTGAGTGAAATTGGTTTAGAATCTGAAGCTTTTATAAATATTCTTGCCGCATTGACAAGTGTAAAAGCCGGATATGAGATCACAAAGATCATATCAAATATGTCATTGAACCTCATCATAGGACTAGTGTAATAGCCCGTACTTTCTTTAAAAGAAATCTCCGATCCTTTTAAAAATGTAAATGCAATGATCCAGGCTATTGAAATTGCCAGCATTGCACGATCTTCATACAGCTTTTTAAAAATGCCAATGTGAAATATCCTACAGTAATAGAGAGATGCGGCTATAGCAAGAGCGAACTGCCATTGCAGGTTTTCCGCAAGAGAAGTGTGCAGTGCCGTGGATGTGAAGTCCGGGAGCACGATCCACAGTAAGAGAAGTATGCCGTAGTTCATAATGTTTTTAAAAAGTGGTGTATTTAGTTAAAGAAGCCCAGTTTGTAAATTTGGTTACAAACTCACTGCTTTTAAAACCGAAATACGTGAAATTCTTACTAACTGACTAAGGATCAAAAAGGCAGACCTTTTAAAAGGTCCGCCTTGATTGATTACAAGAAAAGCAACTGATGCTTAATGAAGATCTACCCAATTAGTTACATTAGGTGTAATAAAAGTATTGAAATACATATCGTATGAGGAAACTGGTTGATTATTTATATACCAAAATCCGTTAGCATAATTGTTAGTCAACCAGAAACCCCACTGTGTAGAGGTAGTGAAATGAAAAGTATAAGTATTTCCGGCAATAAGATTGACATCAGTTAAATTGAATGACAATACTCCAGTACCAGAAGGGGCATTACCGCTTATAGTAGTGCCTATTTGGGTTCCACTGGTCCCTGCACCGCTATATACCATGAGACTATATGTTCCTGACACAGCAGAATATACATTCATTTGTATTTTTGTTAGCAGGCCTGATGTCGCTGCCACAAAACTTTGACCGAACGCTGCACCTCCAGTTGAGGCAGCGATGTTGGTGCTGCTTTGGTCTACAGCTTCTGTACCAGTAGTAGTCCCCGTGCAACCCTGAAATTTAGATGTTGTAATATTAAAAACAGTTGTACCTGCTACCGGGCTTACCAAAGCGTTTCTCTGTGCAGTAGTAAGGCGTGGCAATACAAAACCACCAGTTGTTGTATTTACAGCAACAGGCCCGGAAATATTTACTTCACCTGCTGAGGTTACTCGCATTCTTTCGGTATTGTTTGTCTTTGTTACCAAGTCCTGAGCATTTGTCGTACCGATGAAGTCTGTTGATGCCGCGCTATTGCCTGTCTGGCCCCAACCTGAAAAGCTTGGTACTGCCTGAGTAGAAAGTGTACCATTTGCATCAGCTACTACCATGCGGGTTCCCGTACCTGAGAGATTCTGTGCTGTTACAGCGCCACCCATCAGTCTATAACCATTTGTAAAGAATGCGCTATACTGATTAGGGGCAGTGCTGATACGGGCCGCTGTGGCTGAATTATCACCAATGATAAATGAACCTTGTTGCCCATTGGTTGAGACCTGGCTACCCATCGCAGTAGTATTGTCACCGCTTGCGGTAGTGTTTTGGCCCATTGCCGTAGAGGCGGCTCCGCTTGCGGTAGTGAGGCTGCCCATCGCAGTAGAAGCATAGCCGCTTGCCTGGGTGCTCATACCCATGGTTGTGGAATTATAACCGCTTGAAATCGTATACCTACCAAATGCTGTGGATGCTTCGCCACTCGCAGTATTATTATATCCAATAGACACAGCGGCTTGCCCAGGTGCCTGGGAATTTAGACCCATCGCTATAGAAAATTCTCCACTTGCTGTACTGTTTTGTCCCATTGCCGTTGATGCTGTAGCACTGGCCGTATTACTCGCACCTGCTGTTAGTGAATAATTTCCGCTTGCAGTATTTCCCTGACCCATTGCTGTTGAAGCCTGGCCACTTGCAGTATTACTCATTCCCAGCGCTGTAGATGCCAAACCACTGGCTGTAGCATAGCTACCCAATGCCACTGCCTGGTTTCCATTTGCTATAGCTTCAAGACCAATTGCTACCGAATAACTGCCACCGGCTGTAGAATTATAACCTGAAGCCACGGAGCCAAAACCACTTGCCGTAGTAATGCCACCCGTTGCAGTTGACATATTCCCACTTGCAATGGTATTATATCCACTAGCAGATGAGTAATATCCTATTGATGTATTATCCCATTGTGTTGATTGGACTTCACCGGCTCTGAATGCTTTCTTCTCCGGGACCCACATCATACGGGCGCCTGCACCAGTCACCGGTGTTACTCCTGAATTGTCTCCGGACCAGACAGTTGCTCCACCTGTATAAATTCTTGCGCTTGGTACGTTATTACGCTTTATTACTACATCCTGGGCGTTTGTTGTACCGATAAAGTCTGTTGATGCCGCGCTATTTCCTGATTTTGTCCAGCTATTTGCAGTTGCGGCAGCTATGCGGCTGTCCACCGTCCCGCTTCCGACCTGTGCCTGAAGGTTTGTGATTGACGTTGCCTGAGAATTGTTTGTATTAGTTGCTGTATTGACATCAGTACGTAAGCCGTTCTCAACATTTGTTGCACGAGCTACTTCTGCTGTGATCTGAGATTGAAGCCCTGCTGCCGATGCTGTAATATCGGCTGCGGATGCACCCGGCATATCTTTCCATCCGGCAACATCTGAGCTTCCAATGAAAATTGTAAATGCATAGTCATATGTGTTCATATCATGATAGGTAGGGTAACTACTCCATTGGAACATATTGCCATTTGCATACGGATTAGTATCAGTACTATAGAATTGCACATCGCTACCACTTACTTTTTCAAACCACATACTATACAGAGTTCCACTAGTAAGGTTTATTGCCCCTGTAATAGGGAATGTCTGCTCTCCTGTTGTACTGATCGTAATAGCTTGCGTGTAGATCGTCGTTGCACCTGTACCTGTACCGCTTTTAAGTTTAAAGGTGAAATTACTTGTTGTCGGGGCATATGTAATATTTAAACCGATCTTTGTAAGATTTCCTGTGGTTCCCGGAGTAAAGCTTTGTCCGTACGTTCCTAAAGGACCACTATGCGTGGTAGCTATACTGGTCTGGTCTGGAGTTTCCAATGTAGCAACATACCCTTGAAACTTATTTGTGGTAGCATTATAGATTGTCATACCGGCAACAGGAGTGAGGGCATCTCTCTGTGCTGTTGTTAGGCGTGGCATCAAGAGTGATCCCGTCGTTGTATTGATCTCCACCTGTCCTGATGATTTAATACGAAGTCTCTCCTGATTGTTTGTCTTTGCTACAAGGTCAATATTGTCTGTTGTTCCAATGAAGTTTGTTCCGGCATTTGTTCCTGCGTTTCCTGTATTGCCCCACTTTGTTGCTTCAGCCGCTGTTGCACGGTTTGTTTCTGCTGTGATGGCATTTGCATTTGCTGTGATAGCTGTTGCCTGAGAGTTGTTTACACTGGTCGCTGTATTAACATCAGTACGTAGTCCGTTTTCAACATTCGTTGCACGATTTGTTTCTGTCGAGACTGATGAGCTTAGATTGTTTTCAGCATTTGTAGCACGGTTTGTTTCTGTTGTGATCAGTCCGCGAACGGCTGTCGAGTCGTTTTTAAAACGCGTCAGGTTGTTTGTTACCTGTGTCTGCATTCCTGCTTCTGTAGCTGTAAGCGCCGCTACTGATGCACCCGGCATATCCTGCCATCCCGTAGCACTATTGCTGCTACCTGAGCCAATGAAAGTTTTAAAGGAGAGATCGTTACTAGAATAATTTGAACCATAAAGGTACATGTTACCACCTACATACCCGGGAGAATCACTTCCATAACCAAAAGCGATATTGTTCCCGCTGCTTAAAGAGATAAACTCTAATGTATATTGAGTACCACTTATCACATTTACCGTGGATCCTGTTATAGGAAATATTTGATCTCCAGTGGTATTGGTTAATGTTACTGTCTGTGTTGATAAGATAGTACCATACTGTCCTGATCCGCTTCTGATGTTTAAAGTATATGTTCCTGAAACTGAAAGGGTTCCATTGCTTTGTGTACCGATTGCTATATTGCTTAAAGTACCGGTAGCTCCTGCAGTAAAGGACTGTGCAGCACTTAGCCAGCTTCCACCGTTATAGTTGTTTTGATTCTGGTACGACTGATCAAGAGTGCCATTAGTTGTGTTACCTGTCCCACCAATATAACCCTGAAACTTGTTTGAAGTTGTATTATAAATAGTCATACCGGCAGTTGGAGTGAGTGCATCTCTCTGTGCTGTAGTCAGGCGCGGCATAAGCAACGATCCTGTCGTTGTGTTGATCTCCACCTGACCTGACGCTTTAATGCGTAGTCTTTCCACATTGTTTGTTTTTGCTACAAGGTCAGCATTGTCAGTTGTACCGATGAAATTTGTGCTGGCATTTGTTCCTGCGTTTCCTGTATTGCCCCACTTTGTTGCTTCAGCCGCTGTGGCACGATTTGTCTCTGTCGTGATGGCTGTTGCATTGGACGTGATCGCCGTTGCCTGAGAATTGTTTGTATTAGTTGCTGTATTGACATCTGTACGTAATACGTTTTCAACATTCATTGCACGGTTTGTTTCTGTTGTGATCAATCCGCGAACGGCTGTTGAATCATTTTTAAAACGTGTCAGGTTGTTTGTTATCTGTGTCTGCATTCCTGCTTCTGATGCCGCAAGAGAAGCTGCCGATGCGCCAGGCATATCCTGCCAGCCCGCTGTGCTTCCACCGGATGTAACGTAGGTTTTAAAATTAAGGTCATTCCAGGATTCCATAAGACCATTATAAAAATAGCTTCCGCCATTATATGCAGGTGACTGTGCATAATAGACAGCTATTGGACTACCAGAAGTACGAACGAACTCCAATGTGTACTGAGATCCTGATGTAACATTAACTGCTGAACCTGCGATAGAAAAGGACTGTTCTCCGGTAGTATTAGTCAGTGTAACCGTTTGTGTGGATAAGATTGTACCATTCTGGCCTGCACCATTTCGGATATTCAATGTGTACGTACCAATACCGGTGCCGTACTGGGCAGTGTTAATTGCAATTTTGCTTAATGTCCCTGTTGTTCCCGCTGTAAAAGATTGAGCAAAGTTGTTGGTATTCAACCAGTCCCACATATTCTGATAGCTCTGATCAAGTGATTCAGTACCGGAACCTATACTATACCCCTGAAACTTGTTAGTTGTAGTATTATAGATCGTCATACCGGCAGCAACTGTGAGCGCATCTCGCTGTGTAGTTGTAAGGCGTGGAAGTAAGAGAGAACCTGTTGTCGTGTTAATCTCTACCTGTCCTGATGACTTGATACGAAGACGCTCCTGGTTGTTTGTCTTTGCTACCAAATCCACATTGTCTGTTGTTCCGATGAAGTTTGTGTTAGCGTTTGTTCCGGCATTTCCTGTATTGCTCCACTTTGTTGCTTCAGCAGCCGTTGCACGGTTTGTTTCATTTGTTATTGCTGTTGCATTGGCTGCGATTGAGTTAGCTTGAGAAGTGTTGTTTGCCGCCTGATTTGCATTCGTTGTCGCTTGGTTTGCATTGATCGTTGCTTGTTGTGCATCTGTTGCTTCCAAAGCAGTTACGCGAGTGTTAAGTCCTGCTTCTACACCTGTGGCGCGGTTGGTTTCTCCTGTGATCTGGGTAGCAAGCGCTGTCTCGGCTGTGCGGGCTGTTGCTGCTTCTGCTGTGATGGCTGCTGCATTTGCTGCAATCTCAGCTGCCTGAGCTGCATTGTTCTGTGTCTGTGCCAGATTAGTTAGAGCCTGTGCTGCATCTACTCCTGTTGAGCGGTTTACTTCTGCTGTGATCTGCTCTTGTAGTCCTTCGGTGGTTTGAGCTGCTGTTGCTGCAAGGGCAGCTTCTGCGGCAAGTGCCCGAGCGGTTTCTGCCGCAATTGCTGTTTGCAGGTTTGTATTCGTTATTGCCTGATCTGCATTGATGATCGCCTGCGCAGCGTCTGTTGCTTCTAATGCAGTGACACGGGTGTCAAGCCCGGATTCTGCTGCCCGCGCTGCTGTTGCTTCGTCTGAGATGGCTGTCGCGTTTGCCTGTTCAGCAGCAGTTGCGCGTGTTGCTTCATCGGTGATTGCTGTAGCAAGTGCTGTTTCTGCTGCTCTCGCAGTTGCTGCTTCAGCATTCAAATTGCTTTGTACTGTCGCTGTTGCCGCTGCATTTGCCTGCTCGGCTGCTTCAGCACGAGCCGTTTCTGCGTTCAGATTTCCTTGAACCGTAGCGGTCGCTGATGCGGCGTTTGAGGCGGCTGTCGCTATATCGCCTGCAAGGCCGGCTTCTGCGGCACGGGCAGTTACTGCTTCATTCGTAACAGCCGCTGCATTTGCCTGCTCGGCATTTGTAGCGCGAGTTATTTCCGCATCCAGATTGGCTTGAACTATTGCCGTTGCTGCTGCCGCTGTTGAGGAAGCAGTTGCGATATCACCGGCAAGCCCTGCTTCTGCGGCTTCTGCACGATTTTTTTCTGTTGTTATTTTGCCGTCTAAGGTTGTCTCAGCAGTTGTTGCACGGCTTGTTTCGTTTGTGATCGCTGTTGCATTTGCCTGCTCGGCTGCTCTCGCGGTTGCAGCTTCATTTGTTATAGCGGTTTGCAGGTTTGCATTTGTAGTCGCCTGTGAAGCATCTACACTCGCCGAACGGTTTATTTCAGCATCAAGGTCACTGCGTAGACCCGCTTCGACAGCTCCGGCGCGGTTCTGCTCAGCTGTGATTCTTGCGTCCAGCATTGCTTCAGCTCCAGAAGCACGTAAGGCTTCTGAGGTCACGTTTGTTGAAAGAGATGCCTCAGCAGCTATTGCACGAGCGGTCTCGGCAGCGATCAGATTACGAAGTGCTGTTGAATCGTTTTTAAAACGCGTAAGGTTATTGGTGATCTGGGTTTGTAGGTTATTTTGCAGGATTGTTATCAGCCCGCGAACAGCTACACTATCATCCATGAACCTTGTCAGGTTATTATTAATGCGTGTGTTCTTCGCGGCAGAATCATTGGTAAAGCGTGTCAGGTTATTATTGATGCGTATGTTCTTGGATGCTGAATCTGCCATGTACCGCATTTTTAAAGTATCTAAGTCCTGAGATAGTCCAAGGTTCCCATTTCCTCCTAGTACTCTATCATCATTTTCATCTTCTGTGCGGCTGTTTAGAATTCCACGCAGGATGGTTACTTGGCTTTGCAGAACTTCATCGGCTTCCTTGCGTGCTGCTATTTCATTTTGTATGGTAATAGAACCGGGCATCACGTCGCTTGCCATCTTTGCATGTAGTGAATAGGGTACTGACATCAGTTGCGAGGTGCCCAGTATTTTATAGCTGTCGCCGCCTGTCTCATCTATCTCGATTTGCACGAAATGTTCCGCACTTCCCCAGCTGATTGCGCTGAAGTTTCCTGTGGACAGTGTACCACTTCCGATCTCGAAGCTTACCATGCCGAGTTTATTGGTAGATACTGTATGTACTTCCGAATATACAGTTTCGCTGTTGCCACCTTTGAGATTCATTCCTTTTGACATAATACTGATGCGGATACTGACAAGTTTGTCAGCGATGACTTCTCCCTGGCTGTTGCGAAGTGAAGCCTGATATTTGAACCCTTCAGGAGTGGTGGAAGCCTGCTGGCCGTATGCCAGGCTCAATACGCCTAGCATGGCGCTCAGGATAAAGGCGGATACTTTTTTCATTCTGGTGTCCTGTGATTGGTGTAGGTATAGAAAAATATTTTTGTTTGAGTAGATGTGGTGTGCAGTATATATCTTTTTTAGTTAATGTATACTACTGTTATCTGGTTTAGTCTGTGCTATTTTAACTTCTCGACCTTATAGCTGCCAATAAATGTTCCTTTTTCAGCAGTAGTAAGGGTGAGGATGTACGCGCCATTAGATAGAAGATGTACATCAATTTTGTGTATGCTTCCTTCAAATTTCGCTTCATAGACAAGCCTTCCGCCAATATCACGAAGTTCAGCTTTTATACTCTCGGTATTTGCTGGGAATGTAGGCATTTGCAGGTTGATATTGATCTGATCAACTGCAGGGTTGGGAAATACTGATACAAGAGCCTTGTTTTCAGTAATCTTAATAGCTGTAATTTTTATAACAGGCTGATGAAAACCCTGCACTAAAAGCATTTCGCCATCAGAGTATGTTTCTACAACTGACTCGCCTAGCGTCCAGGACAGAATCAATTCAGGCGTTATTGCACTAGTCTCTCCGGCGCTTGATATTACATCAGTCGCTATCACTTGCGCCAGAATAGAAGGAATGCCAATAAAGCTCATAAGAATTGCCACTACAAGGCATGTTCTGACCTCTCGGTTTACAGAATTAATCTTACTCATTATATCTCCTTGTTTAAAATAGTATAGAAAAGCAGTGTTGGTATTTTTTTAGAGTAATAGATTAATAAATCAGGTATTTAGCTTAGTTTTTGCAATATACCCCATAACATTAACATATCCATTACGGGACTTTTACAAAAACACCCACAAACTCTTAATACATATAGATTTAAGTTAAGCAAGTACTGTTGGGAGCAGAATGTAGGATTTTATCTTAGATTGCTATCGTGAAGTAGATATTGTGTGATTACAGCTGGTAAGTGATTAAGAATTTTAAAAACGTTTTTTGAAGGTTTGTAACTCCTACAGGGATAAAGTTATTCTTTGAATATATGATTATAACTTTACAACTGGTCAGAAAATTTGTAGAATATCCTCTTAAACTTTTAATAACGTAGAAATTAATCCTAAAAAAGAAGTGGCAGACTGATTTGTTTTTCGTATATTCCATTTAAACCTAATTATAGCTTTAAAATTTTCCACCTATCATCAGGATATTACAATGACAGCGAATAGATGCCGTAACCGTTTGCAACTTCTCATTGTACTTCTTATATGCCTACCTTTATTTGGGCTTTTTTCTTTTACAGATTGCAGGGCTCAGGATATACGTGACAGTAAAGGCAAGGAATTCTGGCTAACATTCCTGCCGAATTTCCATAACATGCCTGACGCACTTGAGGATTCACTGTATATTTTCATTACTGCAGAGCAGCCGGCGAGCGGCACCATTGAATATTTCGATATTTTCGGAACGCGCTACGACACATCATTCTCCATAGCTAAAGACCAGTTCTTTATTTTTTCAAAGGTTTTTCGGGATTTTGAATTAAGCGGTTATAATTCTCCGGGAGGAAATAATAATAACGCCCCCGATCAGGAAGAAACATACGCTCGGCAGGCATTCAAAATCACATCAAGCAGTGACGTAACTGTTTATGGCCTTAATCAGGCGCGAACAACGAGCGATGCTTTTATCGGTCTTCCTTCTGATGTGCTTGGGCAGGAATATATGATAATGTCATATCCTACTGATGTAGATACACCTTCGGAATTTGCAGTACTTGCCACGAAAAACAATACTAAAATTACCATATCTCCTACTGCTCCTACTTCTAAAAGTAATTCTACGGCAGTTCAGAATATCACACTCAATGAAGGCCAGGTGTGGCTTGTGCAAACATCACAAGATCAGGCTGACCTGACCGGCACAAAAATTACATCAACGCAGCCTATTGCCGTATTTGCCGGACACCAGCGAGCAAAAATACCTAATCCTTCATCACTTGTCTCGCGAGACCATCTGATAGAGGAACTGCCGCCAATACCAACATGGGGCGGAAGTGCGTTTGTAACGCCATACCCTCTGGCTATGGATGCCAATACAAAAGATTTCGATGTATATCGGGTATTGGCGGCAAATAATAGTACAAAAGTTTATGTGGACGGGGTTTTTAACCGCACCTTAAATTCAGGAGAATTTTTTGATGGGAAGCTCATTAAATCTGAATGGATCACAGCAACAGGCCCAATCCTGGTAGCTCAATTTAAAAAGTCATCAAACGAGTCAGGTTCTTCTTTTGGAAAAACAGGTGACCCTTTTATGATCATTAATTCCCCTACCGAGCAGTATTTAAAACGGTTTCACTGTTTTAATATAAAGGCTTGGGAAAGAGAAGATTTCGGCACACCGGTCCCGGTGTATGATGATGAGCAATACCTGACTATCATTGTTCCGACAGATTCCCTGGCAACAGTAAAGCTTGATGGGGTACTAATAAATCCTGCCCGTTTTAAAACATTGAGTATAACCAGTTATTCCTATACCGACAGTATGCGCGTGAGTACCGGAATTCACACGGTAGAATCAAATTCTAAAATGGGTGTGTATGTCTATGGCTACGGCGCGGCTAATTCATACGGATATATCGGTGGAATGGGCTATGATACGATCTATACGTTTAATCCCCCTGATATTATTCCACCGCTTATTCTGGGTTCTTCTTCATGCGGAGTTTTTAAAGGTGGTGCTTTTGATACGCTTTCATTTGATCGGGGTATTAAAAGCATTGAGACTATTCCTTCAGGAATTATCAATGCAAATGTTACTCTTGGGGCAATTATATCTCCGGCAGCAAAAGTGGCATTCAATGCACAGCTTATTGACCCTTTTAAAGACGGGAAAATAGCTGTAATGGCACGTGACTCCTCAGATGGCCACCGGGAGCAGGCGTTTGACATACCGGGATTCACCGTTCGTGCCAGCCTTTCAAATGGAACGAATGTCTATGATACTACAGAAACAACAAAGTTTAAAATAGCAAAGTGTATTTCTGTTGAGTTAACGAATTACGGAAAATTCCCGCAGACAGTTACTTCGTTTGATTTTTCAAATAATAACCCGCATTATTCAGTTTCAACTGCTCTCCCTTTTAAACTTTTACCGGGAGAAAAAAAATTGGTGCAGGTGTGTATGGATGCGACAGTTTCCGGTAGATTCTCTGATACGCTGGTTGTTTCTACTCCATGCATCAAACGAAGTGTCGTAGCAATTACCTTTACCGTTGAGTCAAGGTTGGGAATAGGTTCAAAAATCAAATGCTTTGATATAAACGGATCGTTTTACGATACAACAGCTGTCAAGATCAATATTCAGGCGGTAGCAACTGTCCCCGGTTCTTTAAAGAATGCTACTGTACAGATTGATCCTAAAAGCAGCATACCGGGCTGGGATTCACTTTCGTTTACAGCTACGCTCATTGATCCGTTTTTTGATGGAAGCGGGTCTATTTCTGCTAGCAACGAGTTCGGCGTGCAGGGCGAGATCAACTTTGAAATTCCCGGATTTACCGTACATCCTGATCCGGTTGCTTTTAAAAGCACTGATATTACCCGGGAAGTCCGCGCCAAAAAGCAAATATGCTTTCCGGTCCTTTTAAAAAATTACGGAAAATTCCCGCAGAACATTACAAAATCGAATTTTAAAAACAGCGCATCAATATTCTCAATTACTCCTTCTACGCTGACTATTGCGCCTGGCGCTGAAGAAACTCTACAGGTTTGCTTTTTTGCAGATGATGCAGGGCAGTTTGATGATTCGCTTTTTATCGGCAATGATTGCATTTCACGCCCGGTTGCGTATTTTTCTATTAAAGCTCTTCGCGATTCAGTCACGCCGGGAATTACACGCGCCAGTGATTCGTGCGAATTACAGGATAATATCCTTTTAAAAGATGATCTGGAATTTGACTGGGGAATTAAAAGTTTTACAATTTCTGAACAGACAAATGCCGTAGTATCTGTGGATTCAAGCGCTCTCCCACTCAGCGTTTCCTTTACAGCACGCTCGATTGACAGGCGGAGTGATGCACGTTATAGAATTCAGGTAATAGACTCAGCCGATAATGTTCGCGATACAACGTTTATTATTCAGGGTTTTACACTACAGGTTCTGGATGTTGATACAGAGAGAACGCATCAATTTGACAGTCTCTTCACACTCACAACAAACTGCGAGACCATCAAAATTTACAACTCAAGCGAATTGCCTTTTATTTTAGATAATGCAACCCTCGCCGCAAATGTGAATTTTTCCGCGCCGCTTTCGCAATTCCCGATCGTTATTCCCCCGAAGGATACCGGGAATTTAATAATATGTTTTGATGTAGATAATCATCGCGATTACACCGACAGCATCTCTTTAAAGAAGTATTGCATAGAAGATATATTCGGGCTGCGCGGCAGCAAAAAAGATGAGATATTCAGTGGTAGTTCTGAGTGCGACGTTCGCGTGCAACTTTCGTCCAAAACAATTCCCGGCCAGGCATTTGTTGAGAAGAGCTTCCCCAACCCTGCGCAGGATGTCGCTACTCTACGATTTGGCGTAGCAAGCGCGGGAAAGGTGCAGATAATACTATTTGATGCAATGGGAAATCAGGTGGCGATATTTACCGATGCGCAGTACAATTCCGGGATATATGAATTGAAAGTTGCAACGGATACTTTTAAAAGCGGCCAATATTATTACAAATTTACGGCTCCCGGACACGAAGAAATGCAGCCGATGACGATCATTAAATAATCCTTTTAAAAGGAAATTTCAATAGAAAAGCCGGAGAGTTTTAAAAACTTTCCGGCTTTCTTTTTAAAACCTTTAAAAGATCTCTTTTAAAAAATCTACGGCGTAGGTTTATTAAAATTCCGCAAGTTATACGTGAATTGCAGCATAAAATATTGCTGGAGCACATTGCTGCGGGTATCTTCTATGTAAATATCCGTCACGTTTCGCTGAATACTGTTATTCTGTTTTAAAAGGTCAAATGCGCTCAGTTTGATCTCCGCTGCATTATCTTTTAAAAACTTCTTTCCAATACTTCCATTCCAGAGCACATAGTTTTGGTTAAATCCTTCAGTCAGGCCGGAATTAAATTGGTGCGTCACGTCACTTTGCAGCGATATTCCCTCCCAGAATATCCAGTTAAATTTCAAGCCGCTGCTTTGATTGAAGTATTGATTATCCAGGCTGGTTTGCAACGTATTTGATACGGCAGAAATCGTTGAATTGGAAGTAATGGTAAAATCCAGATTTTCACTAATATTACTTCCTACCACTACACCAAAGGTCAACGAAGGTGAGGTTGAATAATTCATCTCGCCATTGATGCGCGCGGGAGTGCGGCTTATATTACCCATCAGGTTGATATTAAGGTTTGATTTTAAAAAGTCAAAAGGCGTACCGTAGCCGATATACGAGCGAAGGCTCATATATCCATCCAGATTTTCCGGCTGCGAAAGCTGCGAACCTTTTAAAAGAGTTACACCGCCATTTATCACTGTATCGCGCCTTGCAAATATTGTGCTGTTGCCAATGTAATCCTGCGTAATTGAACCACCGAATACGGCAAAAAATGAGGTCGCGTTTTTAATATTAACAAATGAATAATTTATAAAAGCATTATGCTGAAAATCCTGCTGAAGATCAGGATTACCGCGCGAAAGCTGAACAGGATTTGTATTATTGACTACATTTTGCAGTTGGCTGACGCTTGGCGCATTTGTAGATGTGCGATAAAAGAAACGAAGGTTCTGGTCCTGCGAGATCGTATAGCGTAGCATTGCCGATGGGAGCAAATTATTAAAAGTACGTTCTATATTTTGCTGAAGCGGAGACGACTGGTCATTTTTTAGCTGCGCTATCTGGTACGAAGCGTCGAGCATTATTTGAAGCGCAGCGCTCTGATACCTATATCCGGCTCCGGCCGAATTGGTCAAGTATCGGTTTTTAAAAGTATTGGATAATCCGTTATTGATGACCGGCTGCCCGCCATTGAGGGAATCATCAAGAGTCTGCTTATCACTACTATTGACAGTATAGGAGTTTTTAAAACTGAATTGCAACAGATTATTCGTATCAATCGGCTCGGTGTAGTTCAGTGTAGAAGTATTTCCCCAACCGTTTGAATTAATATCAGAAAACTGATGAAGCGTGTCAGAAGTAAATTCAGGCGTAAAAAAGCTGTTGCGTGAAAGCAGGTCATTCGTACCGGCATTGCTGTTATACGTTGTATTCAGATTTAAAGAAATACTGCGTCCGCGCGTTTCAAAACGGTGGGCAAATAGCGCATTATTTGAAAAATTAATTCCTGTGAGGTCTGAGGAAAAATCATTGTTCAGTCGGTTTAAAGGAGAATTACCTGAATTAGTTTCGCCCGAAATACGGCTCGTTCCGTTATTTTGCTGAAGGGAAAACCGCGGACGAAGATTTATAGAATTTAAAGTATCAATTTCGTATTCAAATTTTAAATTAAAACGGTGATTGATATTTCTGGAATCAGAAAGATTATTTTCCCGGTATGTTTGACCCGAATCTGACGGAAGCACATACTGTCTGAAATTAGTCTGGTCGTTATTATTATCGCCAAGATTCCCGAAATAGCTTCCCGAGACGGTCATTCCTTCGGCCCACGTATCTGAATAATTTAAACCCGCAGCGTGAGTTCTCGTAATTCCCCCACTCTGGCTCACAAGAAAGTCCCCTATATCGCCCATCCCTCCCATCATTCCGCCACCGCGCTGTCCACCACCCCGCATCATCATCATGCCGCGCATTCCACCTCCGCCACGCATCCCGCCACCGCGCATCCCGCCGCCTGAACCCGTAACGCCAAGAATATCCTCAATAGAAAAATTCTGTTCATTGATATTATTGGATTGCGCCAGAATACTGATTCTCTGCACTCCGTTTAAAATATTCAGATTTGCTGCACCACGATACCGATTGTCAGTTCCATAGCCGCCGTTGAATTTACCAAACTGCCCGGTACGCATATTCGCTTTGGTAATAATATTCATGGTCTTCCGGGTATTGCCATTATTAAAACCTGTCAGGCGCGACTGATCGTCCATCTCATCAAAAATCTGTATCCTGTCCACATTTTCGGCCGGAAGATTTCGCAAAGCTGCATTCGGATCATCGCCAAAAAACGGCTTACCATCTACTAAAACCTGTTTTACATCTTCACCATGCGCTTGCACTTTCCCGTCTTGTGTTGATACGCCAGGCATCTTGCGAACGAGGTCTTCAGTCGTCGCGTCGGGATTGGTTTTAAAAGATTCTGCATTGAGTTCGGTTGTATCGCCTTTCTGCTGGGCGGCAGCGCGCCTGTCCGTGACGACCACTTCCCCTGCTTTTACACTTTCTTCCTGCAATTGAATTTTACCAAGCTGAATAGATTGATCGCTGACAGTAATATTCCGCGAAAAATCGCTGTATCCAATAGAAGTTATTTTTAAAACATATCGCCCCACACCAACGTTTTTCACGCTGAAGTTTCCCTGCCCGTTAGCTATTGCGCCTTGTATTGTTGAATCAGGAAGCTGGATCAGCCGCACAGTAGCGCCGGGCAGAGGCGTGCTATTTTTATCGGAAATACTTCCGTCAACAGTAAAATCCTGCGAGAATGCCGGAATAGAAAATACAAATACCAAAAGTGTTTTTAAAATGAATCTCATAAACCATGGACCTAAAATAATAATAGTAGAAAGTGTGTGTTTTAACACCATGCAAATCAAATTAGTTTGGAAATGTATTCCATTCTTTTTTTTCAAAACACATGATAATTTTTTAAAAGCAGCTTTACGACGGGCAGAGGTTTACGAATGGTTTATCACGAAGTGTTAATTTTTGGTAAAATCACATTGAAAAAATACTTTTAAAATTCGTGACAGTGAATTTTACAGTAATTGTATAGCGGGTTTGGTCTTTAAAAAAAAGATAATATCTAAGCAGTATTTTCTTTTAAAAAATTCTCTTTTAAAATTTGTTTTTAAAACTCAAACAGTTTTTATCCATGTCCGGGCTTCATTCATTGTTTTAAAGAATTTCTGCTGCACGATACTGTCATCAATTTTGCTGCTGAGTTCTTTCAGGGTCATTTGGGCATAGTGGTCAGTTGGTACGATCGTCGCCGACGTGTGATAGCCGGTGGCAAGTACGCGCGGCAGATAATCCTTCATCACCCATTCCTGATCAGCGACAGCGATATTTTTCATACCGCGATTGTCCGAGATTCCTTTTTTTACTTCGTGTTTCTTGACAAGATCCAGCGCCCGCTCGCAAATAGCGCGGAACTGATTGCTCGATGCGTAGCCATGCCAGACGGTAATAACGCATTGCAATTCCGGGTCGTATTCTGTTGTGCAAAGCACATCTAAAATATCTGCCATTGATCTTTTTTAAAAGATTTTTAAAATGAAAATTTAGACACTTAGCGCGGCTTGCTTCGGCGCTTTTAAAACATTTGGCGTCTTGTCACGCTCGCCGATCTGCTGACGCCACATAGCATAATACAAACCTTTTAAATCCAAAAGTTCCGCATGGCGCCCCGACTCGATGATCTTTCCTTTTTCCAGAACAAATATTGAATCTGCGTGCATAATTGTCGAAAGCCGGTGCGCAATTAAAATAGTTATATGGGTGGAAGATTCCGATACATGGCGGATCGTTTCGCTGATCTCTTCTTCCGTGAGCGAATCTAAACTCGAAGTTGCCTCGTCAAATACAAGCAGATTAGGTTTCCGTAAAAGCGCCCGCGCAATAGATAAACGTTGCTTTTCACCACCGGAAACTTTTACACCGCCCTCGCCTATTACCGTATCCAAACCATTATTTGCACGCGAAAGAAGTGTCTGGCATGCCGCCTTTTTTAAAACATCATAGCATTCATCATCAGTCGCCTTCGGATTGACAAATAACAGGTTTTCACGGATCGTTCCGGCAAAAAGCTGCGTATCCTGCGTTACAAATCCCACCTGCTCGCGCAGCGCATCAAGATCAATATTTTCACTTGGTACTCCGTTATACAAAATCCTTCCCGACAGCGGATGATACAGCCCGACCAGCAATTTCACCAGAGTCGTTTTTCCCGAACCCGACGGCCCGACAAAAGCTACAGTTTCGCCGAGATTGGTTTTAAAAGAAATTCCGTTCAGCGCATTTGTACTGGCAGACTGATGTTTAAAAGCAACGTTGTCAAATTCAAGTGAATGAATTTCATTGATCTCCACCGGATTCGCAGGTTTTAATTCCTTCGGTGTGTTTAAAATATCCTGAAAATTATTTAAAGAAACTTCCGCTTCGCGGTAAATATTGATAATATTTCCCAATTCCTGGAGCGGCCCGAAAATAAAGAACGAATAAATAAACAGCGAGAAAAACTGCCCGAATGTGATCTGCTGCGAATAGATTAAATACAGCATTAAAAACAGAATACTCGTTCTTAAAAAATTAATACATGTTCCCTGGATAAAGCTGAGCGAACGGATATACTTTACTTTTTTCAGCTCAAGTTTTAAAATCTTTTCGGTCGTTGCGTTCAACCGAAGAATTTCCTGCTGCGCCAGCCCAAGGCTTTTTACAAGCTCAATATTCCGTAATGATTCAGTTGTAGAACCCGCCAGCGCAGTTGTTTCTGCAACGATTGTCTTTTGAATAACTTTAATTTTTTTACTTAAAACCGAGCTTAAAATCCCGATCAGCGGCACCGTCACAAAATACACCGGCGCAATACTCCAATGCACGCTGATAGCATACACCGTCACAAACGCAATGCCGACCACTGTTGTAAACATCACATTGATCGAAGCCGCGATCAGCTTTTCAACGTCGCTACGCACCTTCTGTAATTTACCGAGCGTTTCGCCGCTGCGCTGATCTTCAAAAACCGAAAAAGGAAGTTCGAGCGAGTGTTTAAGCCCGTCAGAATAAATTTCTGCGCCGAGCTTTTGAGTAATCGTATTGATATAATAATCCTGGAAATTCTTTGCCACGCGCGAAACAAACGCCACGCCGACAGCAGCCGCCAGGAGCTGTAAAACTCCTTTAAAAAATTCCGCCTGTGTAAAATCTTTAAAATGCGAAACGTATTTATCAATCACAATACGGAAAATCCACGGGTCAAGAAGCGAAAAAATTTGATTAACTGCGGCAAGAAAAAGTGCAAGCGCAACTAATTTTTTATAATGTTTGAGATATGTAAAGAGTAATTTCATGTGATGATTTCTTTTAAAAATGCGGTATATGTCAAAACACAAACTTACCGATTTTTTGTGGAAGTTTCGTTTTTAAAACTTCATTATGCTGTTTTAAAAACCTTTAAAAACTTACTGCAATATCTTCCATTTTCTCCCTACGCACTTTTAAAAGCGCAGTGATCGCTAAGTATAGAGCTAGAATTATCAGCGTTGAAGAAGCCATCGAATTCACCGCGAACATATCCCAGCCGCGCGCACTTTTAAAATTAGCAATTGCCAGTTCCGACAGCGACCAGAGCGTAATTGTCAGTACAAAGATCATGGGAATTAATGTAAAAGCAATCCGCCTGCGCGCTTTATACAGCCACATCGTGACAGAAAGCAAAGTCAAACCCGCGAGTAACTGATTCGATGCGCCAAAGAGCGTCCAGAATTTTATCCATGTTCCTTCACCGGAAAAAATAATAAAGTACGCCGGAAGCGCCATTGTTAAAAGTGTCGCGCCAATTGCGCCAAGCTGCGTCTGCCAACCCAAAACTTCCTGGATAATATAGCGCCCGAGCCGCGTACAAACATCCAGCGTGTCAAAAACAAACGTTGAAAAAGCCATCGCGCCAAATGTGATCGCAAATTTTAAATTTTGCTTACCGATGATGATCGTTAAAAATTCGCCAATGCCGTTGCCGTATATTCTGCCGGGTTTTAAACCTGTTAAATCTTTATCGGACATAATCATAATTGTCACAAGTGCGATCAAAGCCACAAAACCTTCAGCCAGCATCGCGCCATAGCCGATTGAGTGCATATGCGACTCTTGGTCAATCTGCTTTGACGTCGTTCCGCTGCACACCAAACCATGAAAACCTGAGCATGCGCCGCACGCAATTGTCACAAACAAAAACGGGAAAATCGAGCCCGTCATTCCACCCGCATCTGCCGTTTTAAAAGCTGCCTGTTTGATTTCATATCCGCCAAAAAATATGCCGAAAACACCAATTGCAAGAACGAGATACAGCACGAATCCACCCAGATACCCGCGCGGCTGAAGCAGCGCCCACACCGGAACAACCGATGCAACACAGCAATATGCGAGAATCAGTAAACCCCATGTTTTCACGTCCAGCAGCATCACCGTCGAAAGATGTGTTCCCAACCAAACTAAAAAGAGCATGAGAGGAACGAAAATCACCGTTGTCAGCCAGAGCGGCGGTTTTAAAAATCTTTCTACTACACCCATCACCATTGACAAAAGTAAATACATCACCGCTGCTGCCGCCACCGCACCGCCCGGATTAAATCCTGTTGAAACGCCCTGGAATTCTTCCGTCGCGCTCACAAAACTCGCCGCCGTAATATCCGTAAATGCGACAATTACATACAAAAGCGCGATCCAGATAAATATCATCATCGCTACACCCGCGCGCTTGCCCAAGTGTTCTTTGGTAATTTCCGCAACAGAACATCCGCCATGACGCACCGACGCCGTCAGACTTGAAAAATCATGCACCGCGCCGATCAGCACCACACCCAAACCAATCCATATCAGGCACGGCGCCCAGCCCCAGACTTGGCACGCAAGGATCGGCCCCGCGATTGGCCCTGCCGCAGCTATCGCCGAAAAGTGCTGCGCAAATAAATAAAATGGTTTTGTCGGGACGTAATCAACGCCGTCATTATGTGTGTGCGCGGGCGTTGTTCGTGCGTCGTCAAGTGAGAATTGCTTTGCCACCCAGCGTCCGTAGAACCTGTATGCGAGTGATAATATTATGACAAACGCCAGTCCGAGAATTGCGAGATTCATGGTGAATGATGAAGTTTTTTAAAAACGGTTTTTTCTTTAAAAATACTTTTTAAAAACTTCATTTACAAGCCCTTTTTAAAACGAAGTTCGCCGGCCTTCCAAACAAGAAAAATAAATAAAAACTGGAATGGCAGCCGTAACCACAGCGCCCATTCCGGAGTTTTAAAAGTATCAAACTGAATATTTTTAAAAGCCATGTAAATATTCGCAGGAAAAACTGCAATGAGCAGCGCAATTAAACTCCAACCAGCAATTTTCCGCGTACTTTTAAAAAGCAAACCAAGCCCGCCGAGAATTTCAAAAAGCCCGCTCAGATACACAAGTTCGCGGTGAAACGGCAAAAACGGCGGCATTATTTTTAAAAAGCCTTCTGGCGCGACAAAGTGCAGAATTCCCATGACTGTAAAACCCATTGCAAGAATAATGCGAAGAACTCTGTTTTTTTCCATAATTTTATATTTTATTTTTAAAAGCGGTTTTTAAAACCTAACATACGAAATTTCACACGCAATGAAACCAGACATTCAACGAATTGCTATCAACACAGGCGGCGGCGACGCTCCGGGCCTTAATGCGGTGATCCGCGCAGTAACGTATTCTGCTTTAAACCGCGGGTGGGAATGTGTGGGCATCCGGGACGGCTATAACGGCCTGCTTTCACCAAAAGATTACAGCAACGGCAGCGGCCTCATCAATCTCACACGCGAGCGCGTAAAAGGCATCACGCATCTTGGTGGAACGATCCTTGGCACGACAAATAAAGGCAATCCTTTGAAATTCCCCGTGCAGCAGCCGGATGGAACGTGGATAGATATTGACCGCACGGACGAGCTGATCGCGGCTTTTAAAAAGGAACAAATTGATGCGGTCGTAGCGATCGGCGGCGATGGTTCGCTCGGCATTGCGAATGCCCTGGCAAAAAAAGGAATGCGTGTTGTCGGCGTTCCGAAAACGATTGATAATGATCTTGAAAATACGGACTTTACGTTTGGTTTTGATACGGCGGTTTCCTTTGCTACGGAATGTCTTGACCGGCTTCATTCTACGGCTGAATCGCATCAGCGCATTATTGTTGTAGAAGTGATGGGGCGTTACGCGGGCTGGATAGCGCTCCACTCAGGTATTGCAGGCGGTGCGGGAATTATTCTCATTCCCGAAATTCCGTATGATATTAACGTAGTAGCCGAGGCGATCCGTGAACGCCAACGTACGGGGAAACAATATTTCATCGTCGTCGTAGCCGAAGGTGCAAAGCCAAAAGATGGCGAGATCTCCATTATCGGTAAAAATATCGGGCAAAATGAGCGTCTGGGCGGCGTCGGACACAAAATTGCGAACCAGCTTGAAGAAATGACCGGCAAAGAATCCCGTGTCGTTGTTCTTGGCCATTTGCTCCGCGGCGGCTCGCCAACGGCTTTTGACAGATTGATCTCGCTTCGCTTCGGCGCAGCGGCTGTCCGTGCGCTGGAAGAAGGGCATTCAGGTGTGATGATCGCTTTGGACGAACCACACGTACGAACTGTACCGCTTGAAGAAGCTACAAAACGCATGAAAACTGTTCCGACCGACAGCGACACGATTCTTGCCGCACGCGACCTGGGAATTTCCTTTGGTGATGATTTCCTCCGTTTTGATGATGTAATGCCGGAATTCGGTTACGAAGTGTAATGCCGGTCATTAAAAATTCCACATATAAATCGCCGTGGTTTTTAAAAAGTGCGCACGCACAGACGATCTTTCCGAATTTCTTTAGAAGCGTTGCAAAGCCCCTTTTTAAAAGAGAAAGAATTCCCACGCCCGATGCGGATTTCCTGGATATTGACTGGGCTTTTAAAAACAAAAAATCTCCGTCTTTTAAAAAGCTCGGCATCCTCTCGCACGGGCTGGAAGGCAGCACCGACCGCTGGTATATTCGCGGAATGATCCATGCGCTCCATAGTGCAGATTATGACGCCGTTGCGTGGAATTTTCGCGGCTGCTCGGGTTCGATTAATCACTTGCTGGCGTATTATCATAGCGGAAAAAGCGAAGATTTAGAAGCCGTTATTTCGCACGTTTTAAAAACATTTCAATACGAAGAAATAGCGCTGATCGGCTTTTCTGTTGGTGGAAATATCACGCTGAAGTATCTTGGTGAGCGCGGTCAAAATATTCCCAAAAATCTTTTAAAAGCTGTGTGCTTTTCTGTTCCGGTTGATCTTGAGGCGAGTTCGCATGAGCTTGCAAAAGCGTCAAACAGGATTTATATGGACAGGTTTTTAAAAACATTGAAAGCAAAAGTCCGTGATAAAATGCAGATTTTTCCGGGTAAAATTGATGATACAGATTTTAAAAAGATCAAGAATTTTAAAGAATTTGACGACCGATATACTGCGCCGCTCAATGGTTTTAAAAACGCACATGAATACTGGACAGCTGCCAGCTCAAAGCAGTTTTTAAAAAATATTTGTATTCCGACGCTTCTCGTGAATGCAAAAAACGACCCGTTCCTCGCGCCTGAATGTTTTCCTGTAAAAGAAGCGGAACAAAACCCGAACTTGTTTCTGGAAATGCCGTCCGATGGCGGGCATATGGGATTTACAGATTTTGGTTTTAAAAATCAGTATTGGTCGGAACGCCGTGCGGTGGAGTTTTTAAAAAGTTTTTAAAACGGTTTTTAAAACGTAATTTTACATAAGAATGTCACCGGAATTTTTAAAGACACTTTTAAAAAATATATGCAGTTTTTAAACAACCAATACATAAATCTGCTTGCGCGGCTGATCCTTGGCGGATTGTTTATTTTTGCAGGGCTTGGAAAAATCGCGATTCCGGAGGCATTTGCTAAAGAGATCGCGAATTATGAGCTTCTGCCCTACTCGCTCGTAAATTTCGTGGCGATCACGCTACCATGGCTGGAAGTAGTAGCGGGAATTTTTCTTGTAGCGGGAGTACGGATTAAGGCAAGTGCGGTGATTATTGCTGCTCTCTTGCTTGTATTTCTTGTTGGAATTCTCTGGGCAATGTCGCAGGGTTTAAAAATTGACTGCGGATGTTTTGCACAGGTAGAGGCGACGCCTGTTGGCTGGCCGAAGGTTCTGCAAAATCTCGGGTTGCTCGCTCTGGCAATCTATCTTATTAAATTTCCTTTAAAAACTTTTTCACTTGAATCGCTTGCTTTTAAAGACAGTGCGAAAACTGTGGACCTTTACGAATAATTGATGAATACTACGTTTTTAAAAACGCCTTTTATAGAACGACTTGGTACTGAGCCGCTTGTGACGGACGGCTCGATGGCGATAGAGCTCGCACGGAAGGGCTGCATGGAATTTCCACCGGATGTGTATAATATTAAAAATCCGGTTTCTGTAGAAAATATTTACCGGGATTTCCTGAATGCAGGCGCAGATATTCTGCAGACAAATACGGAATTTTCTAACCGCTATGCGCTTGAAAAGTATAGTCTCGCGGATAAAGTCTATGAGATAAACCGGAAAGGCGTGTGGCTGACGCGCATGATAGCGCTTCAGGGCGCGTATGTGGCAGGCGTTGTGGGGCCGACAGGGAAGTTTTTTAAACCGCTCGGAACTCTGACGGCTGATGATGCGCGAATGGCATTTACCGAGCAGATCATCGCGTTGGTGGATGGCGGCGCGGATGTCCTGTTTTTAAAATCGTTCATTGATATTGATGAATTGTGCATTGCGATTGAAGCCGCGCAGTTCGTGAGTTCGACAATTCCGATCATTGCGATGAAAACGTTTCCCGAAGACGGAAGCGTGCTGGCAACGTCATTTCCCGAGGATATTGCGCGACGTTTAAAAAGCTACGGCGTTGCGGCGATCGGTGCAAATGGGACAGTCGGACCGCTCCGCATGCTTGATATTATGACGGCACTCAATGAAAATACAATGCCTCTAATTTCACTGCCGGATATTGGGATTCCAACTCTTTTAAACGGAAAACCGATCTATAACGCCGAGCCGGAATATGTGGCGAATGTTTTAAAAAGAATTGTAGAAAGCGGGACCGCAATAATCGGCGCACACGGCGGCGCAAGCGTGGAGCATATCCGCGCAATCGCTACGGCTGTAAAATCTTTAAAGATCGGTTCAGTGCGGATTGAAGTAAAACCGCACAAAAACACGAAGCCGGAAGAAGTTTTAAAAGACGAGCGTTCGGAATTCGGCAAAAATCTTGGCAAAAAATTCCTTGCAACAGTTGAGCTGGATATTCCGCGCGGGCTGGATATGGACAGCGTTTTTGAAGGAGCGCAGTTTTTAAAAGAAAAAGGGCTGGATGCGGTAAATATTTCCGATGGCGCGCGCGCCCGCTTGCGCATGAGCCCGATCGCTATTTCGCATCTCACGCAGGCAAAAACCGGCATGGAAGCTATCATGCACCTGAGCTGCCGTGACCGCAATATGGTTGGGCTACAGGCAGAACTTCTCGGCGCGTATGCGCTCGGTGTGCGGAATATCCTGGCAGTTACCGGAGATCCGGCGCAGATCGGCGATTACCCGTATGCAACGTCTGTGTATGACGTGGATTCTATTGGCCTCATCCGTGCTTTGCACCGCATGAATAACGGGCAGGACCTGGCGGGAAATCCAATCGGCGCGCCAACGCAATTTACTATTTGCTGCGCGTGCAATCCGGCAGCGGACGATATGGACCGTGAAATCGCACGTTTGGAAGAAAAAGCTGCTGAAGGCGCTCATGTTGCTTTTTCGCAGCCAATATTTGATATGAAAATGCTGGAGAGCTTCCGCAAACGCACACAGCATATTAACATTCATTTTTTACTGGGAATTATCCCGCTTCGTACGGCGCGCCATGCGGAATTCCTGCATTATGAAGTTCCCGGAATGTCAATTCCTGAATGGGTCCGCAAGCGAATGCACTCGACGGGAACAAGTGTTGAAGCGGCCTCGCGTGAAGGAATTGCAATTACCGTGGAGTTTTTAAAAGAAGCGAGCGCATCGGTGGATGGCGCGTATCTCATGCCGCCTTTTAAAAAGTATTCGATGGCGGTGGAGATTTTACAGCAATTATAATTTGGGATTGGTTTTAAAACTCATTAAATTACACTATTCACTACACTCACTTACTTTTAAAAGGTAATTTTATGGCAGAATCGTACCAGAATCCGAACTTTGATAACCAGAATTTTCAAAATAATTACCCTGCGCCACCAATTCAGGAATTGCGTGTGGGATTTGGAAAGCGTTTTGGCGCATATCTTGTAGATATTCTTTTTATCGCGTTGCTTAGTGGAATAATTTCATTTGCCCTTCCTATCAAAGATACCTTCCTCTGGAAGGAAGTCGGAGTTGGGTTGGAAAAGCAGCGGACGGAAATGGAAGAAAAAGGTATGCCGGACGACCAAATCGACATGAGCATTGGCATCGCGGAAACCTTTGCTCAAATCGGGATTCTTGCAGGAATTGTCGGCCTTTTATATTCACTTGTTGAGCTCTTTACAGGATCTTCACCTGCCAAACATATCTTTGGGATTATTGCCGCTCACGAAAACGGCACACAGGGGAATCTCGGATTATGGGGCGCCCGGTGGTTTATTAAAAGCAGCAGCTCGATTCTCAGTGTGATTGGAATGCTTGCGGGTGTAGAGCTTTTAGGGACAACTGGCTCGATTGTCGGGGTTCTCTTTCTCGTTGGGTGCTTCTTCGCACTCGGCGAAGAAAAACAGGCGCTGCATGATAAAATTGCAAAAACCGCAATTTTTCATAAAGAAGATATAGCAAATATGCAGGAACAGCCAATCGCCGCAGCAACAGTATAAATACTTTAAAAAGTATTTTAAAAATTGAACTTTCAGGTATTTTTTTTAAAGAGATTTGGGGAAAATTGCTTAATTTTAAGGTAGCTACGTATTTTCACGTAGCTGCCTTTTTTAATTGCTGGGAAATTGCTTTTTAAAAAGCACTGGGAGATATACGTATAATGCCGCAAGAATCCAAACCGGTCTATTACCGCGACTATTTGCAATTAGATACACTACTGAACGCTCAGGAGACGGAAAGTGCAAAGCGTGGTAATGAAGCTCACGAAGAGATGCTTTTTATCATTGTCCACCAGACCTATGAGATGTGGTTCAAGCAGATCCTGCATGAAATTGATTCTATCATGGAATTATTTTCAAATGACCATGTGGCTGAGTCCGGGGTTGCAACGGCGTTTCAGCGTGTACAGCGTATAAACCGGATTTTGGAACTGCTTATTGACCAGTTTAAGATCATGGAAACCATGACGCCAATGGAATTCATGAATTTCCGCGATTATCTCAATCCTGCAAGCGGTTTTCAATCTATGCAGTTCCGCCTGCTGGAGATCAAACTGGGCTTGATAGGCCATGACCGCATGAGCACCGACAAAGGTATCCTCTCCCGCCTCGATGAGCGCGATGGTGAAGCGATCAAAAAGGTTTTGCAAGCCCCGACCCTCTTTATGCTGATCGAGCGCTGGCTGGAAAAAATGCCATTCATGGAAACCGAAGGATACGCTTTCTGGACGGAATACCGCAATGCTGTCCATACAATGTTCGAGCGGGACCGTAAAGCCATACGCTATATCCATCCGCTTACGCCCGAAGAGATTGATCAGAAATTAAAGCAGACCGACATAATCGAGAAAAGCTTCAATGCACTTTTTGACGAAGAAGAATACAAAAAAGCACAGGAAAACGGCGAGTGCCGGCTGTCGCAACGCGCATCACTTGCGGCGATCTTCCTTTCGCTTTATCAGGAATACCCACTTTTAAACGTACCTTTTCGCCTGCTTGATTCCATTGTTGAATTAGACCGCAATCTTTCCTTCTGGCGTTACAAACACGGCATGATGGTAACCCGCATGATCGGCCAGCGCATAGGTACAGGCGGGTCATCAGGCGCTGACTACCTGCTTCAGACCGCTATGCGTAACCGGATATTTAAAGATTTTGCATCTATCAACAGCTATCTCATCCCGGGCCGTGAAGTACCGCCACTTCCGGAAAATATCTCGAAAAAGCTCCAGTTTGTTTTTGATTTTGAAAGGTAATCTTTTTAAAAATCTGCTTTAAAAACTTTTTTAAACTGCGGCCAGAATAGATATGATCAATATCGCAACATCTGCCTGGCACGCTTTTAAAGAAATCCTCGCGCCGCGCCACTGCGAGATCTGTGAAAAACATATCGGCGAAATCCCCCACCGTTTTGAGTTTATTTGTAATAATTGCGCGGATTCTCTCGAACCCGGCATTCCGCCTGACAAGCTTCTAAACAGGTTTGTAAAAATCTTTAAAAATGACGAAATTGCTGTAAACTGGGCGTGTGGTTTGTATTCTTTTTCTGATGAATTACCCATCAGCAGACTCATCTATGCGCTTAAATATCGCGGCGCCTCGCGTATCGGCCTGGAGTTTGGCGCAGAGCTTGGCGAGGTTTTACAGTTTTTAAAACGGACCGATTACGACATTCTCCTCCCCGTTCCGATCCACCACGCCAGGAAACGTGAGCGCGGCTACAACCAGTCTGAAAAGATCGCCGAAGGAATTTCCACCGTTTTAAAAACTCCCGTTCGCGCCGACATTGCAAAACGCACGCGCTACACACTTTCGCAGACAACTCTTTCCGCAGCTGAGCGTTTTAAAAATGTGGCAAATGTTTTTAAAGTGATAAAGAAAGAAGAAATCCACAACAAAAAAATTCTCCTTATTGACGATATTTTCACCACCGGTGCGACACTAAATGCGTGCGCTGCCGTATTACTGGAAAATGGTGCGCGCGAAGTTCATACGGCTGTCCTGGCTGTAGCGACGTAGTTTTTTAAAAGCTTTTTAAAAGGAAAATCTATGAATGTTGTAAAAATTATTTCAATAAGTGCAATTCTCGTTTGTACTTTTTTAAAAGCGCAGGCGCAGGCGCCCGGCGTGACATTTCCATACGAACGCTACGAAACAACGGGGATTTCAGTACAAAAGTATAAAGCGCGTCGCAACAATGTTTTAAAAAATATGCCACCGAATTCTGTTGCGCTGGTGTTTGCCGCAGATGTGCGCAACCGCCAGAATGACGTGGACTATGAATACCGGCAGAACAGCAATCTCTGGTATCTGAGCGGAATGCCTGACGCAAATACCGTCCTGATGCTGGCTCCAAACGGCATTGAAATTGACGGGAAAGTTTTTAAAGAGATCATGTTCGTGCCGGAACGAAATATGGCAACGGAAGTCTGGAGCGGCGTTCGTATGGGAACGCGCGAGACGGAAACCGAACTCGGTTTTGAAAAAGCGATCAATAGATCGGGCTTTTTAAAAACCCTGGAATCGGCACTTGCAAAGACAGATACGCTTTTTGTTGCGAATTGGCCGACAGCGATGGTCCGCAAGCCGGTTTCCGGAAAGATCACGATGGTTGAAAAAGAAGAAAAGGAATTTTTAAAAGAGAAATTTCCCAATCTTGTTGTAAAAACGCTGAATATCCTGGCGCAGATGCGCGAAGTGAAAGATGATGAAGAAATTGCGCTGATGCAAACCGCGATGGATATTACAGCCGAGGGTTTTAAAAAGACAATGGCGGCGGCACGTCCGGGCATGGCGGAATATCAGCTTGAAGCGATCATGGAATTCGCTTTTAAAAACCTCGGCGCGGAAGATGTCGGCTACGCTTCTATCGTTGGTTCAGGCCCGAATCCGTGTATTTTGCATTATACGTCGAACCGCAGAATTACAAAGGAAGGTGAACTTGTGCTGGCAGATTGTGGTGCTGAATATCGCGGCTACACGGCAGATATTACACGCACTTTCCCGATGAATGGGAAATTTTCGCCGGAGCAGTTGCTGATTTATAATATTGTTCTTGAAGCTCAGGATTCAGGAATTGCTGCGTGCCGTGCGGGAAATGCTTTTAAAGCACCGCATCAGGCGGCGGTGAGCGTTGTGACGCGCGAGCTTTTAAAACTGGGAATTATAAAAGAAGCCGCTGAAATGAAATATTATTTTATGCACGGAACATCGCATTATCTCGGTCTGGACGTACACGATGCGGGAACGGGTGGGCCTTTAAAAGAAAATACGGTTTTAACAGTTGAGCCGGGGATTTACATTCCGGCAGGCAGCCCGTGTGATAAAAAATGGTGGAATATCGGTGTGAGAATCGAAGATGATATCCGCGTGACGAATGGCGATCCGGTGAATATGAGCGTAAAATTAGCACGTACAGCGCGGGAAATTGAGCAATTGATGAATTCAGAAGGCAAAGCGCAACTCGATCCGAAACTGCTTCATCGGGATTAAGAAACTGTTTTGGATTTTACTTTTAAAAATACAGATGCAAAAAAACTGTCATTCCGGCTTGTCCGGAATCTTTACGTGTTGCACCAATGTATTTTGCCACAAGACAATTGTTTACAGGCAATTTGCTTTTATGCTATACCGCTCGCCGATGAAGAAGATTCCGGACAAGCCGGAATGACTGGCTTTACGTTGTTTATCAAAATCCAAAAGAGTTTCTAAGTATAAGTTTTAAAAGGTTTTAAAGAAATTTTATTTGCAGATTTTATCGGTAAATATTATTTTTAAATTATGTAAAAAACACTACTTTAGCTTTTAAAGAGTTATTACAAAACTTCTTTTAAAAACCAAACCATAATAGCAAACTATGCCACTTCGTTTTAAAGCTGACCGCCGCACACTGGTTTATATGGCTGTGACAACAGTTCTTTTATTTGTACAATGGAATTTGCGCTCGTTTAATATTCCGCTGTATGTGCTTGGGCTTTTCATGGCGATTTCCGTTGCGGTGATCGCGCACAATCACAATCACCTCCCGATATGGCGCACGAAGATCTTAAACACGCTAACGGATTACTGGCTGACGCTTTTTTACGGATTTCCAGCATTTGCGTGGATTCCAACACATAATACGAATCATCATAAGCTGAATAATAAGGAAGGCGACTACACGATCACGTACCGCGTGAGTGAGAAAAATAATCTCCTAACGTTGCTTATCTATCCGTCCATCAGCAGTTATTTTCAGCAAAAGCCGATCCGCGATTATTTAAAAATGCTGCGCGAAAAGGACAAAAAGAAATTCTATCTTGCAGCCGGGCAATACGTTGCGCTTGTAGCTTTGTATGCGATCGCACTTTTTATTGACTGGAAAAAAGCGTTAATCTATATTGCAATTCCGCACCAAGTTTCGCTTTTCAGCGTTCTGATCTTCAATTACGTGCAGCACGTTCACGCTGATGAAGAATCTGAATACGACCATTCGCGGAATTTCACGGGCTTTTTAAACACAATGCTTTTCAACAACGGCTATCATACGATCCACCATGAGCGCGCGGGAATCCACTGGAGCGAAACGCCTGCTGCACATGCCAAGATCGCACACACGATCTCGCCGGAGCTGATGGAAAAAAGCTTTTGGGGTTATATCACGCGCGTCTATATTGTTGGCATAGTTTCAAAAAAGCATCGCACCGAGTCGCGCCGCTTGCAGCGTTTGGAGAAAGTAAAGGAAGTGAAATTACAGGAAGAATTGGCGTAGGTTTTTAAAAAGAAATAGTTTTAAAAAGAGAATCCGTTGTGAGAATATTCGCAACGGATTTTTTGTTTTTAAAATGAACTTGTTTAAACTCCATAAAAGTGATGGATTGTCATTCAGAGGCGTGGCTTTTGCACGCCGTGGAATCTTTCTAATGATACAAGAAGAGAGATTCTTCGTCGGAAGACCTTCTCAGAATGACGACTTATATTTTTTAAAAAGAAATTTAGAAAACTTCAAACATAAAAAATCCGTTGCGAAAACACTTCACAACGGATTTTCATTTTTAAAAACTCTTTTAAAAGAATTTCTTTTTTAAAAACTTACGCAGCCATTTTATCGCAGCAATAGTTTTCGTAGATACCGTCGAGAAGCAGGTTTACAGCGTCGGCAGCTTCGCGGGCAGCATCAAGTGCGGCTTCCTTCTGCGGATCGGTCTGGCACATACGCACAAGCGCCTCACGGGTTACAGCGCGGTGAACTTCGTCAGCTTTTTCGTGCACTGTGAAAAACTCAAGGCCGGATTCTGAAGAAATATTATAATTTTTGATTAGTCCTTCGATTTTCGTTGTAGAAACTTCTGGGATCTGTGCTTCATAAGCATACAATGCAGCAACGCCTTCAGCCGGGTTTTTGCGTGACGCAAGGTCTTTTAAAATGCGAACGGACATGCGCGTGTGCGGAAGATATTTGCGGGATTTCATTTCTTCGCGGCTCACACCAAGAGCGTCGCTGAAACGTAACCAAAGCTCAGGGTGATTATTCGGGCCGTACTCTTCTTCCCAAAGATTTTCAAGCAGCATCTGGCGGATCTCCATATCATCGCAGTTAGCGTGTGTAGCGCTCACGTACGTCGGGAAATTGTGCACCTGGTGATAATATTCTTTGGCATATTCGCGAAGTGAATCAATCGTCAGCGTTCCGGCATTCCACATCTGGTAGAACGGATGCTGCAAAAGGTGGCGCTCATTGATGATAGCGTCTAATTTCTCTAAAAATTCCTGATTGGTCATTGCGATTACTCCTGAATAAAATTATGAGTTGTTATACTTTTTTTTACGTATTTTTAAAAACTGACTTTCAAATTTAGTTGATTTTAGCTATTTTACAAAAGAATATTTATCGAACAGTTTTTTCACCACTTTTTAAAAAACTACTTTTAAAAGAATTATTATGATGAATATGGATATTTTGATGAGCAGCGCCGAGCCGATGGAAGCCGAAGAACTTGACACGATTGACTCGACCGAAACGACGCTGAGTGCGCGCGTGATATTGTATAATGACGAATGGCACACATTTGAGGAAGTGACTACTCAGATCATTAAGGCAACCCAATGCTCAGTAGATCGCGCTGAAGCACTTACATGGGAAGTTCATTCGCGCGGGCTGTCCAATGTTTTTGAAGGAGATTTTATGAAATGTTTGCGTGTGAGCGGGATTTTAGAACAGATCGATCTTCGTACTAATGTGGAATGTTAGCAAGTTTTAAAAGGTTTTTAAAAACTTTCTTTTAAAACTACCCGGCCAATTTTCCTGCATTTGCGATATTGAGTTGTTCCATTCTGTATTGAAGTTTCGTTACGGACATTGCTAAGATTTTAGCGGCTTTGGCAAGATCATTATCGGTGATTTTCAGCGTTTGAAGAATAAGATCACGCGTAATATTTGCCATCGGCGCACCAGATTTTGAAATGGTAAGGTAATGTTGTCCGGGCTGAAGTTCAGGAGTTGCCTGATTTTGCTGCTGGGGAGGAGCGGGACGCAGAAAACTCAACGATTCTTTTCCGATTACATTTTGTGATTCCAGCAGAATAACGCGTTCTATTACATTGCGCAGCTCGCGCACATTCCCCTTCCAATAATAATTCTGCATAATTTCAGCAGCTTCCGGCGTAAACCCGCTGATCTGCTTGCCGAACTTTGTATTGAATTCTTTTATAAAAGCAGTTGACAGAAGCATTACATCATCCTGGCGTTCACGCAGTGGCGGAAGCTCGATCGTTGCGACATTCAGTCGATAATAGAGATCTTCGCGGAATTTTCCTTCTTCGATCAATTTTTCAAGATCACGATTCGTAGCCGCCAAAACCCGTACATCTACATGAACTTCCTTCGAGCCGCCCAAACGGTAAAACGTTTTTTCCTGGAGAACTCGTAGTAATTTCACCTGCATTTCAGGGCTCAGTTCGCCGACTTCATCAAGTAGAATCGTACCGCGATGCGCTTGCTCAAATCTTCCCTGCTTAATTTTTTCCGTCGCGCCGGTAAAAGCGCCGCGCTCATAACCGAAGAATTCATTTTCAGCAAGATCACGCGGGATTGCGCCGCAGTTTATAGTAATAAAAGCATTTTTCGCGCGGGCGGAATTGTCGTGAATATATTTTGCGGCGAGTTCTTTTCCCGTGCCGGATTCACCGAGGATCAAGCATGTCGTATCATCAGCGCGGGAAATAATCTGCGCCATTTGAAGGGCTTTCCTCATTCCTTCTGAATCCCCGAGAATTGATGACGGCTGATCCTGCTGCAAACGCTCTTCCAGCAGATCCACCTGACGGCGTAAATTAGAACGCTGAAAAGCGCGCTCCATCGCCAGCTCAAGCTGTTCCGAATCGAGTGGTTTTAACGTAAAATCATCTGCTCCCAGAGGTAAAGCACGAACTGCCATTTTAATGTCGGCAGCGGTCGTCATAATAATGACAGGAATCGCATGTCCCTGATCGCGCAAACTCACGAGCACATCAAGCGCATTTGTCTGAACGGGGAATATATCAAGCAAAATCACATCCGGACGCAGCGAATGAACATCTTCCAATGCTTTGGAAGCATCAGTATATGAGTGAACATGTGAATATTTTGGCGTGAGAATATCACAGGCATTCTGATTGATAGAGGAATCGCCAATGATGAGAATCGAATAATTTTGCTTTGTCATGCTTTTTAAAAGCTTTTAAAAGATGTAATTCTTTAGAAAGAAATATTTTTAAAGAATTATTTTTAAAAGAATGTTATAGAATTCTCATTCCCATTGTCGAGGCCACAACTTCTGATGCAAAAATTGCGCTTTTATTTTTATCATCAAGGATCGGATTTACCTCCGCCACTTCCAGCGAACAAACCCGTCCGCTTTCAGCCAGCATTTCCATGATAAGATGTGTTTCACGGTACGAAAGACCGCCCGGCACCGGCGTTCCGACACCGCTTGCTACTGAAGGATCAACTGAATCCAGATCAAAGCTGATATGAAGATGGTCAACCTGTTCACACACGGTTTCTAAAATTTCATTGACAACATTGACCATTCCCATCTGGTCAATATCCGTCATGGTATACACTTCGATATTCTGCTCTTTTACAAATTTTCTCTCACCAATGTCAACCGAGCGCGCACCAACAATAAAGAGATTCTGCGGCTCCAGCTTTTTAAAATCTCCTGCTATTGATGTCAGTTCCGGTGCGCCAAATCCAAGCGAAACAGCCAGCGGCATCCCGTGAATATTTCCTGATGGCGTCGTTTCAGGCAGATTCACATCTGTATGTGCATCAATCCAGATCACGCCAAGACGTTTACCTTTTTCACGGCAATGCGCTGCAATTCCGGCTATCGAGCCAATGCTCATCGCATGATCGCCGCCAAGCACCAGCGGAAATTCACCATTATCAAGAACAGATTTTACCTTTATAGCGAGGCGCTCGCAGGCATTCGTAATTTCCGGCAAATATTTCAGTTTTGGGTCAGTGATTTTTAAAATCTCCTGCATTCTCACAGGAATATCACCCTCGTCAATCACCGTATAGCCAAGCTCCCGCAGCCGCTCTTCAATTCCCGCGATACGCAGCGCAGAAGGCCCCATATCCACGCCACGCCTGTCTGCACCAAGGTCCATCGGGAACCCAATGACGCGCACAGTCGGCTTTGTATCAATAGTAATATCTTTAAAACCTATTCCTTTTCCGGGCATAATTATCTGCTTTCTTTTTAAAACTTTTCTTTTAAAACTATTTTTTAAAAGTTAATTAGCCAGCATTTTTATAAGCTGCGCCAATTTTGAACGCATTTCCTTGCGGTGAACGATCAGATCAAGGAAACCATGTTCTAATAAAAACTCAGCCCGCTGAAATCCTTCAGGCAATTTCTTGCGGATCGTCTGCTCGATCACGCGAGGCCCGGCAAAGCCGATCAGCGCTTTCGGCTCAGCAATAATGAGATCACCAAGCATTGCAAATGAAGCACTCACGCCGCCCGTTGTCGGATCAGTCAGAATTGAAAAATACGGGATTTTTGCCTCGTCAAGTTCAGCAAGCGCAGCGCTTGTTTTTGCCATTTGCATGAGCGACAAAGCCGCTTCCTGCATACGTGCACCACCTGACGCTGAAATCACGATAAGCGGAATTTTCTCATCAAATGCGCGACGAGCTGCACGAACAAATTTCTCGCCAACGACCGAACCCATACTTCCGCCGATAAACGCGAAATTCATACAACCGAATGACACCCGGTTTCCTTCTATAGTGCCATGCCCAATTGTCAGCGCATCAGGTAGATCAGATTTTGCATGAGCATCCACAAGGCGCTGATAATACGGCTTCGTATCCACAAATTCCAGCGGATCGCCTGAACGAACATTCCTGTCCGTTTCTTCAAAAGTGCCTTCATCAAAAAGCACTTTTATGTATTCCTCGCTGCCGATGCGAAAATGATTGTCGCACTTTGGGCATGTGTACGCATTTTCTTCAAGCTGCGTTTTATAGATTACTTCACGGCACTTATCGCACTTTGTCCAAAGCCCGTCAGGCATCTCGCGCGGTGCGTCGTCGCCGATATTTTTCTTTGTTCTGTTAAACCAAGCCATTTTTTATCTTTTTTAAAAGCTTTTAAAGCTTTGTTTATATTTCTTTTTAAAAACTTTCTTTCTCTTTTCAGAATCACAGATTATACGGATTTTTGGATTTCACAGAGTATGATTTGTTTTTAAAGCTCAAAGCATACTGCTTTTAAAAACTACGCCGCTACCGGAGCAAGTGAACGCGAACCGATCACATTATATCGCTGCGTAATAAAGCTCAGATCAGCAAACGAAGCATTTCCCGCCGGATTTGCACCCGTTCCATGAAAATCGCTGAACGCCGCCGACTGATTCACCCAGATCGGCCCGGTAAAATTAAACGCTACCGGCGCGCCCGCATACACAAGCTCTTCCTCCGCCATTCCCTGCTTGCGGAAATCCGTAGTATAGACAGCCGTAGAAAGCGCGCCATGCTCCTGAACCGATTCAGCAACGTGTTTTACAGCACTTTCAAAGCTATCAACAGGAATTAAAAAGCAAATCGGACCAAACCATTCATTCTGATAAATTTCCGCTTTTTCAAAATCAGCTTTTAAAACCAAAGGCGAAGCTGTGCACGCATTTTCAAAACCCTCCTGCCCAATACACTCGCTCGGGCGAATCACATCAAGTCCAAGTTTTAAAGCCTCATCAACGCGTGATTGAGTACTCTTATTCTGCAACGCACCAAGCGTTGAAGGCCCGACTTTTTCATTATTCACCAGCCCGTCAATCTTGTTTTTAAAACGCTCGGCAACTTCATCAAAGCTCACTAATGTTTCGCCTTCCTTCACACCTTCTTTTGGAATAAAAATATTCTGCGGCGCCGTACACATTTGTCCGCTGTAGAGTGAAATACTGAACGCGAGATTATCCAAAACTGAATCCAGATTGATCGCGCTGTCAAGAATCACGCAGTTTACACCTGCTTTTTCTGTGAAAATTAATTTTCCGCTTTTTGCAGCAATTTCTTCCAATTTTTTACCAAACGCCGTACTTCCCGTGTAATCAATGATTTTTACAGCAGGATGATTAACGAGTTCAAGCGTAAGCGGATTTGAAGTTGTATCTGCAGCAAGCTGCACGATATGCGGGTCAACACCAAGGTCAGCAAGGGTATTCTGCATTTCAGCAATTAAAATCGCCATCGGCAGAACAGCTTTTGGGTGCGCTTTGGCAATCGTTACATTTCCCGTAATCAGATCCGCAAACATTCCCGGTACATTATTCCAAATCGGAAATGTCGAACAGCCGATCACAACACCAATTCCTTTCGGAACAGCGTAAAAATTCTTCTCAAGCGTAACGCTCATACGGCCCATTGGCTTTACCCACGTCGCATCGTTTTTAAAACTCGTCAGCGCGGAATAACCCGTAGCTATCGCCTCAAGTGCGCGATCAAAAGAGTGCGGCCCCGACGCCTGAAAGCTCATTACAAAGCCCTGTCCGGTCGTATGCATCGTGGCGTAACCGATCTCAAAAAAGCGTTTTGAAGCGCGTTCCAAACATTCAATTAAGATTCCTGCGCGTTCTTCTGCGCTCATTTTGCGCCATGTTTTTAAAGCCGTTTGTGCGTTTTCGATCAGTGTTTCGGTTTTAAAAACCGGATATTTCACACCAAGCGTAAAACCATACGGCGATTCTTCTTCGCCTGCGTATTCCGACGAACCTTTCTGATTTGGCAGCTCAAAATTCTTTTCAAAACGGTTTTCAAAGCTGGCTTTTCCGTCGTCGTTCGCGTTTTCGCCGTAGATTTTCCCGCTTGGCGCTTCCGGCCAATGTGCGTAGAATTCGCGTGATTGATTTGCTTGTACTGCTTCGTCCAGCGTTTGCTTATGCTTTTCGTATAATTCTGTAAAATTGCTCATTGTGACTTTTTAAAAATAATTTTCAGGGAATTGTAACCTTTTTTAAAACCGCGGCTTTTTAAAAGTTGTAGCTTTTTTAAAAGTGTGTAATTTTTTTCACACTCTTTCAAAGATAGGGATTTTTGGGATTTTTTTAGCAATTTACGCTTTTAAAACTTTTAAACCGATTGTCCTTTTTCCACTTCACAGCAAAAAATTCGTTTTTTTAAAACATCACCAATGCCGGAGTTCTCCATGAATCGTCGCTCCTTTTTTTCAAATGCTTTAGGCCGCTCACAGACGCCGTTTGAGAAAGCCGTCGCGCCGCGCCCGCTGAATGTGACCGCAGGGCTGGAACCGTACACGCAGCCGCTCGACCGCATGACAGCACTGCATCTTCTTCGCCGCACCTCTTTTATGCCTGCTCTTGGCGAATTGCCTTTTGTAATCGGACAAACTGCTCAAAATGTTGTTGCAGCACTCCTTTTTGAAGGAAAAAGTGAATCTGAGATCACAACTCCGCGTGCACCTACGTGGGTACTGGAAACGCCGAAACAGCCGACCACTCCGACCGAACAGCAGGATTACAACAAAAAAATGAATGACCTGGGTAACTGGTGGTTCAATTCTATGACTGCGTCCACCCTACCCTACACGCTGCGCGAGAAAATGACTTTCTTCTGGCACAATCATTTCCCTGCTGACAGGCAGAAAGTCCAGATCCCGCACTATATTTACTGGCAAAATGATAAATTCCGCCGTCACCGCCTTGACGGGAAAAAAGCAGATGATCCACGCATTCCTACACCTACGCATCCATTTGGGAATTTAAAAGAACTCACGCGCGCAATGGTGAGCGACCCGGCAATGCTGATCTACCTTGATAACCGCGCAAACCAGAAAAACCGCCCGAATGAGAATTTCGCCCGTGAAGTGATGGAATTATTCACGCTCGGCATTGGCAATTATACTGAGCAGGATGTACTGGAAGCTGCACGAACACTGACCGGATGGAATATTATATTTAACCGCAACACGAAAGAATATTCGCTTGCCTCGGGTTTTTTTCCGGCGCTTTTTGATACCGGCTCTAAAACGATCTTCGGGAAAACAGGGAATTTCGATACTGATACATTACTTGATCTGATCTTTGAAAAAGATGAGTGTGCGAAATTTTTCGCGAGAAAGCTGTATAAGTTTTTCGTGTACGAAATTCCTGATGAAACGATTGTCACCCAGCTTGCACAGCTTTTAAAAACAAATAATTACGAGCTGAAACCGGTTTTAAAAACTCTTCTCACGAGTGCGCATTTCTTTGATGAGGCTTTTTTTGGAGCGCAGATCAAGTCACCGTTGGATATTATTTCCGGTCTTGTTCGCCAATTCAATATCAAAAATATTCCGGCACGTTATTCCAACGATGCTTTGCGCGGGCTATCGCTAGAGCTTTTCAATCCGCCGACCGTTGAGGGCTGGAAAGGTTATCACCATTGGATCAATACAAGCACGTTCCCACTGCGCCAGCGTATCGCAGAATATCTGATGGATGGAAAGGATTACACGGGAAAAAATATCGTTACCGTGGATGACCGCGGAAATGCGATTCCTTTAAAAGTGGACGTACTGACTTTCGCAAAAAGTTTCCCTTCCAAGGACGATGCAAAACAGCTTGTGTCCGATATTTCTGACTTCCTCCTGCCTGCCCCGCTCACGGAAAAACAGTATGATGACCTGCTCGGCGAACTGCTTCAGGGCACGCCCGCATATGAGTGGAATATCGAAAGTGAACTTGCAGAGTCGCGCTTGAGAATGCTTTTAAAAGCAATTGTCCGTTTGCCTGAATTCCAGTTGAATTAAGCTTTTAAAAACTTTTAAAGTTTTAAAACCAAAAAAATTACAAACCTTTTTAAAAAGGATAAAAAAATGAAACGTCGTGACTTTATAAAAAAATCAGCTCTTACCGGCATTGCGCTTTCGGCTGTTCCATCGGCTTTTAATGGATTTCAGATTGAAGCGCTCGCGCAATCCCCTTCATTAAAAGCGATGCAGGCGCTCGCGGGTGATTCCGACCGTGTGATGGTTCTCATCCAGCTCCAGGGCGGGAATGATGGCTTAAATACGGTTATTCCTTACGAAGATGCAAAGTATTACGCAGCGCGTCCGACTATCGGAATTAAAAAAGTGGAAGCTTTAAAACTGAATGATACGCTCGGCTGGCATCCTTCCATGCCGGATTTTAAAAACCTGTTTGATTCTGAAAAAATGGCTCTCGTGCAGGGCGTGACGTACCCAAATCCTGACCGTTCGCACTTTCGCGGATCGGATATCTGGCTGACGGCGACCGATTCAAACGTTTTCCTCGGAACGGGCTGGGCCGGGCGTTACCTCGAAACACTCGCTCCGGCTAATCCTGATGAGCTTCCACCTGATCCGCTTGCAATCCAGATCGGCAATAACCTTTCGCTTGGATTTCAAAGCGGGCGCGGCTCGCTTGGTGTGACTTTTAAAGACCCTGATGAATTTTACAAACTCGTCGGTGAAAGTGAAACTCCGGCGGACGAAGACCTCACGCCCGACACGCCGTATGGCAACGAGCTTGACTTTATTCGCGGCGTTGAAAAATCAGCGCAGGTATATTCAAAACGCATCAAAGCAGCAGGCGATTCGGCTCAAAACAAAGTGACATATCCAACCGGAAACGACCTTGCTGAAAAGCTGAAGATCGTTGCACGGCTTATTGCGGGCGGACTTCAAACGAAATTTTACCTCGTAGCCATCGAGCGAAATGCTTTTGATACACACGCGGCTCAGGGCGGTGTTACCGGAGCGCACGCAAATCTTTTGCAACAACTTTCAACTGCAACAAAAGCATTCATGGATGATGCGGAAATGCTTGGAATTGACGAGCGCGTCGCGGGAATGACGTTCTCCGAATTTGGCCGCCGCGTAACGGAAAACGGTTCGGAAGGAACAGATCACGGAACCGCCGCGCCAATGTTCGTTTTCGGAAAAAATGTGATCGGCGGGCAGGTGCATGGTGCGAATCCTGATCTTGCAAACCTGGATAAGCAGGGCGATCTACTCATGCAGAATGATTATCGCCAGGTGTATGCTTCCGCGCTCACGCAGTGGTTTGGCGCACCTCAGACGGATATTCAGAAAATCCTTTTAAAACAATTCAATACACTTCCGCTTTTCAAACCAAGCGGGCCGAATGCTATTGTCGAAGATCACGAAATTCTTTTAAAAGTAGGAAATTACCCGAATCCGTTCACAGAAGCAACAACTATTCAGTACACGCTTCCAGCTGCTGCCTACGTGAATCTCACGATCACCGATATTCGCGGCAATGTTATTTCACGGCTGTACTCCGGCGATCAGAATGCAGGACCGCATACGATTCCATTCAATGCAAAAAGCTTATCAGCCGGAACGTATTTTTACAAGCTCGAAGCAGGACGGTATTCGGCACTCCATCCAATGCAATTAGTTCGTTAATTCTTTTAAAATTCTTTAAAAGCCGGGCAGTGCATTGTTCCGGCTTTTTCCTTTTAAAAACTATGTTTAAACATTAATGTAACTCCACATATACCAAATATTTACCGTTACCTAACTTTATACGCCGCTTTATCGCAAAATTGATACCGATTACAAATGAGCATTTTTAAAACGCTCCTTTCCGCCGTAAGTTAGTATCGAAAGTTAATCACCAATTGCTTTCACATTCGTTCTTTGCATTGCAGATTTTTAAAGCCGGTTTTTAAAAAAGTCATTCTGATTTTGTCACCACACAGGATTCGCGACATTGCATCCATCATAAAATCAGAACTCTTTTTTTCGTCACCACAATTTCGATGTCACCACGCGAAAAAGATAATGTAGCAACACTATCACCACGCAAAAAGTATCACCACAAAAGATCGCCGGCAGGATTTCACCACAAATATTCGTAGCGAGGTATTCTTGCTTTCTTCGTTATTTGATCTGCATAATGCACTTTTCGAAAGCAGCTTTTAAAAGCTGCACAAATACTGCCACCAGCAGAAAATATTAAGCCGTAGATCGCAAGAATCTACGGCTTTTTTTATGGACTAAGAAAACAAATGTGAAATAAAAAAGCCTTTCACCTTTTAAAGTGCTGGGTTTTGCTTTTCTATTTTTATTGTCATAGTGGGATTACTCTAAAGTCATGTTAAAATAAGATGATGGATACACTTTTACCAGGCCTTTGTAAGAAAAGTGAGTCTGATTAAAAATTGGTGAATTTTTGTGTTCTAAGCGTGATGAATCCGCAGCGAAATCAATTATATATTGCTTTAACTCATTGCTTTGAATACTCACGACTTTTTTATTGCCAACAGCTGAATATGGTAAATTAATGAAAGTAATTTGTAACCTTTTACAAAGCTCAAAGCTATAACCGGCATCGTATCCATAATCAGAATATATCTGTCTAAAAGTAAGATTCTTAAATATTCTGTTATTTGTATCCACATCCATTTGAATTGTATTTAGAGTGCGATCACCACCATAGGGGCTTGCTGTATAACTGATAAAAGGTACTGTATAATAAGCACTATCTGTAGTAAAACTATCACTAGGTAATGCACAACCGAAGCTATTAGTTGTATGCCGGGTTACCGTATCATTACTTGTTAGAGTAAACTTACCATAATACTCTGCCGTATCAATGGAGGTGCTCTTGTACTCTCCGGATCCTTCACGTCTCCCATTCTTTGATATAACTCTCTGTGACCAAAGGCCACCACCAAATGAAATATCCAGATTATGATAGATAATCATATTTCTTTTTAAGATTCTAAAGTTTTGCTCTATGGTATCAGCGTATACACCATTTGATACACTGAGTATGCCTGTTTTTGCATCATTCGGTATGGTTACATTGATGGTTGTCTCGTTGTATGAATCAATATTAGCACGCACATCGCCAAACCATACCTGAGTATATGCTTTATTCTTTATAAACTTCTCACCTTTAATAACAATTTTCTGCCCATAATACACATCATTTGCCGGAGTTACAGTAGTGTTTTTTAAGGGCTGAAAATCACTAGCAGGAATTACATCTTCAAAAGATTCACAAGAAGACAAGATGGACATACTGATAGCAAGAAACAGATTTTTAAAAGTCAGAACGGGCCGCATAGGTAATCAGTTATGTTAATATAAGAGTAGACATTGCGCAAGATACAAGATTATTTATTAACAGCAATGAACTTTTAATCAAAAAGCCCTTCACCTTTTAAAGTGTTGGGCTTTCCTTTTTTATGGACTGCAAAAATTCAGAAGTTTTTAAAAGTACTTCTTTCCCTATAGTAAGAAAAACCCCATTAATTGTTTCCTCCCTTTACTTTGCAATTCTTTAAAATTTCCGAAATTTCAGCTATCCGTACAGAATCCTTTTCACTAAATAATCCAGGGCTTTTGAAGTGTGGTTCTATCGAGTAAACTTTTAAAGTAATCGAATGGAGTTCTTCAATTAAACTGTTATATTCATCTTTTGTAAGCCAGTGAATTTTAGTCATAGTACATATACAAATAGGACAGTTTTTAAAAGTGAATGTAGAGCGAAAATAATACATGTTGCTTCTGTTATTGATAGCCTTTAATTAAAAACGTACAGAAACTTCCTAATCGGTATCAAAATCATTGTAATCGGTCTAGAGGTGTATTGGTTCTTGAAAGGTTTGACAGCAGAAAAAAAGAAAAGCCCTTCACGATATTTAAAAACGTGTAGGGCTTTTCTTTTTTTTACAGAGTGTATATTAACTCGTGACAGATGTTATTAACTCAAGAACTCCAATAGTAACCAGTAGTAAGAATCCAAAAAACATAATCCAGTTCAGCATTTCCTTTCGCTTCATCTCCTTTCGCGCCTGTTCTGGCGTCATTATTACGATTTTCGACTTAGCCAACATATATTTCTCCCCTGTTAAACAATTGGTATGTATAGATTAAGCCGATTAAACACAAGGAA
>JAZKFS010000039.1:0-22452 GCA_040386315.1 Bacteroidota bacterium
GCGCTTGACGAAAGTCTACGACGTGCCTCAGGACATCCTCTCCAGAAACTGGACGGGTGTAGAAAGAATAATAGTGGTAGAAAGAAGCCGCCGCCATTTTCAGCAAACGCTGCTGTCTACGAGCTACTACCTGTCAAGCATTGCTTCATCTGATGCCGGGTTCTTTACCCGTGGCATTAGAAATCACTGGCTCATTGAAAATAAGCTCCACTATGTCAAAGATGTTATCCTGAACGAAGACAATTCGCTTATTCGCAAAGATTTGCCTGCTTCTAATATCTCTTTGCTCAAGACCATAGCACTAAATCTATTCCGCACAAATGGCTTTGACTCTGTAAAAAATGGCATCAGCTTCTTTGCTAATAAAATCAAAGAACTTTTTCACGTGATGAGAACTTAACAGCCCTGCCTTATCAAGGGGGATTTAGGGGATTTTCTTTTGATGCAAGAGAGAATTCCCGTACTGTAGAAATACCATGATGCAGACCCCCCCCCCTGTGTCCCCCTTGATAAGGGGGATAAGAAATCTTTCGTCGTCATTCTGAAGCGCAGCGAAGAATCTCTCTTATAATGCTAAAAGGCAGAATACGTGAAGAGAGATTCTTCATCGGAAGACCGGGGAATGACGTTTTTTTAAAAGCTTTTTTTAAAAAGAAGGCAAGATACGAAAGTTTTTTAAAACTTGCGGAGAGAGAGATTAGAACTCTTGGAAAGGCGAGAGGTATCCGTCATTGCAAGCGCAGCGCGGCAATCTGATTTTTAAAGCGAAAAGGCGTTGAAATCAGATTGCCGCGTCGGAAGACTCCTTGCAATAACAATTAAAAAAAGCAGTTTTTTTTTTAAAACAACCCGATCACGCCAAGTGTGATGTTGTACTGCGTAATTATAGTATTAGCATCGGGCTTGAAATCCTTCAATGGCTTCGTGGCGCGAACTTTAAGAAGTCTTTGGTTGCCGAAGCTGATCTCAGCTGAGACGATCGGGAGGTCATACGTCAGGTCTTTTATAAAAAGGTAGGTTTCCTGGTAGCCAATCCCAACCCCGGCGCCAAACTTCATCGTGCTCATGAGCGTAGCATCACCGCCGTATTTGAGGGTTGCCATGAGGGGAAGATTGATGATCCCGAATTTGTACGGGAAATTGCCACCTTGTTCTTCGGAGGTAATAAAACCGTTTCCATCCATGTCGCTTCCACTGCTGCTCGATTCATCTTTCACAAAACCTCCGTCGAAACCCGTTGCAATTCCAACAGAAAGGTCGTCGCTGAACTGGAACACGGGAAAGTTGATCGCTGCGCCTATACAAAACGTTGAGAGTTTTTCCTCGTGGCCGCGGCCCGGCGTTTGATTTCCATTGAAATAGACTTTCTGTTCAAGTTTTAGATTTTCACCACCGGCAATTATCTCAAACCGCGAGAGCTGTTTTAAAAAGTTTTGCGCTCTGGAGGTGATCGGCATGAAAATTATAAGGGCAGCAATGAAAAGTATGTTTTTTTTCATTTTTAAAAGTAAATGTAACGGTAGCTGGTGTAAAATATAGTTATTAATGGTCTTTTTAAACTCTTTTAAAATATGGCTATTAATCTTCTATCACAGGGATTTTCGTAAAGTCGATCCCGAGAATATCCCCATATGTTTCTGTTTGCCAGTTTTTGGTAAAAAATATCGCCTTCCCGTCGGGCAGCACTATTGTTTTACGCTGCTCCAGGAGAATGCCGTTGCCGTAATTCTCCATGACGATCGGCACATCAAGCCTTTGCTGGCTACCATCAGCGAGGTTGATTGTAAATCCTGAAAAACCGTTGCGGCTGCCGCGGTCGCGATAGAATAATTTGAGGTCATTTCCTACAACGAGAGTTCCGGCGGAGGCCTCCTGCTTCGATGCATAGTCCTCGGGCCCGGGAGTGATATTCCTGTCGACAAATGTTTTCCAGACGATGTTCCCCTTTTCGTCAAATGCTACCACCAGGTGCGTACCATACGTCTCGTACGGCCCGGTTCTATAGAAATTGGTATAGCTGCCAGATGATTCCGAATGGGAATAATAATTGACTTCAAGGTTTTCAAAAACAACTATAGTATGGCCGTTTTGCATATGATGCTTGCCGACGATCTTATTGTTTTTAAAAAAATTCCACGAGCGTTTGGCATTCACCACATCTTTTGGATCGCGCGGCGCAAAGTCTATCGTTTTAAAAACAGTATCAGAGGAAAATTTAAAAAGCGCAGCAGTAATTCCCCCAACTTTATTATCATATTCACTCTGGGCGGTAAATATCAGATCGTGATCAGGAGTAATTGAATAATCATACCATCGCATTGTTGTATTATTCATTTTGGCTTCCTGCTCCACCCAGGGGTAAAGCGGCAGATCGAAGGACAGCGTTCGAGAACCTGCGCTACCCGGCCCACGCCGTACAGCGCTAAGTTTTACAATGTGCGGAGAAGAAACATCCAGCAGCGCATCATCGGTCATTGTTAGTGCAAATACATTCCCCTGGTTATCTACTTTTAAAGGGAGTGTTTTCTTTGTAAATGGAATCTGTGTTGTTGAAACGATTGAAGCCGAATTGTTTATCAACAAAGCATTTGCGGTACCGGCATTATTATCTACGGATTCTGTTTCGTAATAATAAACAAGCAATAAGGAATCTGCATAGCTTGCTTCATATTGCACTTGTGCATTTCCTTCCTTTTTAAAAATTATTGAATCAGACACCGGACGGCCATTTGCTGCATCGAAACGGGTAACTTTTATCTGGGTTGCATTTGTGAGTAAGGCAGAATTCGTATCAGACGCAATAGCCTGCATGGTGAATACGTTCACTGATCGGCCGTCAGTGGTCACACCAAGGAATTTTTCCCGCCAGCATTCCAGCAGAACAGGTATAGCCCATTCCATTTGAAGCTGTGAGTTGTAGCGGGCAATTCCAAAATCCTCACCACACGATGAATTGCTCCTCTGTTCCACCCGGAGGCTTATAATGCCTCCACCCGGCAGCACCATCGTCCTCCGTGAGTCACCCAAACTGGCGTCTACTGCTCTACGGGCAGGCACCTTGATTACTCCTACTGCATTGGATCGAATAAGCACTTCGCTCGGGATGAAGTAGCAGGAATACAGTGGCAGCAAAACAAGCGAAAATGCTATATTTCTTAAAAGTTGAAAAGAAAATTTCATGAACTGGGTTTTTAAAAAGATTTTTAGTAGGTAATTTGAAAAACGTGGAGGTTTCCATCTTTATCCGATGCTGCAAGGCGGCTTCCGTCGGGTGAAAAATCCATGGTGACGATCACCTGCTCGACAGGAATGCTCGTGATCATAGCACCATCGCTGGCACGCCAGATATTGATCTCCTTAGCTCCGTAGGTTGAAGTTTCGTGCGCTCCGGCAAAATACTTACCGTCCTTTGTAGCGGCGGAAGTGGACATATACCAGGTATATTTATCGTCAATTGTACCGAAATATTCGCCGGTAATGTAACTGAGGAGATTGATGCCATCCGGCCCGCCACTCATAATGCGGTCAGTACCCGGTATGAATGAGAAGCTTCTTCCCGTGCGGCCTATGTCAATGAAGGATTTATCCTTTGTATTCATCAGGAATTGAGGTGAGAGCAGCAAATAGCTGCCGTCCGGATTGTACCTCATAGTATTGACATATGAAGCCATCTTTTCCGGAACGGTTACCTTTGTAGTTCTATTTGTGGAAATATTCCAGAAGGAAATATCATCTGACCACCCCATATATGCTACTGTCTGGCCGTCAGGGCTGAAGGAAACAGTAGTGACTTTAAAAGGGACCATCCATTCCTGATCTATCAGCTGTCCGGTAGCAGTATTCCACAGCGCAACCGTATTCATCAGATATCCGTCTGTTACATGCTGTACGCCGCCTGCCGCTACTATCTTTCCGTCAGGACTGAAACACGCAGATTGTAAATATTGCCGACGATCCAGTTTAAAATCCCTGATAAGGGTCCCGTTTGAAGCGTCCCACAGTAACGCATCTTTTGCATCTTTACTGCCGAACATATCCAGATGTTCATTTATTGTGGAGAGCAGGTACTTTCCGTCAGGGCTGTACACAATGTCGTTCCCGGCATCTTTAATTGTGAACAGCCTACGCGCGCTTCCGTAGGATTCGTCAATATCTGTAGAAGTATAGCAGCCGGAAAGAAAACAGGTGAAAATACAGGCGAGAAGTGTGGCGTTCTTCATTAACCGTCAAAGTAAAATGTAAAAGGTAGTAAATTTATTTCATTCAATTTACTGAAGTTTCTCAAGATAATCAAAATACTCAATGGACTTACGTTAAAAAGTTTGATCCGTAACAGACTTTTAAAAGTAAGAAAATTGAAGTTATCGGCATTTCTTTTAAAAGTCAAAGATTGGTTTTCGGCTTGTAAAAACTGATTTTTATCGTCCCTCCCACTCAAAATCCCACAACCGCAGCGCACCTTTTGCGGGGATCGGCGTTTTAAAAAGCTCAGCATGTGAGAAGATCCACGCCCATTTTCCAACTGAATAATCGTCAAAATCCCGTTCCGGTGAAGGCGGCGCGATCATTTCAGCCTCTTTTAAAAACTCTTCCGGCTTGTCAACGATCATTTTACAATCTTTTAAAACCACTTTCCCGATTACTGCGCCAAGCGGCAAATTCTCCACGGATAAATGTGCTGTTTTTAAAACGCTTTTAAAAGGCTCCTGCCAGCACAAATACTGGTACTCACCGGGAAAACCCTTTGATGCATGGATGAGCAATTCACCGCGATACGTGGTTTTCCACTTACGCACTTCGATCTGCTTAGCGCCGATGACCACGAGCGATGCCCACGGCTGAATGAGTGACAGGACTTTCATGAAAAAAATGAGCTTTATATAAATGAAAAAGGCGTTTTTTTAAAACGCCTTTTAAAAATCAAATGTATGGTAAACTGCCTACTGGCTATTCATCGTGAGTAATTCAAGGATCCCAATCGTGACGAGCAGCAAAACACCGAAAAAAATCACCCAGTTGATAATCTGGTTTCTTTTCATCGTTTTGCGTGCATCTTCGGGAGTTAGCATCTTGTGTCCTGTTCCTGGCTTCATAAACATAGAGATTTATACCTACAGCTTAAAAATATTAGGAGATGTTATAGTTTTGAATACCACATAACGCATATCTGCCCATAAAAGTTTTAAAAATTTCGTAGGAATTGTTCTGAAGGCCGCGTCAGGAAGCGGACTAAATCTCATTGTTACCATTTTTTAAAACATTTGTACTATCTTTTAAAAATATTCGCAACACTTCCCCATTTCCGCCGTATTTTTACCTTGTTGATCACTACTCAATTTCCTTTAAAAACACTTTTAAAAACTATGTCCTTACTTGTAGTTGACCACGTGACGAAGCGATTCCGCGACATCACGGCGACAAATGACGTGAGCTTTACCGTAGAGCCGGGAAAAATATTCGGGCTTTTGGGGCCGAACGGTGCCGGCAAAACCACGATGATACGAATGCTGACGAATATTTTTGTACCGGACGAAGGCACGATCACGATGTTTGGCGAATCCGTCGGACCGGCGCACCAGAACCGCATCGGCTACCTACCGGAAGAGCGCGGGCTATACAAAAAAATGAAGGTCGGAGAGCAGCTTATTTATTTTGGGCAATTAAAAGGTTTGTCACGCCCGCAGGCGGTAAAGCAAACAATGCTGTGGCTTGAAAAACTTGATGCCGGCGACTGGTTTTCAAAAAAGGTTGACGAGCTTTCAAAAGGTATGCAGCAGAAAGTTCAGTTTATTGCGACAGTCATGCACGAGCCGGACCTGATCATTCTGGATGAGCCATTCACAGGGTTTGACCCGATCAATGCGGAGATTTTGCAACGCCTTGTGCTTGAATTAAAAGCGCAAAATCGTACAATTATTCTCTCGTCGCACCGCATGGAGCAGGTCGAAAGGTTGTGCGACGACATCTGTCTCATTAATCACGGGCGTGCGGTTTTGGTAGGAAGTGTTCGCAATATCAAGGCGCAGTACGGCCGCGACACAGTTCAGCTTGAATTTGAAGGAAGCGATGAATTTTTAAATACTCTGGAAAATGTAAAGATCATTGAGCGTTCCGGGCATTTTGCAGAACTCCGGCTTTTAAATGGCGCTTCGGCACAGGACGTTTTAAAAAGCGCAATGGAAAAGTCAAATATTTACCGGTTTGAAATTGTCGAGCCGAGCTTGAATGAGATCTTCATAAATGTAGTTTCAAACAACATCGACCAAAGCGCGGAGGCGGCAGCATGAGCAATATGACTACATCAAAATCACCATCGAAGATCGGCGTGATAATGCAGCATGAGTTTTTAAAACGCATCCGCTCGAAAGGTTTCATCATCGGTACGCTGCTCGGCCCTCTGGCAATGTTTGCCATGATAGCTATTCCTGCTGTTATCGGCTATCTTTCTAAAGATTCTTCGCAGGAAAAGATCTCAATTCTTGACCAGACAGGAAAGCTTGCTCCACTTATCGTAGAAAAAAGCCCGACAAAATATTTCATCGCACGCGTGTCGGAGGATTCACTTCGGGCGCAGGTTTTAAGCGAGGAATTAACAGGATACGCTATTATTCCGGCAGATATTTTAAAAACAGGAAAAGCAACGGTTTTCACACGTGGCGGCGGTGGCTTGTCACTTTTCGGCCAGCTTGAAAATGCAATCGAGGACGTGGTTCGCAATGAACGTTTAAAAGAAGCTGGCGCTGACCTCAGCGTAATAAAGCTGGTAGACGAAGGCGTGGACCTTGCCACTCAAAAAGTAACGGAAACCGGCGTGGAAAAAGATTTCGGCGCGGCGTATGCAATTATCGGCTACGTGCTGGGCTTTTTGATCTATATCCTCATGTTCATTTATGGCATGATGGTGATGCGCGGCGTGATGGAGGAAAAAACCAACCGTATTGTGGAAGTCCTTGCCTCATCTGCCAAACCGTATGATATTATGATGGGCAAAATTCTCGGGATCGGCGCGATGGGGCTGGTACAAATGGTGATCTGGGCAGTTCTCGGAACGTTAGTTTCCATGCTGGCGGGAACAATTCTTTTAAAACTCGGGATCGTCGGCGGTGAAACTACTGCTATGGGCGCTCAGCCGGGCCAGCAGGGTGTTCCCGAAGGATTTTCCATGCCGTCTATTTCACCGTGGCTGGGCGTGGCATTTGTGTTTTATTTCCTTGCCGGATATTTTATTTACGCAACACTCTTCGCAGCGGTTGGCTCTGCAGTAGACCAGGAGGCGGACGCGCAACATCTACAGATGCCGATTACGCTCCCTATCATCATACCGATCCTCTTTATTGGCAATGTGATCGCCGATCCAAACGGCACACTCGCTACAGTCATGTCGCTGATCCCGTTTTTCACGCCGATATTAATGATCGTTCGTATTGCTGCGACGTCCGTTCCTGTCTGGCAGATCGTGCTTTCGGTCATACTCCCGATCATTACTTTTTTTGGTCTGGTGTGGGTGGCAGCCCGCATTTACAGGATCGGCATCATGAGTTATGGAAAGAAACCAACCTTTAAAGAACTGGCAAAATGGGTCACGAGTTAAGTTTTAAAAACGTTGTTTTTAAAAAGAATTTTTTGCGTAAGTTACAGAAAATCTTTTTACAAACGGGAAATCATATGAAAAATCTTGCCAGAATGTTAGCGGTTTTTACTGTAGTTTTCTTTTTAAAAGCAAGCGCACATGCTGAGCTTTTCAATGTTACCAATCTCAACGACGCAGGTCCCGGTTCGCTTCGTGATGCCGTTTTAAAAGCGCAAAAGGGTGATGATATTTCTATCATAGCCAAAGGAACAATCGTTTTAAAAAGTACGATCTCCATTGATAAAAATATCAGTGTCGAAGTACCGAAAAGCGGGGATGTCATTATCAGTGGCAACGGAAGTATTCGTCCTTTTACAATTTCGGCAGATGTTACATTGTTCAATCTGCATATTGTCAATGGCAAGACAGAATTAGGTGGCGCACTTTCAACAAGCGGGAAAGTGATCCTTGAAAACTGCACGCTGACAATGAATAATGCAACGGAAGGCGGCGCGCTCTACATTACAGAAACCGGCTGGGTTGTTTTACAAAATTCCGCAGTTGTAAAGAATTTTGCTTCCGTATCAGGTACGAGTGCTTTAAAGAGTCTTGGTACCATTGAAGTAGGTGAAGGCGCTCAGATAGAGAATAACTAATCTCTTTTAAAAGAATCCCCTTTTAAAAACTCCCCTCTTTTAAAAAGTCGGGAGTTTTTTTATTTCATAATATTCACTTTGAATTGTAACGCTTTTTGAAAAATCATGTTATTACTTTTAAACACCGCACAACAAGCAAATTTAAAAAAATACAGTATATTTTCAGAGGTGATCTCATGCAAAAATTATTATCATTATTGATTCTCCCGGTGATGTTCGTCGCGCTGCTTTCGGGCTGCGAATTCTTCTTCCGGGATCACGATACAACTACGCAGCCGACCGAAGACATCATTAAGCTCAACGAAGAATTTACTGTGAAATTCGGACAGGTGGTCGTGATGGACGCAGGAAAGATCAAGTTCCATTTCAGCAGTGTAGCGGAAGATTCGCGCTGTCCGAAATCAGTAAACTGCGTGTGGGAAGGCAACGCAATGATAATCGTGGACGGCTACGCAACCGACGGACAGAGTGGCTCAGTGATGCTGAATACCCACAAAGGCGACGCAACGCGCTTCCCATCAAAAGGAAATTTCGCCGGGTATGAAGTAGAACTGATCTCGCTCAGCCCATATCCTGAAGATACTGAGCCGATCAAGCAGGCAGACTACGTTGCGCGGCTTATCGTTCGCAAAAAATAACCTTTAAAAAGCTTTTTAAAGAAATGAAAAACGGCGTTTTAAAACAGGTTTTCTCGCTGAAACAATTGATCCTGACGTATGTATTTGGACTGTTTACAGTCATACTATTGCATTTCATACATTAATGTATTCTTAATTTCTCTGCAATTCTTCGCCATATAGATCAGCCCGGAGTTTTTACAAAGCTCCGGGCTTTTTATTTTTAAAAGCATTTTTAAAAAGAGCTTTCTGCAAAAAATTTGGTAAATTCCGTTTTAAAAAAACAGGTCGAACATTTTAAAAGAAATTATGAAAAATCTTCTACGATATTTTTTATGTGGAATTCTGCTCGCCGGCACGGCTTTTAAAAGCCAGGCGCAAGTTGCGGAAAGTAAATTCCCGGATTATATTCTTACTGATCCGAGCGGTGCACTTGATTTTAAAAAGCAGCCATTTGATGTTTTAAATTACGAAGTAAATCTCGATCTGACCGACGCTCCGGCTAAAACCGCACGGGGAATTTGCACTGTTACAGTTCGTTGGCTAATGCCGCCTGCCGGTGAGTTTTTTACCTTTCACCTGCGGGGAATGAAAGTAGATTCTGTATTTAATTATTACGGTACAAAACTACCGGTAACAGCCGTCGGAGATAGTAATTCAGCGGATTTTCATTATAAAATCCCTGCCTCTGAGATTTCGGAATCCACAGAGGAATTCGCAATATTTTACAGCGGCACGATGACAGGTGAATATCCATCAAGTGCGTGGGGCGGCGTGCAAAATGACGGTGGTTGCTTATATGCTTTGGGAGTTGGCTTTTCTAATGAATATGTCTCAGCCACGCGTCACTGGATGCCGTGTTACGATCACCCTTCAGACAAAGCAACCTGCGTTTTTAATATTCGGGTTAAATCAGGTAAAACTGCTGTATCGAATGGTTATCTTTTTAAAGATGTAAAAAATGCTGATTCGACACATATCCTGCAATGGCGCAGCTCAGACAAAATGGCGACCTATCTCATGACATTTGCTGTAGATAATTACGTTGCTTTAAATTTTAAACCGGAAATAACAACCCGCCAAAGCTTGCCCATTGTCGTCTATTCCAAGCCGCAGGACAGCGCGCTCACACGAAAATCTTTTAAAAACCTGCCGCGTATGGTGTCTTCTTATGAAAAACTCTACGGGCAATATCCTTTTGAAAAGGTCGGCTACTGCAATACGCCAAAGGGCGCGATGGAACACCAGACAATGATCTCTTATCCGACATCACTCTCCCGCTCCGGCGATGAGGTTAATTCCGTTGCTGCGCATGAGCTTGCGCACCAGTGGTGGGGCGATTTGGTAACGCCGTTAGATTTCCGCCATGCGTGGCTCACGGAGAGTTTTGCGACATTTTCAGAATCGGTGTGGGCGGAGGAATTAGGCGGACGCGCTGGCTTTTTAAAAGACCAGACGGACAAATTGAACCGGTATATCAAGACAGTTTCAAAGGCTGAAGGCATTTTTCCGCTGTATGATTTTCCGCGTGCGTCGCCGTCGTCGAATTATCCTGAAACGATCTATCAGAAAGGCGCCGTCGTGCTCGGAATGCTAAGGTATGAACTTGGTGATTCGCTGTATTTCGGCGCTTTAAAAAGCTATCTCACAAAATATGCTTACGGCAATGCAACCACAGATTCGCTTTTTAAAACCGTAAATGACTATACCGGGCGCGACATGGCGTGGTTTTTCAATCAATGGGTTTTGGGCAAGGGCTGGCCTCAGCTCGCTGTGGAATCGGCGCGACTGGCGGAAGGTTTTAAAAGAGTTCGGCTCGTTTTAAAACAGCGTCAGCCCGCCGATCAGGGAGTTTATACAAATCTTCCGGTGGAGATCGGTTTTAAAACGTCGTCCGGCGAAACTGTGTACAAGCTTTTAAAAATGACAGAAAAAGAACAGACTTTTGAACTGGATTCCATTCCGGACTTTACGGGAATTACGATGAATGAAGGCCCGTCTGTACGTGCTCTTGTTCAGTTTTTCTCGCTGACAGATGTTGAAAATAATTCTGTTGTAAGAACTGAAAAGCATTTTGAGATCCAGCCAAATCCGGCAACCGAAAGCGCAACACTCGTTTTTTCAGCAACCGAAAATTCAACGCTGGAAGTTTTTACGCTATTTGGCCAAAAGGTCTTTTCACAAAATATTCCCGCAGCAGAAGGCGCAACACGGTTTGTTTTAAAAACGGATAATTTTCCGGCGGGCATTTATTTTGTAAAGATTGGCGGCGCGCAGAATTCACTAACAGAGCAGCTCTCTATCGTACGGTAGGTTAAAAAAAAAGAAATGTTTTAAAAGCTTTTTAAAGAAAAGATTTGCGTAAAACAGGTGAATTATCGTATATTTGCACTCTGTTTTTTAAGCTACGGAGAGATGGCCGAGTGGCTTAAGGCACAGGTTTGCTAAACCTGCGTAGGTTAATTCCTACCGAGAGTTCGAATCTCTCTCTCTCCGCGAAATTAAAAAGCCCGTGAATAGTATTATTCACGGGCTTTTTTAGTTAGAGCTTTCCATAGCATCATCGCACCAGATCACCTCTGTACCAATATCATTTCCATGGTCAACTTCGTGCGTCCTTTTAAAAGTATCGCCATGCTCAAACCTGTATTCTTCCTGCCAGATATCGCCGAGCTTTGATTGGAATGTAATGATGACTTTTACGCCGGGCCCGGTATTGCCAAACTTAAAATAGCGTATATTATCCTTTGTAATATGCAGAGTTTTATCGCCCTCAATATTTTCCACGGCAACAGATGTAATGTGGTTAAATTCTTGGCCATTTGGCGAGATGACGAGATTTTCCTTCGTAGTTTCAAGAGTATTTCCCATAATATTTCACTTGTAAGTTTTTGAGGGATAATTTCTTTTAAAGAACAGCTTTTTAAAAATTTAGTTCTTTTAAAAGAAAAGCCCGCAGAGTTTTTCTACGAGCTTTTTAAAAACTGTTTTACAAAACTTATTTGATAATCTGAACCGGAAACATTGTGAAAGCATGCCCGGTTTTTAAACGGACGAAATATGTTCCGTTCGTCGCGCTTTCAATATTCACGGGTAGCGTGTGGCTGCCCGCCTCAAAAACATTGTGGAATGAATACACTTCCTGTCCGAGCGTATTGACGATACTCATTTCAACGGGTTCAGCAGTTGCGATGGAAAATTCGACGGAAAATGAACCGTTGGACGGATTCGGGAAGGTGCGTCCGATGGAAATCTCAGGAGCATTTTCTGTTTTAAAAGCTTCAGCATCGTCATCCCGGGCATTTTCTCTCGGGAAGAAATCAATTGGAGAGATCACAAACGGAGCGCGAAGAACCGCGAAATATCGCGTGTCGGAAGTAGCAACTTTGGTAAACCGGCCTCCTAACGTGACGCCAAGGCCTGAAGCACTCAGCGCCCGCACCGGTGCATTTACCTTCGGATTCCAGCTGACAAGCGTTCCCTGAGCAGTAATTGCAGCGGCAAATCCCTGTTGCTGTCCGGCAATATTTGTAAACGACCCACCGGCGTAAATAACATTGGAAAAGGCTTTTAAAGCGCGAACTGTGTCATTGGCTCCGGGATTCCAGCTCATCAGCTGGTTCAGGCGTGTGATCGCAGCAAGGCGTTTCCGTATTGTGTTATTCACGGAGGTAAACTCACCGCCTGCATACACGATACCGTTTGAGACCGAAAGTGCATGGACCGTCGCATTGGCAGAAGGCGTCCAGTTTGGAATAAGCAGCCCGTTTGTTTTTAAAGCTGCAAGCCGCTGGCGCGAAGAATTATTGATCGTAGTAAATGCTCCGCCAACATAAACCGTGTCGCCTGAGCGTGCGATGGAATATACGGGATAATTAGCATGAGCGGCCCAACTTGTAACGGTATTCGTGTTTGAAACGGCACCACAATATGAGCGCTGAACGCCATTGATCTGGCTAAACATGCCGGCTAAATATACATTGGAGGCGTCTGAAGCAAGTGCTGTGATACCGCCATTGACTGCAGGTTTAAAAGAAGTAAGCTCATTCGACCAGCGGTCAACTGCTGCAACGTGAGAACGCTGCTGCCCATTATAGCTAAGTGTGAACTGGCCTCCCAGGCAGATTGCATCGCCTAATGAACCGATCGTGGTAAGAGCATAGACTGTTCCATTTACCGGAAGCTTTAAAGATGTAAGCTCTCCTCTGCCATTTATCTCTGCGAATTTACTTCGCTCTACACTTCCGGCGCTGGTGAACTCTCCACCCATGAGTAATTTTCCGCCCGAAGCGCTCATCGTCCAGACACTACCATTTATTCCTGCATCAAATGAAATCAGAGTGCCGGTAGAAAGTGAAAATGCGCCGTTGTATGCTTTAAAAGCTCCATTTGATGTATTGATCCTAAAAAGGCCGCCGACATATAGTGCATCGCTCACCTTAACAATTGAATTCACCTGTCCGCTTAGCTGCGGCTGATTCCACGGAAGCAGGGTTCCATCCATTCTTAATGCAGCCATAAAACTTCTGCTGACAGTCCCGACTGTGGTAAAATTACCACCTGCATAGACGATATCATTCACAATACAGAATGCGCTCACCCGGCTGTTCATATTAGGATTCCATGAGTCAAGCGCTCCATTATTTGTTACCGCTGCTGCGTAATTGCGAGTACGGCCGCCGACGATGGTAAAGTCACCGCCTAAAAATATTTTTCCATTATCTGCTACAGCTATTGCCCACACTTCCCTGTTTGGCCAAGGATTCCACGGTGTTACCTGGCCACTGAGAGATACCGCACCTGCATTCCAACGCTGCTGCCCGCCCACCTGCGAAAAATATCCGCCGAGATAAACAATATTGCCATAAGCAACCATACATTTAATTCTGCCGTCAACCATTGGAGCCCACGATGTAAGCGTTCCGTCCCAGCTAATGGCTGCGGCTCTAAGGCGGAAAACCCCATTTACGTTCTGAAAATCTCCGCCGATGTAGAGTACCTGTTGCCATAGGGCCATACTCCACACCGTAAGGTCAGCGCTTGGATTCCAGTTCGTATCGACACTATTATCAGCTTTGATATGCGCTAAATTCTTTCTGTCCCGCCCGCCTACTTTTGTAAATTCACCGCCGATAAACCAGCCGCCCTGTCCGTCCGGTGCTGATGTATATACTTTTCCATCTATTTGCGGAAACGATTGCACCGGGAGCGACGACGGGACAGTAAAAAGTGCCGCGCCGCCCGTATGCCGCGCAATTTTTGTAAAATCACCGCCCAGGTACGTCATGCCATTGCTCTGCAGAATTGAATACACCGGGCCGTTCGGCTCTAAAGGAAGCGTTTGCGCTCCGGCTTTTAAAAACGAGAAGACCATTGCGAAAAGGACAACTGCTTTTTTCATCGTAAAACCCCTTATAAAAAATATAAAAAAATGAATGACTCAATTATTACACTGCTAAATTCGGGGTTTTACAAGAGGACAAAAAGGACACTTTTTGCCATGTGTGGATGAAAATTTTGCGTATTTTTAAAAGAAAGAAAGCAGGTTTTTAAAAAGTGCGTGTTCCGTGCTTTTTAAAACCGGAGACAGAAAATCAGCTTTGTGGAAAATTCCTTTTAAAAACCGTATGCACAGCAGTAAATTACTTTCAATTTTCCGCACTTTTTCTAAAAAAGAACTGCGCCGCTGCGGTGAATTTGTGCAGTCTCCGTATTTCAATAAAAATGAAAATGTTATTGCGCTTTTTAACCTGATCGGGCCATATGCACCTGAGTTTTCAGATAAAATTCTTTTAAAGGAAAATGTTTTTAAAAAGCTTTTTCCCGCCGAGGATTTTTCAGAGCAAAAGGTGCGTGATGTAATGAGCGCGCTGACGGAAGTTGTTGAGGAATTTATCACGGTTTCAAAAGTTGAAAGTGAACCAGTTCAGCAAAAAATTGAGCTTGCAGACTTTTATTTAAAATCTGGTTTAGAGAAATACGCAGAAATTCTCACGCGGGAAATTGATAAAGATCTTTTAAAAGAAAGTGATGAAGATGCACAGTTTTTTTTAAAGGAATTCCGGTTGGAAGAGTTAAAAACAGAGCTTGTGGATTCACACCGCAGCGTGAAGAATTATCTTCCGGCACTTGAAGCTCTTGACAATTATTACCTTTTAAAAAAGCTGCACATGTCGGCTTCGCTGCTGAATGACACAAATACTTTTAGTGACGGAAAAATCGAAATCCCGCTTTTAAAAGAACTGCTGGAAAATATTGAAAAAAACGAACAGAATTTTTCGGCTACTATCCGCGCATATTATCATGCGATCTGTGTTTTAAAAGATAAAGCTGATAATAATATTTTTAAAAAACATTTTCCTCTTTTAAAAGAAATTCTTTTAAAAGAAACAGATGAAATTCCGGATTCGCTGGAAACATCGCTCTTTACACTTGCTATTAATTTTTGTATAATTCAAACGGAAAAAGGCGAATCTGCATATTATAAAGAAGCATTCGAACTGGGCCGGAAAAGTATTGAGATCAGCACGCGAAAAGATGAATTTACCTTGCTTCCAACGGTGTATGAAAGTACGGCCGCGCTTGGGATTTTAGCAAAAGAATTCGACTGGGCAGAAGATTTTGCGGAAGGTTTTAAAAAGCACGTTTCGGGCGAGCACCGTGAAAATTCATATCACTATACGATGGCGCGCGTGAAATTATACAGGAAGGATTTTCGCGGCGTTTTAAAACATCTCCTGAATGTGGAGACCGATAATTACGATTATTATCTTAGCACAAGGCAAATGCTCATTCGCGCTTATTACGAACTTGGTGAAACAGAAAGTATATATTTTGTTTTGGAGGCGGTAAAGAAATATTTACAGCGGAAAACGGATATTCCAAAAGCCATTTTTGACGATTATAGAAATGTCTTCCGGCTGATGGGCGCGCTTACGCGTTTGCACGAAAATCCTGAAAAAGCGAAGAGGAATATTGATAAATTACGGGAAGATATTGCAGAGAATTCTACCGGTGGAATTGCCGACTGGTTACAGGAAAAAGTGAATAATTTACGATAGTTCTTTTAAAAGAAAAGCCCGCAAATATTATTTTTACGGGCTTTTTAAAAGAGTCTTTTAAAAACTTTATTTGATCACCATTTCCACGCGGCGATTTTGTGCGCGGGCGGCTTCGTCAGTGCCTTGTACCAGCGGCTGGCGTTTTCCGTAACCTTTTGTCGTGATGCGATTCGTCGGGATGCCGTTGTCAACGAGGTATTTTTTGACGGAGTTAGCGCGGTCGCTCGAAAGTTTGTCGTTGTAGTCCGCCGCGCCCTGGTCATCTGTGTGTCCACCGATCTCGACTTTTATGGCTGAATTTGTTTTTAAAAAGTCTGCGATGCGCTCTAATTCACTTTGGGATTCTTCTTTCAGATCACTTTTATCAAAATCAAAAAATACGAGCAACCGCGTTCTTCCCTGCGAGATCGGTGAGAGATTAATGTCGTATTTTACTTCATTTCCCCTGCTTTCTTCCGGCACTTCAAACTGCTCGCTGTAAAACAAATACCCGCTTTTGCTTGATGTGATGGAATATTTTCGTCCTGATGTGAGCGTCACAAAATACTCGCCCGTTATGTCATCACTGTGAAGCTCGGCAACACGTTTCCCGGTTCTGAGATCCGTAACATAGATCGTCGAGCCAAGCGTACGGGAAGTTTGTGCATCGCGAACGATCCCCGAAATGATCCGCACCGGCGCAGGCAATACAGGATTTGGAACTGCCGTATAAAGATCAAGCGCCCCACTTCCACCGGAACGATTGCTGGAAAAATATGCCGTTGTGGAATTCGGAAGCGCAGTGTAGAAATATTCATCGGCGTCTGAATTGATCGGCTCGTCGAAAGCAACCGGGCGGGAAAAACTTCCTTTTAAAAACCTGCTGGAATATATGTCAAACCCGCCGACAGCCGGACGATTGCTTGAAAAGTAAAAGGTAGAATTATCAGGCCCGATAGTCGGTGTCATTTCATCAAATGTAGAGTTAATTGTTGCGCCAACATTTGTTGCGCGGCTCCATCCTGTTCCTTCACGACGTGAGACGTAAATATCCGTTCCGCCCTGCCCGCCTGTACGATCGCTTGCAAAATAGAGGGTTGTTCCGTCACTGGAAAGTGTCGGCTGCGAATCCCACTCGGAGGAATTTACGTTTGGCCCGAGATTTTTAATATTTTTCCATTCACCGTTTACTTTTTCTGCGCTGTAGAGATCAGTACGCCCGATATTTTCCGCGCGGTTAAATGCAGCAAAGATCATGAACTGTCCGTCCGGAGTAAGCGTCACAGCGCCATTATTCCGCCCACCGTTCAGCATGGATGATAGTTCCTCCGGCCTGCCCATGCCGGACGACATAAATATCTTTTGTCGCGCATCGTTATCAGCTTCGCGCTCTGAGGTAAAATACATCACGCGTCCGTTATTTGAAAACGTCGCCCCGAAATCATCATCACCGGAATTAATGGAAAGCGGCGAGACCTCGACCTTTTGTGCAAAAAGAGGGAACGCCAGAAATAACAACAGGAATGTTTTAAAAGTATATTTCATTGTTGGTTTCCTCTTTTTAAAGATTGAACATAAGTGCGAGTGAAAACTGGAGGCTATTAACTTTAGAGTTTTTAAAAGTAATGTCGGGCGAACCGGTAGTTAATGGCTGCCATACTTCTTTGCTTTGTGACTCCTCCGCTAATGCAGTAACTGCAAAATTATAACGCACCTGTGGTATTAGCTGCATAGTAGATGACAATGGAAATATATATCCTAATCCGGCCTCAACGCCAATGCGGGAAGACAGGTATTTCCCGGTTTGGGCAGTTGGCTCTACAGGCGGAGCGATCATGGAGGGTTCAGTGGTTGTACGCGAAATTTCAGAATACTGACCGGGAATAAGGGCATAATTAATGATTATTGCCGAAGTTGGATCTTGCTGCTCAATAATTTTTACATTATCTTCACGCTCTACATTGCCGTTAAGGAAATGGAAAGTAGGGCCAACTGTTGCAAAAAGATCAGGAGTAAAATTATATCGTAAAAGAGCCGCTAGTCCATAAAAAAGAGCTGAAGTTTTATACGTGGCTTCAACTTTAGCATTTTCAATAAATTGTCCATTTGGATCAAAAACATCAAGTCCACCAGTTTGTGTATTGCTCCATGATTTACTATCAAATATTCCCTTGATCTGTACTCCAATAGTAGATGTAAGTGGAATATCAATAAATACTGAACTGAAAGGAGATATACCGCTACCTTCTTTTAAAACATCTTCAGGAGAATTTGCAGCCGGAGCTGATCTCTCCACATCCTGCGAAAACATATTATAATTCAACCCAGCTTCCACCCCGTACGATATCACCATTTTATTTTTAGCGCTCCTCATTGATTCCGGTTGCGCGGCAGTGCTTCCGGGAGTTCCTCCTCTCGGGCGTAGCACATCTTCTTCCTGTGCTTTTAAAGGCAAGGCACAGCATGCGGTCAGTAGGATCAGTGAAAGTAATTTTTTCATACATTTCCTCGTTAAAAATGAGAAATTACAATGACAGTCATAGTGGTGTACTTTTTGCAAACTTACTACAGAAAATGAATTTTCACGGCATTTTTTAAAACCAATTTAAGAAAGCATTGGTAGCAACACAATTAGAAAATTCGTAAATTTATAATTCATTTTTAAAAACCTTTTAAAAAAGCAAACTTTTCATGTCCGATAAGCCAAAAGACCGCACTCACAAAGCAATTATGCAGAATCGCCGTGCGCGTCACGAATTCGAGATCGTTTCTACGCTCGAAGCCGGTATTGTTCTTCAGGGAACCGAGGTGAAATCTCTGCGCGCAGGCAAAGCCAATATGCAGGACGCATACGTGATCTTCCCGGATAATCACAAAAATGAAATGTACGTCACCGGGCTTCATATTAATCCATACGAACAGGGCAACCGCGAAAATCATGAGCCACTCCGCCTTCGTAAGCTCCTCGTCCACGCTAAGGAAGCCATAAAGCTGCGCACACAAATGCAGGAAAAAGGCATGGCGCTCATTCCGCTTTCCATGTATTTTGCCGGCTCAATAATAAAAATGGAGATCGGCGTCGGGCGCGGCAAGAAGCTCTATGACAAACGCGCTGCTACTAAAGACCGCGATGTGAAGCGTGAATTACAACGAATTTTAAAGTAGGATTAATTTTAAGTTCTAAATTTTTAAAAACTCGTCATTCCGGTTTGTCCGGAATCTTCTTTAATCGTCAGTAGTTCGCGTTAGTTTCCCGCCAAAAGAAGATTCCCGACGCGCTATCGCTTGCGGGAATAACAGTTTTAAAAGAATTTTTAAAAAGAAAAAAACAAGTTACGAATCACAAGTTACCAGTCACACAACAATGCAATTTCCTTCAGTCAATGAACAAATGGACATCATCCGCCGGAATGCGGTTGACCTCCTGCCGGAAGAAGATCTCGTAAAAAAATTAGAGAAGTCTTTTAAAACCGGAAAGCCGATGGTCGTGAAGCTGGGCGCTGACCCGAGCCGTCCGGACCTGCACATCGGGCACGCGGTGGTTTTAAAAAAGATGCGGGAATTCCAGGACCTGGGCCACCAGGCTATTCTCATCGTGGGCGATTTTACCGGAATGATAGGCGACCCGACGGGCAAATCCAAAACGCGCCCGCCCCTGACTCTCGAGCAGGCACGCGAAAACGGCCAGAGCTATTTCGAGCAGGCGGGAAAAATCCTGAATGCGGATACGTTAAAAATTGTCTATAATTCCGAATGGCTTTCAAAAATGACGTTCCAGGACGTGATAGAGCTGACGGCGAAATATACCGTTGCGCAGATGCTGGAGCGCGATGATTTTACAAAACGTTATAAAACCGGCGTGCCGATTTCAATTCACGAGCTGCTCTACCCGTTAGCGCAGGCGATGGATTCCGTTGCTATCAAAAGCGACATTGAACTTGGCGGCACTGACCAGAAATTCAACCTGCTCGTGGGCCGCGAGATCCAGCGGGCGTATGGCGTGGAGCCACAGTGCATTCTCACCATGCCGATCCTGGAAGGAACGGACGGCGTTGAGAAAATGAGTAAATCGCTGGACAATTATATCGGAATTACGGATGCGCCGCGCGATATGTTTGGTAAGGCAATGTCTATTCCTGACAAGCTTATGGCGCGTTGGGCGCAGTACGCGACGTTTAAAAGCGGTGAAGCTCTTCGCGATTTTAAAGAAAAGCTTGAAAGCGGGAAAATGCATCCGCGCATGGCGAAAGTGGCGATTGCACAAGGCATCGTGGAATTATATCACGGCATCGAGGAAGCAAAAGCTGCGTTTGAAGAATTTGAAAGAATTTTTGTAAAAAAAGACGTGCCGGATGAAATCGAAGAATTCGTTTTAAAAAGCGATTCGCCGAACATGAATGTGCAGGATATTCTTGTGCAGAGCGGCATGACAGCTTCAAAAGGTGAAGCGAAACGGCTGATTCAAGGCGGCGGATTGAGCATTGACGGTGAGAAAATCAGCGATATAAATCTGGTTGTGGATTTGTCGCAGGAAAAGATTTTTAAAGCGGGAAAACGGAAGTTTTTAAAAATCCGCGCGTAGGTTTTAAAGCTGATAATTACACAATTCAAACGCTGCTTTTTAAACAAAAGGCAGCGTTTTTCTTTTAAAAAACCTGTCCGAGAAAATATTGAACAACTCCCGGCTCAAGGAGAATTGTTATAAAAAATCCTGCAACCGCGCCCCACAAGTGCGCTTCGTGGTTGACATTATCAAACTGACGTTTCCCTGAAAAGTAGCTATATGCGAGATAGAGAATGGCAAAGATCGGTGCTGGAATGGGAATTGGGAGAATTAAAAGCGAAAGCGTAGCCGTTGGATTAAAAAGAATAAAGCTGAACATTACGCCCGCGATTGCGCCCGAAGCGCCAAGTGAAGCGTATTCCGGATTGTCTTTATTTTTTAAAACGGATGTTACGTCAGCGAGAATCATACTTCCGAAGTACACGATCAGAAACCGCAGTGAACCGAGATATTGCTCAAGCGCAAAGGCAAAAAAGAAAAACGTGAGCATATTGAAAATGAGGTGCATCATGTCGCCATGCACGAATCCGCTTGTGATGACCTGCCACCATTTTTTTTCGTGCGCCACTTCGTATGGGCGAAGCATGAGCTTGTCGAGGAGCACCGGATTGACGAAAAGCGATTGTAAACTTAAGCCGATGGTGACAACGAAAATTGCGAGAGCAGCCGGTGAGGCGAACATTAATTCAAACATTTTTTAAAAGCCCTTGCTAAAAGAATCCGGTTTTGTTAAAACTTCAGTTTTTTTTAAAGAATCTATCGTTGGAATTGTATCCTGCATTGGCGGGATAGAATCAGTTTTGATTTCATTTGTGTCAATTATCACCGGTTCCCACTTGCCGAGAAAGCGCGGCTGCGTATTCATCACATACATATCGAGAACTGCATTCACGCGGGCGAAATATTCACGAACTTCGGTTTCAAGAGTTTGTTCCAGTGGAGCTTCCTGTGCATTATAGGCGATAGCATGTAGCCCGTTGCGATTGCCGATGAAAAGTGCGCGGTAATTGTGAAATTCCTGCGAAACTACTGTTACGCTCGATAAACCGAATATTTTCCGCGCGCGAATCATCGAGTCAAATGTTCGCAAGCCCGCGTAGTCCAGCGTCATCGCTTTTTCCGGAATGCCGCGTTCTACGAGTGCACGACGCATTTTATGCGGTTCGTTATAGTAGGCAACGTGATTTGCACCGCTGAGCAAAAGGTGTTTTACTTTGCCGCTTTTATATAGTCGTGCGGCGGCGTCCATGCGGTTTTTAAAATGGAGATTTGTCGTTCCGGCGCGCGTAAAATTACTCGTACCCAGTACGAGCCCGACGTCATTATACGGAAGGTTATTGATATTGGAATATATTTGCGAAGAAGTTGACTCCACCACCCAAAGATTGCACACGCCAAGCACCAGCAGCAGTAGGAAAACTGCCGCTCCAAGCGCGATTGCAAGCTTTTTAAAGATTAATTTCATCCGTTTAGGCGCGTGAAAAATTCATAGGTGAAGTATAGACGCGCAAATTAAGAAAAAAAGCTGTGTCTGAACTCGAATTCTCGGAATTTCTGGAATTTCGCGAATTTTTTGGAGAAATTTCAAGGAGTTTTTATTATACTTTTCCTCTGTGGATTTTATAGTGGTTTATATTTTCTATTAAGAATTCTTTTAAAAGTGAGACTTTTGCTGCCGAAATTAATGAGTAAACCGATTTTCATATTGAATGCTTCGAGATAGTTAATTGCCTGCGCAAGATGAACGTCTTCCAATTCTATGATTGCTTTTAATTCCACCATTACTTTGTTATCAACAAAAAAATCTACACGACGCGAGCCAATTATCTGCTCTTGATAATATACCGGAATTTCCTTTTCTCTTTCAAATATCAATCCTGTATTGTTCATTTCTATTTCCAGAGCGCGTTGGTAAATCACCTCTTGAAATCCATTACCTAATGTGCTGTGGACTTTCATTGCACAGCCAATTACTTTTGCTGTTATTTCTGAATATTTATACGCC
>JAZKFS010000040.1:0-7598 GCA_040386315.1 Bacteroidota bacterium
GTCGATGAGTCCGGGAACGATGATTTCGCTTTTAAAATCGTGAATTTCGGCGTTTGGAAATGTTTGTAGAGCGTGTTCGGAGTCGCCGCAGAAGAGGATTTTTTCGCCTTCGATGACGAGTGCGCCGGTTTTAAAATACTCGAAGGTTTTGTTTTCGAGTGGGTTGAATATTTGGGCTAGGTAGATTTTTTGCATTTTTTTTGCTTTGTAAATTAAGTTTATTATTCGTCATTCTGAAGCGTAGCGAAGAATCTCAAACAACGTGTATCGCGATATTATGACGCGTCCTCAATGTTTGAGATTCTTCGTCGGAAGACCTCCTCAGAATGACAGGCGCGAACTTCTGACGATTAATCCCCCTCGGCTGCGCCGTGTCCCCCTTAGAAAAGGGGGAACATCTTTTGGCGATTTCCTTCCGCGTCGGAAGAAAGTCTCCCTTTTTTTAAGGGAGATGTCCGATAGGACAGAGGGATTCTGCGTCATGGATTCTTTTAAAAACGGGTTGCCTGGGGCGGACTGGTTGCCGCCCACGACTGTGTGAATGATGTAGTACAGGAACCCAAAATTTTCTTTTAAAAAGAATCTGAAGTGCAATTCTACGCAATTTGCGTAAATTTGCCATGAATCAAAACGCAGTATGGCAAAAGGGAATTTCAAAAAAAATCTTTTAAAAAGCGTCAGGGCGTTTTCGCCGAGGAAGCTGGCGGTGCTGGCGAGCATTTTTGTGCTGGGGCTGGTGGTGCTGGCGATGGCGGCTGCGCTGACGTGGCGGCTGATGAAGCCACCCGTGGATGCGGTGGTGGAGGATGAGTCGGTGCGGCTGACGCCGGGCGAGGTGATCCAGATAAATGTGCTGAATGCGTCGGGCGAAACGGGGATTGCGCGGCGGGTGATGGATTTTATGCGGGCGCGCGGCTTTGATGTGGTGGAAATTGATAATTTTAAAAGCACGGAAAGCGGCTCGTTTGTGATTGACCGGATAGGCGACAGGAGTTCGGCGCGGAAGGTGAGCTATGCGATGGGCGTGGCGGATTCGCTGATTCGGACGGAGATTGATTCGGCGCTGTATTTGCGCGCGAGCGTGGTGATTGGGAAAGATTTTAAAAGGCTGAAACCGTTTCGGTGATTCTTTCGTGAAGCGTGATTCGTAATGCGTGAAGCGTTTTTTTACGTTTGTCATTCCTGCGGAGGCAGGAATCTCACTACAGTTGGACGCGTCAAACGTCTCTTAAAAATCGTTTTTAAAAGAAGTGAATTATTAGTTTTAATCGTCAATGCGAGGAGTCTTCGACGAAGCAATCGCTACAACCTCGGACGCGACAAACTGATGTAGAGATTGCCGCGTCGGAAGACCTTCTCGCAATGACGACGCATTTTATATTTAAAAGAAATTTAGTAAAAATAGTATACATTTTATAAAGAGTAGAATATTGCCAGCACTTAGAAAACCACGCTCATCGAAGGGACTTGCCACGTTTATCGCGCGAGTGGCGCAGGGCAAGCAAGCCGAAGACATTTTGATTCTCGACCTTTCTAAAATTGATTCCGCACCGTCGGATTATTTCGTGATTTGTACGTGCCAGTCGGAGCCGCAGGTGCGCGCTGTGGCTGAGTCGGTGGATGCCGCGTGCCGTGAAATCGGCCTTCGCAGCCCGAAAACCGAGGGTTGGGACACGCTGCAATGGATTATCGTGGATTATTTTGATGTGGTCGTCCACGTTTTTAATAAGGAAGCGCGCGAGTTTTACAAGCTTGACCGCGTGTGGGGCGATGCGAAATTTGCGAAACTTGAGGAGGACGGAACGCTCACAACGGTGAAGTCGCCGAAGGTTTTAAAAAGTGAAGCGAATCTTGAGGAATCGTCGAAATCAACCATTAATCCAACCGGAAAAGTTGAGTTTGATGAAGATGATTTTGATGACGAGGATGAAGATTTGGATGATGATAAGTAGGGTTTTTAAAAGAATTAGATGATACGCTTTATCTTTGATAAACTTGGTAAAGGCCATTCAGATTTATTTATAAAAATTGATAATTTCCCTCAGAAATTGTTCATCGCTGATAGTTATTATCTGTATGACTTTTTACAAGTTGATTTTAAAAATTTAAAAGAAGAAAGTCAACCACAAGAAACTGTGATTGAATTTATCAATTTTTGGATTGAGAGAGTTCAAAATACAGAAAACGGTCAGCAGATTTTTCTTCCTTTTGATTTATCAGACCAATATATCGGTGGGCTGGTGCTTGAAAAAACAAAAAAAGCTTTTAAAATTAAAAAAGTTTTCACAGAAGAAATTCATGGTTATCAAGTTTCAAAGAGTAATCTTGACCAGTTAATAATTGATAGAAAAGTTAATTTTAAAACTGAAGAAAGCGATTGGCTAATTGACGAACTTCAAATTTCAGCCGGATTGAATTGGAGTATTAACGAATTGAAAAATTGATTTTTAAAAAATGACACAAGACTACGTAAACGAGCATTTTAAAAAAGCGCTCCAGACACTTGGCGTTGAAGAATCAACGCCAATTTCATTTGAAGTACCGAAGATAGCAGAGCATGGCGACCTTTCGACAAATATCGCCATGACGCTCGCCAAGCCGATGCGCAAACCGCCGCGCGCGATTGCCGAAAGCATCCTGCAAAACCTGGAGCTGAACCCGGAATTCGTTTCGTCGGTGGAAATCGCCGGTGCGGGGTTTATCAATATTAAGTTCACGCCGAAATTTTATACGGATTCTTTAAAAACCATCGCGGAAGTCGGGGAGAAATTCGGGCTTTTAAAAACGGGCGAGGGCAAGCGCGTGAATATCGAGTACGTGAGCGCAAACCCGACCGGCCCGCTGCACCTCGGCCACGGGCGTAATGCCGCGCTTGGCGACACGGTGGCGAACCTGCTGGAGTGGAACGGCTACGACGTGACGCGCGAGTATTATTACAATAACGCCGGAAACCAGATGAACCTGCTGGCGAAATCCATTCACGCGCGCTATATGCAGTCGCTGGGCGAGGATTTCCCGTTTCCGGAGAACGGCTATCACGGCGAAAATATCAAGGAAATTGCGAACTTTTTAAAAGAGCAGCACGGCGATGCTTTAAAAGCGGAAACGCCAGAAAACCACGAGCTTTTTAAAAAGCAGGGCGAGGAATGGTACTCGCGGCTCCAGCGCGAAACGCTGAAGGCGATGAACATCGAGCACGACGTGTTTTTTAATGAGGACACGCTGTATCACGACGGCCGCATTACGGCGACGGTCGAGGCGCTTCGTGAGAAGGGTTTTGTGTACGAAGCGGATGGCGCGACGTGGCTGGCGCTTGAGAAAATGGGGCTGGAAAAAGACAGGCCGATTATCAAATCTACGGGTGAGCCGACGTACCGCCTGCCGGACATCGCGTATCATGTGACGAAGTTTGAGCGCGGATTTGACCTGATGATTGATGTTTTCGGACCGGACCATATCGCGGCGATTCCCGATGTAATGGCCGCTTTAAAGGTTCTGGGCTGGGACAGCGAAAAGGTGAAACCGATAATTTACCAGCTTGTGACGCTGATTGAAGACGGCGAAATCGTGAAAATGTCGAAGCGCTCGGGCAAAAGCTATACGCTCGACCAGCTCATCGAAGAGCTTGGCGCGGACGTTGTGCGGTTTTTCTTCATCATGCGCGGGCAGAATACGCCGCTGGATTTTGACCTAAATCTCGCGCGTGAAAGCAGCGACAAAAATCCTGTTTTTTATCTGCAATACGCCCACGCTCGGATTTGCAATATCTTTTTTAAAGCTGAAGAACGCGGAATTTCTTTTAAAAGCGAAACGGATTTTGATGTTTTAAAAGAAACTGCCGAGCAAAATCTGATTAAAATCCTGTTGCGTTTCCCGGAAGTTGTTTTAAAAGCCGGACGCGCTTATGAGCCGCAGGTGTTGGTGGAATATCTGCGTGAAGTTGCAACGGCGTTTCATGCGTTCTACCACGACTGCCCGATTTTAAAGCTGGAAGACCAGAATCTTTTGCAGGCGCGATTGAAAATTTCGGATGTTGCGCGGATTGTTTTAAAGAATGGTTTGACGATTTTGGGAGTTTCTGCTCCTGAAAAAATGTAATTTTTAAAAGTAAAAACTGGAAAAAATATGAATATGGACGACATGCTTCCGCGCAAGCCGATTGTAAACCGCAATGCGCCGCTGATTTTAGAAATGGAGCCGGGCGAATATTGGTGGTGCGCGTGTGGCCGCTCAAAGTCACAGCCGTTTTGCGACGGTTCGCATAAAGGTACGGGCTTGGAACCAATGATGCTGAAAATCGAAGAGAAAAAGCGCGTTGCCTGGTGTGCGTGTAAGCATAGTGCGCGGCAGCCATTCTGCGACGGAAGCCACAAGCAGTTCACGCCGGAACAGGTTGGGACGGAAATATAGGAATGAGAAAAGGCGCTTTTAAAAGCGCCTTCTTTGTTTAGAATTTATTTTTAAGGAATTTTTATCGCACAATGACAAGTGGTTGCGTGCTCTGCTGCGCTCCGGCTTTTAAAACGTAGTAATACTGGCCTGATGGGAATTCGCTTGTGGAAATAATTTCGCTGTTGTCGCCTGAGTTTTTAAAACCGAAATTGTTTTTAAAAACTTCGATTCCGAGGGAATTGTAAATGGAAATAGAAACAGGGTTTTCGGCTTTTAAAGAGTAATGGATTGTTGTTGAGTTTTGTGCTGGATTTGGAGATGCATTTGCTTTAAAAATATTGATGTCAGAATCCTCATTAGATATTGCCGTAGTAGCTGATAAACCAGTAATACCATTCGGATTAAATATAATCGTATTCTCTCCCCAGCCAAGCCAGAGATTATCGTTACTGTCAATTGCAACAATTCCACCACCTGTAGCCGGGAGAGGTGAATTTTGAGAATTATACGAAGTGAATGTGTTCCCGTCAAATCGAACAAGTGACTTTTCTGCTGTGAACCATACTCCACCTGAATTATCAGTGTGTAATGGCATATTCAAACTGCTATAATAATTTTCATCAGATTGAAAGTTCTGCCAGGAAGTACCGTTATATTTTAAAAGCCCATTCACTTCTTTATTTGTGGAGTCGCGAAGTTCGTACCAGATCCACATGTTTCCCTGTTTATCAAACGTCATTCTTCGTAGCCCGCCATCGTCATTTGTATAAGCCAATCCGATATTTGGATATTCAACTGTTGACCAGGCCTGACCATCATATTTCATAATAATTGTTTTGACGGGTGACTGCATTGAGGCAGATGCTAAAATCCATATATTTCCAGCTCCATCACGAGAAATGTCATGAATGCTAAGGGAACCATTAGAATAAAAATTAGGCAGCGATAAACGTATAGAGTCATGACGCTTGAGCACTCCTTCTTTTAAAGAAAACAAATGCCAGTCGGGCCACGGTGCACTAAAAGAATAGCTCGAAAACCAAAGCACATTTCTATTATCAAACAGCATTTCAGATGTAACCAGATTATTTGGATTCTGAGTTACTGTCCAGTAATTTCCATCATACATTCCAAGCCCATTTGCTGCGCTAATCCAGAAATTATTATTTGTATCCTGTGCCATTACTCCATGTGGCTTTTGAATATTCTCCCAACCGGCTATAAATGAAACACTATCATCGCTTACTTTTACTATAGCTTTAGATTCACTCATAGTAGGAAAGAAGTAGTTCTGTTCAGGACGGAGGTATAACTTACCAATAGCTGTATTCCTTATACCCAAAAGCCGCCATTGCTCGGTCTTACGGATTTGTACATTAAGTGTATCGTAGCCAATAAGATTTCCATTTTTGCCCTCAATGATAATTTTGTGACTGCCTGAGTCCAAAAAAGAAATGTTATAAGAAAGCTGGACTGTTTTAGGAAAAGGAACATTGAGAATAGTATCGCTCAGATTTTTATTGGTAACCGGCAGTGTAGGCGAGGATACTTTTAAAAATATACTTGCTTTAAAATCACTTGGGGGTGTGATACTGATTGTACTTTGTACCTGATCTCCAACCTGCTTTTGCAGGAAATCTTTATCAAATGACACCTGAAGAGTTTGTGCACTTGCGCTTGACAGTAGCACTGTAACTCCTAAGACTATATTATATAAATATCTCATTGCTATTCCGGTATTATTGAAAAGAATTTGAAAAGGCATTCGTATCGTTGCAACAGCAGACCATTTCCTTTAATTATTACACCAAACTTAGTTGGGAGCTTGCTAAGTAATTTACCGCACAACGACAAGCGGATGAGTGCTTTGCTGCGCTCCGGCTTTTAAAACGTAATAATATTGGCCTGATGGCAATTCGCTTGTTGAGATTATTTCGGTGTTGTCGCCAGAGTTTTTAAAACCGAGTTCATTTTTAAAAACTTCGATTCCGAGGGAATTGTAGATGGAGATGGAAACTGGGCTTTCGGCTTTTAAAGAGTAGTGGATTGTTGTAAATTCTCTTGCAGGATTTGGCGTAATTAATGAATTAAAGTCGTCTGCAAATTTATCGTCAGTTTTAATAGATGTAGCCATAAGCTCACCATTCAATCCACTTGGATTATACACAATCATGCTGTTTCCACCCCATGCAGTCCAGATATTATCATACGGGTCTGCTGCTATTGCGATGCCACCTCCGCCAGTCGGAATTGGCGAGTTTTTTGAATTGAATACTGTAAAAATTCCTTCCTTAAACTGTATTAAGTTCGCGCCTAAAAGCATCCAGACATTATCATTATTATCTGTTATAATCTTTGATACAGCCCCATAGAAATTACTTTCGTAGGATTTCCATTCACTGCCGTCGTAATGTAAAAGATATGTATTACCTTTGTCAGGTGAAACCGGTGCGTATGTATAGGTAACCCAAATTCCATTATTCCTATCGGTGGTTATTGCATCGAGTGTAATGTACCGTGAAGATGAGTTCACGCTTTTAAAAGGATAGGTAAAACTTGTCCAACTTGTGCCATCAAATTTATACAGTTCCGTTGAAATGCCATTTCCTGAATTATGAGTATAAACAATCACCCAAATATTCCCGGATTTATCAGTCGTCATGCCATTGATTTTAAAATTTGACATTCCTGGCACAATCTTTTTAAAAACTGTATCTAAACTTATAGATTTCCCATCTGAAATCTTCCGAACACTTCCAACATACCACGGTGCAGTTTCATTTTCAGTCCAGTACCAAATGCTATTACTGCTATCTAACATCATTCCTTTTAAAGTTGACATTTTATAGGCCAGTGGAAACGTAGTCCAAAATGTACCATCGAATTTTCCGATACCAGAAGAAGAACCCGCCCACAAATTTTTATCTTTGTCGAATATCAGGGGACTTTCAACTCCATAAAGAATTCCCATATTTTCCCATCCCGGCTGATAGGTAAACTGATTATTGGAAAATTTACCTAAAAACTCATTCTGTCTGATTGCCATATTAAATAGTACAGATTCACCATCAGGAAATACAAAACTCCTTGGTGGAGATACTATTTTTTCAAATACTTTCCAACCACTTTGCGGTTTGATAGTGAGAAAAAGAGTATCAACTGAGGTAATCGGACCATTTTTCCCTTCAACTATTATTTTATGGAAT
>JAZKFS010000041.1:0-58118 GCA_040386315.1 Bacteroidota bacterium
ATACCGTTTTCGCTGCTTTGTCAACGGTAAAATCGAATAGCAAACTGTTTGTCATTTCTTTTGTCCTTTCATTGTTGATAATACGTTGTCAAGTTGATTAAAGCTGGCTTTCCACATTTCCCTATATTGGCTAATCCATTCGTCAATCTCTTTCATCTTTTCAAGTTGGAGCGAGTAATAAATTTCCCTTCCTTGCTGTTGCTGTATTACTAACTCACATTCTGTTAAAATGCGGAGGTGTTTTGAAACAGCTTGTCTGGTGGTATTGAAATTTTCGGCAATAGCGTTTGGTGTCATTGCCTGCAATGCAATTAAGCCGATAATAGCGCGCCTCGTTGGGTCTGCTATGGCTTGAAATATGTCTCTTCTCATTTGTTTTAAAGTTTATTTAAGAAACCATTCGGTTGTAAATATATGTGCAACTTTTCGGTTTCGCAAATATTTTTTAAAATTATTTTTTTATCCTACTGAAAATGATTTGAAAAACTTCCTTTAAAAACAAAAAGCCAGAGCTTTTAAAAACTCCGGCTGTACAAAATACTTTTTAAAAATCCATATTACGATGGCTCAACATCCAGCGCCCGAATTTCATCTTTAAATTTCACCGGTAAAATCAAACTTTTTAAAAACCAATCAATTTTCATTTTCCGACTCAATTTATACAACCCAATCAATGGTTTTAAAAACGAGGTTTTCCTAAAGGCGAGTAGTTCACGCACCATTGCCGGAACAATCAGTTTCTGCACTTCCACAACAATTTTGTAGCGCACCAAGCCCAGATGCGTGTAGTATTGTTTGTAGAGGTCAGCCGTATAGCGGCTTTTCTTCAGGTTGCGCTGCATGTGCATATATCGCGCGATTTCCCATTCCTGAAAAGTTTCGGGCAAACCCGCGATTCCCATCCGGCTGCCAACTCTTTTAAAAACATGAAAAACTTCGTGCTTTTCGACTTCACTCAGCGTGCGCTCAAGAAGCTCAAACGCACGAATCGAATAATCAATCAGCATAAAAAGCACATCACGATACGCCCAGTCAGGAATACTCATGCCACGCTTGGCTTCAACGCCGGAATGAATCGCCGACATCGCATCAATAGCGCGCATGGCAGATTCCTCCTCCGCAAAAACAATTTTCCGCGCATAGGAAACCGTTGAGAAAAGCCGTCCAAGCGGGTCAGTCGGAATGCGCCCCGTAAAGTACAGCCAGTCCACAGCTTTGCTCAGCGCAAATTCAGCCGCAGCGCCGGCAAAAATGAAAAGGATAGTGTCGCCCTTGCCCCAGATTTGCCGCACCACCGAGCGCTCATCAACGAAATATTCTTTTTCTAAAACTTCAGTCATCATTCCAATTTTTAAAAAGATTTTAAAAACTCTTCATCAAAATTTCACGCCGCCCATTTATCAATCATATCGCCAAGGTCGCTCACGCCAAGCGTGAAAAAGAAAATCACAACGCCCAACGCAATTTTTACAACGCGCGGAATCATTTCACCAAATTTCTCTTTTAAAAACGTACTATCCGGCAGAAAATACACAACCGACAGAATCATGTACGCGATTCCCGGAACAGGATGCACCCAAATGATATTCGCCACGCCAATCGCGAAAACAATCGCGCCAAATATCCAGCTGATGATTTTTAAAGACATAACATTCTCCTTTTAAAAAGTTTTTAACTTCCCGCGAATGGTGTTCCAAATATCCCAACAGCGAGTTCAGCCCAAATAAGGAAAAACGTGAAAAGAATCGCGCCGCAAATTGCGAGACGGTGAAGCGGCTTTTCCACTTTTCGCAAGACAAATTCAATCGTAAGGCCGGTCGTGAGCAGCAGGAAACCCATTATCGCAAAATCAAACACGTCCCAATCTACCTCCTTTGTAAATTGCATCGCAATTAACGGAATGCTCAGTAAAACTGCCGCTGTAACTAGAATCCCATTTAGTCTTTTGTTCGTCGCAACCATAAAATCCTCCTTTTTAAAAATTCCTGATAATTAGAATCTGTGTTTTTAAATAATTAAGTGAATACATAGTATAATTTTTCCACACTCTTTTAAAAGCATAGAAAGAGTTCATAATAATACGTCTGCCATCTGGCACGAACCCCCGCGTTGTGCGTACTGTATCCTATTTCTTTGCTTTTTCAAACTCCTGTAATGCCTGCTCTAAAGACATTCCTTGATTATGAATACAATCGCAGAATTTAAATCCGGCAGCTTCATTTTTGGTGTTTTTAAATTGGTCTTGACAATCTGATAGTGAATTTCTAGGCATAGCTTCGTAACCAAAATGTTGTATGAAAACTACCAATACAATTGTACAAATTACTCCAATGAAAAATAGGGCGGGAAATTTGTTGTTGTATTTTATTGGTTTTTCAACCAGTTGATAATCTGGAAATTTTTTAAAAGGTAGAATAAATTTCAGCCTGTCATAATTCCAAACAAGAATATAAAGATTGGCTAAAACCATTAATGGCGATGTTACCGATGACCCTTCAAAACGCACCGCAAACGACAGCAAACAAATATTTACAATAATCGGAAAATATAGTAATGCCCCTAAGGTTACAGTTCTGGGAATAAGGAGCAAAATAGCAGCAATGACTTGAGCAATTCCAATGAATGTGTAATAGTAACCTGTATGGTGCAAAGATTCTAAATATGCCCCCATTGGATGGTTAACTGATAAACCACTGGCAAACCTTTCACCAACAATCTTTACCATCCCGGCAGCAATAAATGCGTAGGATAAACTCACACGACAAAAAATTGAAAAATACCAAAACCATCTATTTCCTTTATTTTTTATGTAAACCTTTTCAAACTCAGTAAGAATACTAAATTTATTCATGATGTGTTGTTATTATAATAAAGTAGTTTAAATTTTTAAAAAGAACTTTGTATTTCAAAGTATAAGAGCAAAAAAATTGGAATTATTAATTCCAGTCAAAAAGATTTTTAAAAATCAAATCTACATTTTCTATTTCTTTTTGATATTTTTAAAAGAACTACTTTTTAAATACAAACTCTTTTAAAGTACTTTGTGTTCCAAAGTTAAAGTAAAGTTTAATAGAATGCAAGAGATTTAACAAATGAAAATAAAAAAGCCGAATCTTTTTAAAACTTCGGCTTTAAAAAGCACCATGTATCTATCACATTCGCACTTAAGCAACCTTTACAAAATGGTCTTCAATTTTTACGTTAAAATGTATTTCAGCTTTTAAAGCTTTAAAAACCTTGAGTATTGTGTCAATCGTTGCGCTGTTTGTACTGCTTTCAAGCTTGGAAATCTGTGCTTTCTGTACTCCGACCAGCCGCCCAAGCTCTTCCTGAGTCATATTGCGTTCCTGCCTCGCAGCCTTTATCATTTTGCCCAAAACGTCCATACGAAGCTCGTATTCGTAATTATCCCGTTCGTCGGTGCCAACTTTGCCGATGTATTTATCCTTCATCTCGGCAAGCGAGTATGTTTTCATTTCTTTGTTTGCCATAGGATTAGTGTTTTTTCGTGCTAAAATATTTTTCCCTGATTCTTACCGCTCTAGTAATTTCATTCGCCGGAACTTTATCGACTTTTTTAATAAATCCGTGGGTCGCTATTACAAGAGTTTCTTTACTATCAGTCTTATCCCAAAATGCCAGTAATCTGATTTGAAGACCTGAGAATGAAGTCCGAAATTCCCAAATATCATGTTGGAGCTTTTTAAAAAGTTTTGGGTCATTCGTCTGTTCTGCAAGGTCTATATTATAGAGTATTTTCTTGATTGTTTTCGCATCAAGCCCTGATATAAACTCATCAGCTTCTTTTAAAAATTGCGTCTCGAAATATCTCATTTTATGATTACAACGAGTGATATTTGAAAATAGTTTCTAAATATGGAAACAAAATTCCAAATAGTAGTTTAGTAAAATAGTGTGGGCGCAAATTCAAAGAGTACAGAAATTTATAAGTGCTTTAAAACTAAGCGAAACCATTCAAGATGGAGTTCTTTCAAAGAAAAAGTTAAAAAAGCCGAAGCTTTTTAAAAACTACGGCTTTTAAAAGAAATTTTATTGTCAGGTAATTACCTGAAATATTCTCTTGCTTGTGTGTCCCATTCAAATTCGCTCTCAAGCAAATCCAGCATTTTTACAACATTGGCCACTTCGGTAAATATATGCTGATTCTGGTAAATATCGGTGTATTGATAAAAACGATACTTTTCCGGCGTAGCGTACTCAAATGAAAATGTCGTTGCATTGGTGGAATATCCCCGCGTTTTCAGGTCATAGCCGGGAAGTTTTTCATCAGTAGGCAGCTCGTGAAACTGAAGAGCAATTAAACTGTCAGTGATTTGGCTCCATGACAAGGTTTTTGGTGTTAATGCAATTCTTTTTGAATCAGCTATTGTTTCTTTTAATTTTCTTACATCAAAATCAACATTCATAAGAATAAGATTTCCTTCCATTTTGTTGGAATCTTGCACTATTTCTATTATTCCATGAGGTTGAGAACTACGACCAACAGGATTTGTAATCCAGACCCGGAAGATCTGTGCAGCCGCCGAAGTTTCAGGGCTAATAAGTTTTAGCTGTTCCTGTTTTTGCTTTGAGTAGTGCCAATAGTTGTACGGCAAGCCTTCCAAAGGGTGAGGCTTTTTGTACAACGGAATATCAATATTTTTACTCGTTTGTGGGATCGGCGTATAGATTTGCCTGACGAGTTTAAAATTAGGCGAAGTGACGCAACCGGCTAAGATTATGGTTGTAAATAATATGACAAAGAGCTTCGTGAATTTCATAAAATGGTTTGTATTAAAGTTTGAATTTGGACTGAGTATTATACAACTTACCTTAAAAAAATTAAATCTCAAATCAGAAGATTTTTAAAGCTTATTTTTAAAAACAAAAAGCTGGAGCTTTTAAAAAACTCCGGCTTTAAAAAGAAACATTAATTGGTATTGCTACTTTTGATTGTCAGCACTGGTCTTTACAAATGCAGCAATTTCATCAATAGCTTCCTGCGCAAGTGGCGTAAAGCCGACATACATATGCCATACATGCACCATATCTTTGTACGCATGGAAATTCACGTCCACACCCGCAGCTTTTGCTTTTTCAGCAAATTTGGCAATCTGGTCATAGAGAACTTCAATCTCACCGGCTTGAATCAAAAGCGGTGGAAGCCCCGCAAGGTCAGCAAACAGCGGTGAAACTTCCGGCAACTGCGGATTTGCACCATGCAGAAACGCTTTTGCGGCAACAAGACACGCCTCACGCGTCACCGGGTCATATGGTGCATTTCTTTTAAAACTTTCATCGGTGCAGGATAAATCAACCCACGGCGAAATAGCAACACCCGCAGCAGGCAGCACATCGCCCGCATCACGCAAAGCGATCAATGCCAGAAGCACCAGACCGCCACCGGATGAATCACCTGCAAAAACAATCCGCTGGGGCGAAATTCCTGAAGCAACAAGATGCCGGAAAGCTGCACACGCATCATCAACAGCTGCGGGTTGCGGATGCTCTGGCGCTAAACGATAATCCAGCGCAAACACTCGCGCTGACACAGCATTTGCAATCGTTCCCATCAGTTTCCCATGCGTCCTGACTGAGCCATACACATAGCCGCCGCCATGAAAATATAGAATCACCGAACCATTATCCACCTTCGGCAGAAACCAATGTCCCGGAAGATTTTTGTCTGTAGAGACCTGCAACGTCGCCCCGCCGTCAATCACCGGCAGCGCCGTTTCTAAAACGCGCTGGTAGCGTTCCGAGCCGATTTCTGTCAGCAAATTATACGTTCCGCGGCTGGTGCCGATGATAAATTCCAGCTTTGCGTCCCATGTTTTTGTCAAAGGGCCACGACGCATCCGCTGCATACCGGCTTTAAAACCTCCGGCTATCATACCGCTGAAAAATCGCGCTATATCTGAAACGCGCGCGGGCTTTGTGGCTGATGTGTTGATAGGTGGATAGTTGCTGGCTCTTGCTTTCATAATATGCTCACTTTTAAAATCTTTTGTACCAGTCTGTTTTAAATCAGTGTTTTTTATTTAAAAGATTGATTAAGTCTTGTGGCAACCTAATTATAGTTTGATTTGCTTGGTTTTCTGAAGGGAAGATTTGAAATTTACCATTATAAAGCCAGTAGAAATTAGTTGTAATATTGCCTGGGTCTTCATTATAAAACTTTTCAATTGTTGGGTCTAGTTCTTGGATTAATTCCGTTATATTGTCACTTTCGATTGGATGTGCATATGCAGTCCCTTTTGTTGGGATAGCAATTAAGGTCCCGAATTCTCCGATTGTAAAATCTGCTCTATTTTCAAGGTCGAGCATTAACGAAGCCGCAAAGTCACCACTAAAGAAAATAAAAACTGTGAATTTTTCAGCAAATTCATATTCTTTAACTTCTATTTCTTCTTCAGGAATATTTTCTATGGCAATTTTAAACAAATCGTTTTCCGTTTTATTCCATTCAGTTATATCATCTCTCCGCACATAATGAAAGAGCCCCTCAAATTCTATAATCAAAAAGGTATGTGTCTGTGGTAAATCTATCCTATGAACAAAATTCACAATATCATCACCTAATACAAATTCCTTTTCTTTTATTAAAACTCGTAAGAATTGAGAAGCGTATTCAAAATCTTTGTATAAATATTTTAGAGCTGATGGGTTCGATTTTAATTTGTCAAAATGTTCATAAATTATCTCTTGCCATTCGGCTTTTTCGCTACTTGATAAAACTCGTACTAAGTTATCTAAATAGCGTTTTTCTTCTTCCCCATCAATATCTATTACGATTTCACCTTTATCAATTTTAGAAATTTCAAGTCCCTTATCAGAATGATATTGTTGGCAAATTCCTAAAATTACAGTGTAATCTTCTTTAGAAATGATTCCATTATATATTTCGGGAAGGTCATATTTCTTTTCTTTTTTTAATATGTTTAAAAGTCCCATTATTCTCTAGTTAAGGTTGGGTGGTTGTGTAAATTAGATTTGCCAATAGATTATGAACTTTCACAAAACAGAAATACGGTTTTAAAAACAAAAAAGCCGAAGCTTTTTTAAAACTCCGGCTTTAAAAACCTACTTCAAATTATAATACACATTCTGCACATCATCATCTTCCTCGAGCTTGTCAATTAGCTCCATCAGCTCTTCTTCCTGCTCCTCGGTAATTTCTGAAAACGTGTTCGGAATGCGCAGGATTTCGGCGCTTGTCACGGCGATTCCTTTTTCATCAAGCGCTTTCTGCATTTGCGAGAAGTCGGCAAACTGCGTGTAAATCGTGATTTCGCCATCCTCAGAAGAAATATCTTCCGCACCGAAATCAATCAGCTCCAGCTCCAAATCTTCCAGATTCACACCCTCAGCCGGCAGTTTAAAAACACCTTTGCGGTCAAACATAAATGTCAGCGAACCCGCCGTGCCAAGCGAACCGCCCGCCTTATTGAGATACGCGCGTACATGCGCCACCGTCCGCGTAGGATTATCCGACGCGCACTCGACCATTATCGCCACGCCATGGGGGCCATAGCCCTCGTACAGCACCTCCTGAAAATCCTTTTCGTCCTTCGACGACGCGCGCTTGATGGCATTATCCACTTTTTCCTTCGGCATGTTCACGCCTTTCGCGTTCTGGATAGCCGTGCGAAGGCGCGGGTTCGTCGTCGGGTCAGGCCCGCCCTGCTTCACCGAAATCGCGATTTCCTTACCGAGCCGCGTAAATGCTTTCGACATTTTGTCCCAGCGCTTTTCCTTGCGCGCACGCCTGAATTCAAATGCTCTTCCCATAGTTTCTTTTTAAAAGGTATGTTGAATATATTTTGGTTTCTTTAAAATTCATTTTTTAAAACTTTCTGCGCTGTCATTGCGAGGAACGAAGCAATCGCTACAACTTCTCATCGCGACAACCTAATGTAGAGATTGCCACGTCGGAAGACCTCCTCGCAATGACAATCAGACAAATTCTTTTAAAATGTAAATTTACGGAAAATCCCTCGAAGTTTTTAAAAATGACTTTTAACGAATATTTAACGTCTCAATCGTCTTTTTAAAAAATCTCCCACATCCAATCCTCGTATATAATGGAAACCGGTTTTTAAAAACTTTTTAAAAGGAATGCAATGAAGCAAAATATAGTTGTATTTTTGGCGTGTACGATAGCGCTCATTTCATGCGCAAAAAGCAACGCACAAAAATCAGTTGATAACTTTAATACAACGAACATGAATCTCGAAACAGCAACATTCGGCAACGGCTGCTTCTGGTGCACGGAAGCGATTTTTCAGGATTTGGAAGGCGTGGAATCCGCAGTTTCCGGCTACAGCGGGGGACAAGTCGAAAACCCAACATACGAACAGGTTTGCGGCGGTAAAACAGGCCACGCAGAAGTTCTCCAAATCAAATATGACCCAGCAAAAATTTCGTACGAAGAGTTATTAAAAGTTTTCTGGGAAACACACGACCCGACGACTTTAAATCGCCAGGGCAACGATGTTGGTACGCAGTATCGTTCAGCAATTTTCTTTCACGATGACAAGCAAAAAGAACTTGCTGAAAAGTATAAAGCGCAACTCACGCAGGCCGGGACTTTTAAAGACCCGATTGTAACTGAAATCGTGCCGTTTGAAAAGTTTTATTCTGCTGAAAAATATCATCAAAATTACTACAAAGAAAACCCGAATCAGGGCTACTGCTCATTCGTTGTTCGCCCGAAAGTGGAGAAATTCCAGGCAAAATATAAAGATAAGTTGAAAAAATAGTTTTAAAAATGTCAATCCAAACAAAAGAAGAACTCGCCGCGATGAAACGCATCGGGCAAATCGTCGGCTCGGTTTTAAAAAGTATGACGGCCTACGCGCAGCCTGGCATGACGACACTCGAACTCGATAATTACGGCAACGAGCTTTTAAAAAAGGAAGGCGCTCGCTCAGCCCCGAAGGTGATGTATAATTTCCCCGGCTACACGTGCATCGGCGTGAATGCTGTTGCCGCGCACGGGATTCCGTCGGAAAAAGTGGTTTTAAAAGAAGGCGATCTGGTGAATATTGATGTTTCGGCTGAACTCGACGGATATTTTTCGGATAACGGAGGCTCGTTTATTTTAGGCGCTGATATTCAAAACTTGAACCCGCTTGTGGAAACGTCAAAACGCGCGCTGATGAAGGCGATTAATCAAATTAAAACCGGCAAAAAAATCTCTGAATTCGGGCGGATTGTCGAAATGGAAGCGCGCCACAATGGTTTTAAAGTTTTAAAAAATCTTGTCGGACACGGTATCGGGCGCGCGCTGCATGAAGCTCCGCATGAAATTCCAAGCTATTACGATAAGCATAGCAATGCGCGTTTTAAAAAGAATATGGTGGTCGCCGTCGAAACGTTTATTTCCACAAAATCACAGTACGTCTATGAGCAAAAAGACGGCTGGACGATGATGGCGAAAGACGGAAGTTTTGTGGCGCAGCACGAACACACAATTATGGTGACCGACGGCGCGCCGGTGATTTTTACAACGTCGAATGGCATCCGGCTTTAAAAACTTGTAAAACATTTTAAAAATACATGAACACATTTCTGTCAGTAATCGCTGTTTATGCGCTGTTTTTTGCGGGATGTTCGCAGGAAAAAATGGTAGCGCAGACGGCACAAAATTCGGGAGCAAAAACTATGCAGGACACGTCAAATTATACAAAACTCACGCCGGAAGAAGAACGCGTCATCGTCAATAAGGGCACGGAATATCCGGGCACGGGGAAATTTCTCTACAACAAAGACAAAGGCACATATGTGTGCAAGCGCTGCCGGGCGCCGCTCTATGAGTCCGACACAAAATTCGATTCGCACTGCGGCTGGCCAAGCTTTGACGATGAGATAAAAGGAGCCGTAAAGCATCTGCCCGATGCCGACGGAAGCCGCACAGAGATCGTCTGCGCGAACTGCGATGCGCACTTAGGCCACGTGTTTGAAGGCGAGAGGTTTACGGCAAAGAATACGCGTCACTGCGTGAATTCGATTTCGCTGGACTTTATTCCTGCGGAGAAGTAGGTTGGTGAATTGTCATTCCCGCCTGCGCAGGCGGGAATCTATCTTAAAAGTCTTTTAAAAAAGGCGGAGCAGAAATGTTTCGCCTTTACTTTTTCCACTTCGCCCCGCAGTCAAAGCACTGATATTCGCGCTTCATAAATGGGAGCGGAAAGCCGAGCAGCAGCCACGAAAGCCAGAATGCTCTTGTGCTAATTTTGTCCTTCCACGTATTTGTCGAATTGCATAGCGGGCAGACGTATTTGCCTTTGGCAGTTTGCAGCTCTACTGTATTTTCTGAAAAATCAATATTTTCATCGTCTTTTAAAAGCTCAACCGCCTGCTCGTAATCTTCCTGCAATACCTGCATTTTTATACCACCAACTGCATTCGAAAGCGACCATTGCATACCAACAGTCATTTCATCTTGCAGAAAAACCGGGATTTCCGCATCCTCCAGTTTCCCTTTGGCAATATTTGCTTCGACTGGATTTGAAAATCTCGCCAGAGTAACGAAATCGCTCATTGCCGCACCTTTTAAAATTGTTTTAAAAACTTCGGCAATGTACGCAATTATCCACGTTTTAAAAATTCTCCGCCGTCAAAACTTTTTCCTTTTGAAAAACAACATCCGGTGCAGTTTTTAAAATACTTTTCTCTTCAGAAAACTTATAATTGAGCACCAAAAGCCACATGAGCGTGAGAATGCCAACGCCCTGATGCGCCACACCAAGCGCAACGGGAATTACGCCAATCGAGCCAATAAGCGTGAAAATTCCAAGCAACACTTGTATAAGAATAAGGCCGCCGAGAACGAGAAAAAGGTTTTTAAAAGCCGGATAATTTTTAAAAGTTTTAAAAATCAGAACTGCTATCCAGATAGTAATAATGTACGCTGTATTGCGATGCAAAAACTGGAAAAGCGCAGGTGCGAGGCCAAATTTTTCAAAATGAATAAATGCATTCCACGACCAAAGTTCGGTTTTTAAAAGGATGTCGGGAATGAACGTTCCATTCATGTCGGGCCATGTCGGGAAGAAAAATGCGGCGCGCATTCCGGAGACGATTGCGCCGAGGACAATTTGAAAACTTACGAGGATTGTGAGCCAGAGCGTTGATTTTTTTAAAGAAGCGTCAACGTTTTTTTCTTTAAAAACCAATAAGTCTAGCGCCACCCAAAGCAAATATCCAAGTGTGATTATGGCAAGCGAAAGGTGAATTGCAAGTTTGTACGGGCTGACCATCGGCCTGTCGCTCAGGCCGCTTGCAACCATGATCCAGCCAAAAATTCCAACCAAACCGCCGAGGAGAAATGCAATAACCGCCTTTTTTAAAAGCGCACCGCGAATCTTCTTTTTAAAAACGAAATATACGAACGGAAAAAGGAAGACGAAACCAAGCGTTCGCGCCCAGAGCCGGTGAAAATATTCCCAGAAGTAGATTTGTTTGAATTCCGGCAGCGTCATCTGGTGATTGATCTTTTTAAACTGCGGCGACTGCTGGTAGTGCGTGAATTCGGTTTGCCACGCGGTTTCGTTCAGCGGCGGGATTGTGCCGGTAACAACTTCCCAGCGCGTGATGGAGAGGCCAGAGCCGGTAAGCCGCGTGATGCCGCCTATGAGCACCTGTACGAAAACCATTGCGACGCCGATGATGAGCCACGCGCCGATGAGCTTTTTGTCTTTGGGAGTCATGTTTTTTCTTTTTAAAAGTGGTGCATTCAGGCGCTATGACGAACGTGCCGCAAAGCAATTTGACGTTTAAAAAAGAAAATCTCCGGAGCTTTTTTAAAAACTGCGGGGAAGAGTAAATATTGCTTTAAAAAATATTCAGCTTTTAAAATCCAGCGCAACGGTATTTTCCGCACGGCGAAGCGCGAAAAGCTGTCGTAGCGAGAAAACGTGCATGAAGTATGCAAGTGGCACAAGCACCATCGGCAGCAGCACAAACGGGAATTGCGTTACGATTGTATTTGCAGGCTCATTCATGAAAATGCGGAGCGGGATTGGCGTGGAAAGCATGGAAATTACGACGATGTTCAGCAGTAGTGACAGCCCGAAGAAATTCCACGCGATGGCAAATGTGCGCGAAAGGTTTTTGCGCGAGTACAAATATGCGATAATGGGAGCTGAAATGCCAATAAGCACATCGAAATTTCTGCCTTCAAATGACATCTGCACGGGAATGAGATTTTCAATAAAAAGCGCCCAGAGGAAAATTTCTACGGGAAGGCGAAATGCCTGAATGGCAATCGTCCACTTCGGCGGAATGTGCTGTAGAATTTCTTTTAAAGCGCGTGTCCGGCTGATGATAATGAGCGCGATGAGCGGAATTGGCAGGAAGAGCATCATCTTTGGCGGACGCGATGTGAAGTCTGAAAATGTGCCATTCGCTGCCAAAATCAAGACTAATGTAATCCAGCCACCAAGCACGAATGCTGTTCCGTAAAAAATCCTGTTTTGCTTTTGTGGCGCGAAATCTGTTCGCTGTAAAGCATATCGCAGCGCGAAGAGAACTGCGGAAATGCAGATAAGCGTGAGTGCGGGAAACCCGATGGCGGCGAGCAGATAGAGTGGTGAATTCATAAATTTCATTTAAAAAATTTGTTTTTAGAATACTCTAACACATCACAGTTTTCTTCTTTTTCACCGGCTTACCGTCACTTTTTAAAATATAGTCGCTTGCGAGAGGAACTTTGCACGCGGTATTTCCCATATTCACGCTGACTATACCGATTTTTTCAGCTGTGTCAATTGCAATTTCGCGCAGCGGCTCAACGTACGTTCCAACGGAAATCACGAAGCCATTCATCGTGTAGCGAACGCGGTTTTGGGCAAAATGGATTTCCGCTTCTACGCGTTTTAAAAGAGTATTTAAAGCATCAATATCAAGTTCGTTATCGTCGCGTAAAGCGACGATGCCGGAAAGCGTGTTCCAGCCGGCGGTGGCGAGCCTTTCTTCGGGCGAATTTATCCACTCGTTGGCCAGCTCCCAGCCGAAGTTGCTTTCTGCTGCCGCCCATGCAACAGAATATTCGCTAATCATGTGCCAGCTCGCGTTTTCAGCCCAACTTTGTAATTCGTCGCGGCTCATTTTTTTTGGTTCTGAAATGAGTGCGGCGAGGTACATTGCGTCGGAATTTCCCGTTTTAAAAAGCTCAAGCGCGAGTGCGTGATTTTTTTTAATTCGTTTCTGAATTACTTTTAAATCGCCGACTTTCACGCCGAACATTTTGTCGGGGCCGCCGTGATTTTTAAAAGTTTTGCGGGTTTGCTCGGTGCCGAGATTTTTGAGCTCTGCGAGGATTTCTGATGCTGTTGCCATGTTTTTAAAAGAAATTATTCACCATTTATGATTTTTAAAACCGAATCAATTTTTTCGTAATCCGCCTTGAGCGTGCTGTCGTATGCGTTCGTATTTTCAGCATACATTTTTTCAAGAAGTTCGTACGTCGAAACGCGAAGCTGCGAATATGCGGCGAGCGTTTTGTTGCGTTCCAGTAGGTGCGGCGCCACATCAAGGCCTTCGACGGTTTTTAAAAGCGATGCATTTTCCTTCCAGAGCGGAAGCCCGGTGGTTCGGATTTCGCGGAGATAATCGTCCGCTGACGATGATTCCGGCAGGCTGTAAAGCTGTAGCGCTTTTGTCTGGTTTTTAAAAAACTGCTCCATTGTTTTGTCGTACATCGCGGCGTCATTTGGTGTTGTCATCAGAATAAAAACCGTGTAGCCGACCGAAACGAACGCCGAACCCGCCATGCCAAACGTATCTTTGGAATCCCAAACGGTGTCGCGCAGGCCGACGTAATACGAATATCCGATGACCATTCCCGACAGCAGCCCGCCGATATGCGCCGCGGCGTCCACGCCTTCTTTCATGCCATAGACGAGATTTATCACAACGTAAATTCCGATTGCTTTTAAAAGCGCTTTCCGCGTTTCCGCATCAAAAAGATTTGTAGTAATGAGCGCAAGGTACACGCCAAACATCCCGAAAATCGCGCCCGAAGCGCCTGCCGAAACCGTGTAGCTGTGCCACGACAAACTCGCAGCGCTCGCGGCAATTCCCGTGAGCAAATATGCAAACAGGAATTTCGTGCGGCCAATCACCGGCTCCAGCAGCGCGCCGATATACACCAGCGCAATCAGGTTCATCGCCAGATGGAAAATGCCGATATGCACAAAGCACGACGTAAAAAGCCGCCACCATTCGCCGTCCAGCGTGGAAGGGCGGAAGTTTGCGCCCCATTTTAAAAGGCCGGAAATCTCAGGTTCAAAAATGCCGACGCCGGAAATCGCCATGAGAAGAAAAACGGCGATATTGAGATTAACGAGAATCGGCGTGATGAAAAAATCTTTCGACGGCACAAAGACCGACCACCATTTTGACTCATCTTCTACAATTTCCGGCACGTCCGATTCTGCAATTTCTGCATCTTCTTTAAATTCAAAATCTTCGTCATATTCCTCAAGTTTTGCATCAACTATTTCCGGAGTCAGATTTTTAATTGCAGGATTGAGCGCATTGATAAAATCATCAACATTTTGCTTATTCGGCGAGGTTGTTCCAAAGCCGGGGCCGTCGGGTTCGCTTTTTATTTCGGCGTTTTTGCCGTCAATGGTAATTGTGATGAGTTCGTAGCTGCCGTCGGTGCGTTCGGGTGTGGTGAGCTCAAGCGAATCCTCTTTTAAAGACTGAACTATCCAGCCGAGCGATTCCCCAACAGTAATTGATGCGGCGATAAACTCCTCATGCGTGAGCCCGTCGAGCGTAAGACTTTCGCGATGTGTGGTGCCGAATGACATAATTTTTAAAAAGCGGTGAAGTTTTTAAAAGAAATAGTGGTAGGGTTTAAAATTAAGAAATTTCGCGTAAATCTTTTAAAAATATTCTTTTAAAAAGATTTTTAAAACTCAAAATAACCGCCTTCGATCTCGCCGCGCCGAAATTTATTCACTTCGTTATGAATCAACCGCGTCGGCTCGGGAATGCGATATTTCCCCGTACTTTTTAAAACTATCTCCACTGCTTCTTCATGTGTAATACGATTTCCCGGCGAAACAAAAACGGGATTCACCTTATTTTTTGTACGAAGAACTGTCCCGATTTTTTCGCCCTTATCGAGAATATCACTTGTGCTTCCTTTTTCTACAGCGGGCGTTTCAAATTTCCCCGTCAGGATATTTTTCGCGCAGCCCAGCGCAGGAACGCCCGTGAGCAAACTCATGTGGCACGCAATGCCAAAGCGCCGCGGGTGCGCAATTCCCTGGCCATCGAGCACAAGCAAATCCGGTTTTTTGTCATTGGGAATTAGCTCCCAAGCTTTTAAAAGCGCCGGGCTTTCACGGAAGGAGAGCAAACCCGGCACGTAGGGAAATGAAACTTCCGTTGTAATCACACAACGTGCAACTGGCGTCATTTCAGGATATTTTAAAATGATAAATCCCGCATACACCGTATTCGAGTAGAGATTAAAAGAAATGTCGCCTCCGGCAATCGTGCGGATTGGCGATTCGAGCGGTTTTAAAACAATTTGCTCACGCAGTTTTTTCTGAAGCTCGATGGCGTCTTGCGGCGAAATATCCCACGAAGCGGGAAGCGGGTTTGTCATGATAGCTCCAGGTGCAAAATCGGGTACGGCATATCCATTCCGTCGCGCTCATCACGGCGAATGGTTTTAAAACCGAACCTTTTATAAAACTCTATCGCTTTTTCATTTTGCTCATTCACACTTACTTTCGTTGCGCCAAGGTCTTCGAGCGCGTGTTTTAAAAGCTTTGTGCCGATGCCTTTGCCAAAATAATCGGGGTGAATAAAAAGCATGTCAACATAATCTTCATGCACGCCGAGGAAACCCTGAATTCGACCATTTTCATTATCGCGGATGCACAGTAGATTCGCGGCTTTTAAATATTTATAGCTGATGAGGTCTTTGTAAAAACGGATGTCCTCTTCAATCACAAAATGGTGCGTGGCGCGAACGGATGCTTCCCACACTTTGACGATTTCCGGGTAATCTTTTTCCTGAACTTTATCTATCATTTTAAAACTTTTTACACGTATTATTTTTAAAACCTTCTGTTCTTCACCTGTTTCCCAAAGCTCGTATCTATTTTAAAATCATCCGGCAAAAACTTCGGCTTTACGGTTTCAACAAAATGACTTCGCCACCACCGGATAAATTCGCCGTATTGCTTATTCACCAGCATTCGCTGAAATGTATCAGCGAGCGACTTTTTTACATCGGTTGCAATTAGCTCATAGCCCGTATGGCAATTCACGCACAGGCACAATTTGTCATGATACAAATTGCCATAATACAACTTTGGCAGCCGGTGAACAAATTGCTGCGGCACAACATGATGCACCGTCAGCAAACCCAAGTCATTCTCACCACAGGAAACGCACTTATTTTCCCGCGTGATGCTCCGCTGCAAATCGCTGTGATACACTTTCTGAAGCTTCTGGATGAGAAGCGGGTCAGTAACTTCAACGACATTTTGGGAAATCAGCCGAATTGTATTTTGCTTGCCATGCTTTTTTAAAAGCGCTTCCACCGTTGCGGCCCGTGCACGACAGATTTGCTTGCCATTACGCGTAACGACGTCATACTCGAATGTAATCGGGTTGGGATATATTGGTTTTGTGCGTCGAATCAATTTTGCCACATTAATATTGCTTTCTTTTTTTTAAATGTCATTCTGAGTGTAGCGAAGAATCTACGCTGGAATGACCAAACGCGAACTTCTGACGTAGATTCTTCGCTCTGCTCAGAATGACATTACGTATATTGTTTTTAAAAATAACCAAAAAATTTCATGCTGAGCATAGTCGAAGCACGAAATTTCCTACAGGTTTTATAATTTCAACAACTCCTTTAAAAACCGACGCGAACTTTTGACATCTTCATACTTCGACAAGCTCAGTATGAAGTGGGAAAATACTTTTAAAAACCCTCTACATTCCAAACGGATACGTCTCAGGAATCTTATGATGCTCCGGCGCAATGTGCATCGGATGCAGCGCATGCGTTTCGTCAATATGGATAAACGCATCATAGCGCTCGGGCATCACCGACGGAACGTAATTGCCATACTGCTCCATGCCCGGCTCGTACACAACCCCGACTGCGCGGTGGCCGATAGACGACTTCAGCTCGTTTTTCAAATCTTTTAAAAGCACGATTTTGTCCTTCGGCTCGATGCCGTGAAGCATGGCTTCCCACGAGCCCGCGCGGCCTTCCGGCAAGGGCATTTTCTGCATTGGCTCACCCCATTCTTCGGAGGCGATAACGCTGCCTTTAAAAGAACCAAACCCGACGATATACACGCCGTCCTTCTCGTGCTGCTGACGAACAACCTGCCCGACGTTTACCATGCCGGAGCGCGCCATGCTGGTCGCGCGTGCGTCGCCGATGTGCGTGTTGTGCTCCCAGATTATCGCCTTCGCGTCGCGCCCGTGAAGCTCTATGAGGCGGTTGAGCGTTTCGACCATGTGCAGGTCGCGGATATTCCACGAGTCGGCGCTGCCGCTCATCATGGCACGGTAGTAGCGCTCGGCGTTGCGCGAAACAATCGCGTTCTGCTCGGCGCTGAAGGCGGCTTCGTCGTCTTCGGGATATTCACGGATTTTTTCGCGGATGGCGCGCAGCATTTCGACCACTTCGTCTTCGCAGTCGCTCGGCGCAAAACGTGTGGCGCGGGCGTATGCGTGTTCGTCGCGGTTGTACGGCGCAAAGCACTGGTAGGCACGCCTCGCAGCTTTTGCGGCTTCGCCGTCAGTCTTTTCAAAAAACCGGATAATGGACTCCATAGATTCCCACAAACTGTACACGTCCAGCCCGTAGAATCCCGCTTTTTTGCCCTCGGGCGCAGCGTCATTATGGCGGCGCATCCACTCGGCAAAGGCCTCTACTTCGTAATTCGCCCACATCCACGTTGGCCAGCGGTCGAAGGCGTGAAGCACCTCGCGCGCGCTCCCACCGGAGTCGCGGTAACCCTTTACGTAACGATTGACGGCGTAGCAGTCCGGCCAGTCGCCCTCGACTGCCACAAACGAAAATCCATGTTCCTCGATAAGCCGTTTGGAAAGTTTTGCGCGCCAGGTGTAGTACTCGGAGGTGCCGTGCGACGCCTCGCCCAGCAGCACAAACCGCGACGAACCAATCTCATCCAGCAGCACGTCCAGCGACGCCTCATCCGTCAGCGGGCGGCTCGCTTTAGCTAATGCACTCATGATAGTTTGCTTTTAAAAAGAATGTGCGATAATGTTATTTACTTCTTTTTAAAAATGCTTTTGAGGTGGGAATATGTTCCGGGAAGTGTTCTTTATTTGCTAAATAAGTCTTTAAGGTTTATTTCTACTTTAAATTCAAAGATATTTGATAATCTTTTAAAAATGCTTTCTCTTGGACTAAACTTAACTTGCAATCTTTGTTCTTTTCCAGGCTCAGTAATTGTTAAATTAATTTCTCCTTCAGCGACTAAACCTTTTTCTTTTAATCCATCAACAATTTCATTTAAATTTTTAAAATCAACAAGCTCATTTTTACCAAATGGATGACCAAGTTCTGGCACTTGCCTTATAGTATTCATTAAATCTTTCTCTTTATAATTTCCCGTTTCTATTAGGCCTAAAGCCAATGAATCAATTGGTGGAAAAAAGAATTGATTTATAGAATGGCGTTGAAGAACATCTTTATTAAATTCTAAATCCCTTTTACTAATAAACGCATCAGTTTCCTCAATTGAGAAGTTATAGAGTGGAATTGGGCAAATCCCAAGTGCTGCATCATATACAACTGGATTATATTTTAATATTTCTTCAAAGTTTAGCGAGAATTCTTTTGTTTCGCTTGACTTGGCAAAAAGTTTTATATGTGATAATTGTTGAATTAGTTCTTGGAAGATTAGCACAAGATTATATTTAGTCTTTTGAATGGTGGCAATCTGCGGATTCAAAACATCTAAGAAATGTTCCCACTGCGGCTTATTCTGTTCAAGCAATAATTCATTATGTGGCTTTTTTGAAAGAGTTTCTAGCTGAGTTTGTGTAACTTCATAAGAACCAAATATTAATGAAAGATGGTGAAAAGCATTCACTAAATTAATTGGGATTGGTCTAATCATTAAAATATTATAATCTTTGATTTTTGCCTGAACATCAGCTTGTACCATTGCAAGAATTCTTGCATCTTGTTCTTCCTGAGCAACTACAATTCTTTTTTTATTATGGTCTATGCCTAAATAAAGTATTTTGTGTTTTATCCCTGAGGCACCGGGAAGTTCTTTTATATCTTTAAATTCACAATCAATTGTACGAAAGAAGCCATCCCAAAAATTTATTTCCATTGCTTTAAATTCTTTATAAGTTTATTCTTTATGCATGAACGACAATTTCTTCACGGGTGAGTTCAATTAAAGAATGCTCTTTAAAAATTGTTGAAATATGTTCTAAATTCTTGGCAAAAATTGCAAGTAACTCACTGTTTTTCGTATTTCCTGTTTTCACTAAAAGTAACTTTGCCGGCTCACCACGAACAATGTACGATTCAAGGAAATCTGCATCTTTTGTAATGACAACGCGCATTTCTTCTTTAGCAAATCTTGCTATAAAGCCATCGCTCGTTGCATTTTTTTCTGGCAATTCAAATGTGTGAATGCAATCAAAGCCTTGCGCCCGAATGAAATCTGAAAGCGATTTTGGCAGTTGCGCATCAACGATATACTTCATGAAGCAATCCTGTAGATGCTTTTAATTTGTGTAAGCTTTGCAGCATATTCAATACATGCCAGAAAATCCTCCTTTTCCAAATCAGGATAATCTTTTAAAAGCTCATCCATTTCCATCCCGGAAGCCATCAGCTCAAGCATGTTTTCAACGGGATAGCGCAGGCCGCGAATTGTTGGCTTTCCGTGACAAATTTCTGCGTTGATTGTTATTCTTTTTAAAAGTGTGTTTTCCATAGTTTTCCTGTTGTTAGAATTCTACCAAATATAACGCGAAATAACTGAATATTTCTTTTAAAAACTTTCCTATATTTACAAAAACCACTTTTAAAACTTTTTAAAACCGAGGTGTGACATGACGGCTCTCGACAGCTTTTTAAAAACAATCGCCCCGCTGGAATATCAGGTCATGGCGCATACCGCCGACCGCGAGTGGTGCCGCGCCGAATGTGCCGCCTCAAAGCATTACTCCGGAGGAGCCAGCCCCGAAGTGCGCTACGCCTTCCAGATGAAAGCGCTCGCATACTATCTGCGCACCGGCAAAAAGCACGTGAGCATTTCGCATGAGGATTTCCAGCGTTTTAAAATCATTGCCGAAAAGCTCGTAGCCGATGGGATTTTTAAGGCGGAATATTTGGAGAAGTTTGCGGTGAACTGAGGAAGTTTTAAAAACTTTTTCTACGCATTCACATACGCTGTCATTCCCCTGAAAAGGCAGGGCTGTTAAGTTCTCTTTTTTGACGTATTCAGCAAATCTGTCATTCCCCTGAAAAGGGGAATCAACTACAGTTGGACGCGCCAGGTTACAATATTTGTTTTAAAAACGGCACTTTTAAAAGATTTACAGCACTATTTTCCAACTTCTTCTATCGTTGATTCCCCTTTTCAGGGGAATGACAGTTTTTAAGTTTAGGCGAGAATATTAGTCTGTCATTCTGAGCAGCGCGAAGAATCTACGTTGGAATGTCCTAACGTGACCTGCTGACGTAGATTCTTCGCTACGCTCAGAATGACATTTTTAAAAGTATTCCCGAAACTAAAAACTCAAAATTTAAAACTTCAAAAACTACCGCGCATCAATACCATTTAAAAACCGCGCAATATCTTCCAACTCAAGGATGTGGTCAACAGCTGTGGACTTAATTGCTTCCTTCGGCATGGTGTCAACTTCGGCGGTTGCGGGATTTTGTACGATGGCGAAACCCGATTGTGATTTGATGCGCGCGAGGCCTTTTGCGCCGTCGGCATTTGCGCCAGTGAGGATGACGCCGATGAGCCGTTCTTTAAAAACATCGGCTGCGCATTCGAGTGTGATGTCTATGCTGGGGCGGCTGTAATTTACTTTTTCGGAAACGTCGAGCGTGAGCGTTTTGTCGTCCTCGATGAGCAGGTGATAGTCGGATGGAACAACGTAAATGAAACCCGGTAAAATTGTTTCGTGCCCTTCAGCTTCCTTTACTTTAAGCGCCGTTTTCTTTTGAAAAATTGAGACGAAAAATTCTTCGTGTGATGCCTTGCGGTGGAGGACGATGATGATGGGAATGGCGAAATCCGCGCGCAGGTTTTTTAAAATTTTTAAAACCGCATCAATCGAACCCGCCGAACCGCCGATGACGACAAGCTCATACTTTTTCCTGCCCTTTTTAAAAACGGGCCTTTTGGTGGAAGTAGATATCAGCTCGTCTTCATCCATATTTTTTCTTTTTTATCAACCGGTTTGAACTGGTCTTTTTGCTCCGAAAATATCAGCGATTCTTTAGAACCTAACGCCAAAAATCCCAAAGGGTTCAGACTATCGGTAAAAAGTTTAAAAACACGTTTTTGCAGGTCTTTGTCGAAATAAATCAGAACGTTGCGGCAGAGGATAAGGTGGAACTCATTGAAGGATTCATCCGAGACAAGATTGTGAATGGAAAAAACCGCTTTTTTGCTTAATTCTTTATTAAAAACTACTTTGTCATATCGCGCTGTGTAGTAATCAGAAAAATTGGCTTTGCCGCCACTCAGATTGTAATTCTCCGAATACGCCTTCATCGTACTCAGCTCAAAAATCCCCGAGCGCGCTTTTTCCAAAACATCCTGATTAATATCCGTTGCATACTGAATACTCCGGTCGAGCAAACCCTCTTCCTGTAGCATTATCGCCATCGAAAAAACTTCCTCGCCGGTGGAGCAGCCCGCGTGCCAGATGCGTATGTGCGGATGCGTCGCCAGCACCGGCAGCACATGCGTGCGCAGCGATTTATAAAAGTACGGATCGCGGAACATCTCGCTCACATTCACCGTCAGCTCTTCCAGGAAATACGCGAAAAAGTCCGCATCACGCAGCGTTTTGTACCTCAGCTCGGCAAAGCTCGGAATACGCTCCATCGCTATCGTCCGATTGATTCGTCGTTTTAAAGACGCCCGCGAATAGTTTTTAAAATCATAGCCATACGTCTGCAAAATATCCTGCAAAAGCATCTCGAAATCCGGTTCCGTTATTTCCATTGCACCGTATATTCATTGATGAGTTTGAAAAGTTCATCAGTGTCCACCGGTTTTGAAAGATACGCGATTGCACCCGCCTCAAGACATTTTTCCTTATCGCCTTTCATCGCTTTGGCTGTCACGGCAATCACCGGAATATGGGAGTACATTGTATGCTTTTTTAAAGCCGCGATGGTTTCATAACCATCCATCACGGGCATCATGATGTCCATGAGAATCAGGCCGATTGTGCTATTATCCGCAAGCACGCGCATCACCTGCAAGCCATCCATTGCCGATACACACGTAAATCCTTCCGAACGCAAAACCGCCGAAAGTGCGAAGATATTCCGAACGTCGTCATCAACGATTAAAATTGATTTTGTCATTGTTTTCCTGAAACTGAAAATTGAGATTTTTAAAATGAAATGTGGTGATTAAATCTTTTTTATGTCATTCACTTTTTCAAAAGTATGGCAATGTGAAACAGATAAAGGTTGTTTTTAAAACTCTCTATTTATACAACCAAACACGCAGCAGCGAAAGCAATTTATCAAAATCAACCGGCTTGCTGATATAATCCGACGCACCTGCCTGAATACATTTATCACGCTCGCTATTCATCGTTTTAGCTGTCAGCGCGATGACGGGAAGATTTTTTAAATTCATGTCATTACGTATAAATTTCAATACTTCATAGCCGTCCATTTCCGGCATCATAATGTCGAGCAAAATCACGTCGGGCACCGATGTTTTTAAAAGCTCCAGCGCTTCTTTGCCGTCGCTTGCCTGCTGAATAACCATCTGCTGTTGCTCCAGCGCTTTTGTCAGCGAGAAGAGGTTTCGCGCATCGTCGTCCACAATTAAAACGGTTTTCCCTTGCAGCGCTTTATCGCCGATATAGAGCTTTTTCTTTTGCTTTTCGCCGGGAACCTCCTCGACTTTATGCAGGAATAAATCCACTTCGCTGAGCAGGCGTTTGTACGACGTCGCAGTTTTTACAATGATAGCGCTTGCGTGTTTTTTAATGCGCATTTCTTCCTGTTTTGAAACAGGTTTTTCCGTATACACAATGATTGGAAGCGTTTCATACAGGGGGTCTTCTTTGATTTTTTCAATGATTTCCAGTATCGTTTTTTCTTCCGCACTAATGTCGAAAATCACGCACTCTGTCGCATCTGCTTTTAAAAACTTCAGCGCATCGTCAGAGTTTCTTGCAAGGCACGTTGTAACGTTCGCTTCCATAAGATGCTGCGTTAATTCGTCCGCATGAAGCGAGTTATCTTCCACAATCAGCACATGCCTGTCGTGCTTATCAATCATACTTTCCAGGCTTTGAAAAACATCGTCAATCTGCGTGGAAAGCATCGGTTTGCTGATGAAATTCACCGCGCCCTTCAGCAAACTTTCCTTTTTCATTTCCATGGACGACATGATGTGCACGGGAATATGCCGCGTAGCAGGATTCTGTTTTAAATTGTCCATCACCGTCCAGCCGTCCATCACGGGCAACTGAATATCAAGCAAAATCGCAACCGGGCGGAATTTTAAAGCGAACTCCACACCCAAATCTCCGCGCACCGCAACCACACCTTTATAGCCGCGTTCCTTTGTAAATTTAAGCAGCGCTTTTGCAAAATTCGTGTCGTCTTCGACAATCAAAATCACTTTGTCTTTCGCAGTAATATCCGCGCGGTCATCGGGAATTTCCGATGGAATTGTATGAACCGTAAAGTCCGTGTGCGCTTCATCATTTTTTAAAGAATCCACGTTGATAAACTGCTCATTTGCAATTTCCTCAGCTGCCGCTTTTTCCGCAAGAAGAGCTTCGCTATTCACTGGAACGTACAGCGTAAACGTGCTGCCTTCGCCTTCCTCGCTATCGAGCTGTACTTCGCCGCCAAGCATTTTCGCGATTTCACGACTAATGGAAAGTCCAAGTCCCGTTCCGCCAAACTTGCGTTTCGTCGAGCCGTCCGCCTGCTGGAATGCTTCAAAAACGAGTTGCTGTTTGTCTTTTGGAATGCCAATTCCGCTGTCTTTCACAGCAAACGCGATGACATCTTTTCCTTTTAAAAACGAATCAGAATACTCAGTGTCAGCAGGTGCAGAAGAGATTTTTAAAGCGACCCTACCTTCTTCCGTGAATTTAAAAGCGTTCGACAAAAAGTTTTTTAAAACCTGCTCGATACGCATCTTATCCGTCCTGATTTCTTCCGGCAATTTAGCGTCAACTTCTACATCAAGTTTTAAAAGTTTGCTCGACGCAATCGGGTCAAAAATGGACTGGATTGAATACACAACATCTTTTAAAAGAACATCTTCAAAATCAATCGTCATCTTGCCCGATTCGATTTTTGAAAGGTCTAAAATCTCGTTGATAAGCTCAAGCAAACCTTTGCCCGACATGTTTATCACGGACGCAAATTCAACCTGCTCGGCATCTAAATTCTTCGCGCTGTTTTTCGATAAAAGTTGTGAAAGCAGAAGAATAGAATTCAACGGCGTACGCAATTCATGCGACATATTTGCAAGGAATTCAGACTTGTATTTATTCGACAAAACTAGTTCCTGCGCCTTGCGTTCATTCTCGCGGCTCACTTCTTCCAGCTCCGAATTTTTCTCATTAATCAGCTGATATTGCTCTTCCAGCAGCTGCGCTTTTTCCTCGATTTCTTGGTTCGTCTGTATCAGTTCTTCCTGCTGCACTTTCAGTTCTTCTTCAGACGCCTGTAGCTTTTGCGTTTGCATTTCAAGCTCGGCATTTGTAGCTTCCATTTCAATTTGCTGCTGCTGCAATTCGCGGCTTTGCTCCTGCGTTTCGCCAAGTAGTTTTTCAACCTGCGTGCGAGTTTGAACCGTGATGAGCGCGATGCCAACAGGAATATTTATCAGCGCAAAGAGCTCTTTTTCAAATTCTTCGAAAACCGAAAGCGACGCAAGCTCCACAACGCCAATCGTGCGCCCATTAAGAATAATCGGCACAATCGCAACCGACGCAGGAACAGCCGCACCAAGCGCCGAGCTGACCGTAATATAATTTTGCGGCACATTTTCTAAAAACACCGCTTTCTGTGATTGCGCTGTTTGTCCGATGAGATTTTCGCCAAAGGGAATTTCATTGGGATGATTTTCCGGGCTTGTAGCAAATGCGCTGCACAGTTTTAAAAGCTTATTATTTTTATCTGAAATATAAAAGGCGCCGAGCTGAGCAGAAGTATAATTCGCCAGCGTGCTCAAAATATCGCGTGTCAATTCACCAATATTTTTTTCGCCGAGCAGCACTTCATTGATATTGGCAATTCCGCCCTGAAGCCACTCGCGCTTTTTTAAAGCAACAAAAGCCGTTTCAAGCGAGTCCGCCATTCCGTTCAGGTATCCGGCGAGATTCCCCAAATCATCTTTCTCATCATCGCTTACACGCGCACTGTAATCGCCGCCCGCTATATTAGAAGCAAGCGCTTTTATCGTAGAAATCCGCTTTGCAGTCTGAACCGCCCGTTCCTCAATTTCATCCTGCAACGCCGTTCGTTTATCAAAATCTGACTTCACACGGAAATACGCGAAAATCGTAATGAAAAGCGAAATAAGCGCTGCAACAACAATGAGAATAGGCGTAAAAACAGCGTACTTTTCCTGTTCACCCGCACGCGTTGCCAGGAGGGAATTCTCGCGGTCTTCCATTTTGGAGATAAGCGCCCGTATCTCGCCCATCGCGAATTTACCATCGTATAAATCATCGCCGGTGATTTCCCGAAGATTCCGGGTATTTACTCTCGCCGCAGAGTCCTTTTTTAAAACGCCACGCAATATGGCAAACCTCTTCTCAATCAGGGACTTCAGCTGCACCATATCCTGCTGCACCGTTTTATCCTGAATTAATGCGGCCGTTCTACTGTAGCTTTCCATCACTCTCGGATACGCATTAGTGTACGGCTCAAGGAACCTCGGGTCGTGCGTGAGCAAATATCCGCGCTGCCCGGTTTCTGCATCTTTCACATGCGACAGGATATTTTCCAGCCCCAGCAGAATATCGTCCGTACGGCGAACCGTTTCAGAGTTCTCATTCAGCTTATTAATGCTGATAAATGACGCAATTGAACTGACAATGAGGATAATTATAGATATTCCAAAACCAATTTTCAGATTTCGGAAAATGGAAGTTTTCATGAGGAAGCGTTAAAATGATAGGCCGTAAATACCTGTGTGGGATTTATCTACACTACTAACACCAATTGAGGGAAATTAGTTGTATAGTTTGTGGCTTTGGAACTTATATTTTATAATTTGCCTTTTTTAAAGGCCAAAATTCTAATTTTTTAAAAACTAATAATTTTCTGTAAGCGAGCGGCAATGTCCCGCCAATGTGCATTAAGATTTACCGTACGAATATAAATATTATGTTCGTGATAGGCAAACTGCAGATCATACTCTTCCTCAATCGTCGGATACAGCAAAATTCCCGTTGCACTCTTCGTCTTTAAAGCCGTTTTAAAACCATCACTTTCCTGGTTTAAAAGATAGCTGAAAAGCTGGTACAGATTCGCCGATTTTATCTTCTCCTTATCATAATGCAGCGTCATTGTTTCACGGTAAAATTTCGCATCAATAATGATTTTTTGTTCCTCATTTTCCAGCGTAATATCCGTTTGCATTTGCGGCAGATATTTCAAACTTTCTTCGCTCACATTTTTAAAATTCCACTCAATATTTTCCCGTTTTACAATCGAAAATTCCTTCTGCTCTATCGCATAAAAATTTCGCACAAAATTTTCAAAGAGCCGGTTCATCCTCGCGTCATCACGCGTAAAATCCGAAAATGTAAATTTGCTTTCTTGTTCGGCTGGAAGCGTGCTGTCATAAATAATTTCGCAGACATTCATCAGGAAATTGTAAATGAGGCTATTACGGTGAAAGTTAACATTTTTAAAAATCGCGTGGTGAAGTTCAATAGGTTCAATTTCCACAAACCTACGCTGCAAATTTCGTAATTCATGTTTTAAAACATTGTCGAGATTTTGTGTTTTTAAAAGCCGTAAAATTGTAGAAACAAGGATTTGATTCGGCAGGATATTCGCAGAAAATTCATCAAATGTACAGATTGTTTTTTGCTGCAAAAGCAGATTGCTTTTTAGCGTTTGCGCTAATTCCAATTTACCTTTCACACCGGAAATTTCCGCAGTTTCTGAAACGTAATTCCTGTCAATCCCACGTTTTAAAAGCTGCTTAATTCCATTAATTAAAACTTTTGCGAATAAATCAAGCAGCGTTGTTTTATCATCAATCGAAACAGAAACCCGGCCTTTTTCTTCCAAAGAATTCCACGCGTAGCACAGCAGGTAATAAATATTTTCAATTGGGATTTGCATGATTTACTGCACAAGGACTTTCATCATTTCAGCAACTTTCCCAGCATCATCAAACCACAGCTCTTCCAGCAGCGGTTTTAACTCAAAACTCAGGATATTCTGCCACCAAATATTCTCATCATCGCCGCTTTTAAAAATCGTAAAATAGCTGTGTCCGATCTGGAAACTTTCACCTAAATTCATATCATCTTTTATCGCAGAATTCACTTTTAAAACTGATATCGCAATATGTTCAGCCAAACTTTTTGAAACTCCATTTTCCACAAGAAAGCTTTTAAAAACTTCATCAAAATGTGGCTGTAAATGCACAAATGCAAACCTTCGCCGTAGTGCATAATCAATCATCGCAAGCGACCTGTCGGCAGTATTCATCGTGCCAATAATATGTACATTTTCCGGCACAAAAAACTTCTCGTCGGAATACGTAAGCTTTAAAGCGAATTTTTCATTGCGCTTATCTGTTTCAATAAGCACCATTAATTCACCAAAAATCTTGCTCAGATTCCCGCGATTAATTTCATCAATGATGAAGAAAAACGGCTGTTCCAGATTTTGTAAAGCTCGCGTACAAAACTGGTGGAAAATACCATTGCGCACATCAAAACCTCCACTCGTTGTCGGACGCAAACCCTGTATAAAATCCTCGTAGCTATACGACTGGTGAAACTGCACCATTTCAATATTCGCATCGCGCATTTCACCCATTATTTCATAGGATAGTTTTCGCGCAATGAACGTTTTCCCTACGCCGGGCGGGCCTTGCAGGATAATATTCTTTTTGGCTTTTAAAAGCTTTGTCAGGCGCAGGAATTCTGCTTCGCTGATAAATGGTTTGTCCTCATCATTTTTAAAAGTGTACTTTTTAAAAACAGCTTTTTCACGCGTAGTTTTAAATTCAGCCTTTGGCTCGGAAACAATGTTTTTAAAAGTGCCTTCTTCGAGGAATTGCAGATTATGCTTTTTAAAAACTTCTGTTAATTCAGGATACATCTTCGCATATTCATCAAGCAGAAATCCGCCCATTTTCGTCGCACTGAAGGTGTCGCGGCGAAAGAGGTTTTTAAAAGAATGTCCGCCGTGATATGTATATTTTTTGTCCGTCAGCCATTGCACTTTTCGCTTGTGCTTGAAATCTTCAGCAGCCGAATCACAATAATATTCACCATCAATTATTCCAATCCCGATACAAGTATTTACGCCATTATTGGCAAAAATAACGTCGCCAAAATTCGCGTTTTTAAAAAGCCAGAGATTGCGTGTTTGTGTGCCTGCGGCGGCTTTTAATTCTTCCTGCGAATCGTATTTCTGTACATCTCCGACCGCTGCAAAATCAATGGCAGCAATGCCGTTTTTAAAAAAATCGCGCCACTTTTGAGCGTGTGTGCCGGGCGAGAATTTGTAGAAACATTTGCTCTCCTCGTTTCGCTGAATGACATCGTTTTTCACATCTTTTAAAACTGCAACAGCTTCGTTGTAACTGGCAATATCCTGCAAAAATTTCGTACTGTTTTTAAAACAGCGGCCCGCCTGTGGATTTACATTTATGCGAAGGAAAAGTTCGTGCGAAGAGTTTTTAAAAGCTGGTGCAAAAGCGATTTCGCATGAAAGGAAATTCCGCGTTTCAGTGAAATCGTTCCACGTGCACTTGTAGTCTTTTAAAGCCAAATCGCTTTGCAGCTTTTCGCATAATTGCTTAAGATTTCCGCGAACATTTTCTTTTAAAACTGTTGTATAAAAGAACGGGAAAAATACTGCCCAAACATTTTTAAAATTCACGAACATATCGCGTTTGCGCTTCGGATAATTGCGCAGCTTTTTAAAAAAATCCTTCGATAATCTTGAGAAATATATCTTATCTTTCTGCCTGATTTTCTCTTTTATTTCTTCTACAATTTGGGGCGTGATAACAGTGCCTTCGAGCAGTTGTCGAGCGATTTCTGCACGTAAAAGACTGACCGGTTGGAAGGGAATTTCAGGATTAGCAAACTCTTTAAAAACTACTTCAATTTCATGGCGCGGGAGTTCATTGACAGCTTTAAAAAGCATCGGGGGCTTTTCATAAAACTGCCGGAATTCTTTCGCCTGATTTGTTAAATATTGAAACTGAGTTTGCATAGAGATGATAACGGCTGGCTGCTGAAATTATGGAAGGCAGTTCTGAAATTTTTCGCGCATTTTTTTTGCAGCGGAGTGCTTTATTGGCCTGCCATGTCCAAAAACTGCACTTTCAAAACCAAGGTCGGCGGCTTTTAAAATACTTTTTATACCAAGTGTGCGGTCTTCGTAGACAGTGCTAAACCCAAGCCACATCATATGTGCACAAATATCGCCTGCTATCAGCAAATCCTGCTTTTTTAAAAAAAGCGCGATATGTCCGGCGCTGTGGCCCGGTGTATGGACCACCTGCAAGCCGCCTGCAATGGGCAGTACTTCATTGCCCTCCAGCTTTGTATCTACTTCCAGCGCTTCGATTTTGTTTTCACTGTTTTTTATAAAAAGGTGAAAGATGATCCGGTTGGCAATATCCGTTGACACATTGTGCGGAAGCCGCCCGGCAATACCTTTTTTCATTAATTCAGCATCAGCTTTATGCGCCAGAACGGGAATTTTTAAACGCCTTTTAATTTCCGCAGCGCTGCCCGCATGGTCCGGGTGAGAATGCGTGAGAATAAGCTGCTTAATATCGTTGACATTTTTTCCTGCTTTGCGAATTGCACCGAATATTTTGTCTGTACTGCCTTTATGCCCCGAATCTATTAGCGTCAGTCCATTGTCTTCGATGACAAATACATTGACCGGGCCGAGATTGATCTGGTAAAGATTGTCTGTTATTTTTTGCATAATTGTTTTTTTTAAAGTGTAGGAGTTTTACAAATTACCTGTAAATTACGCATTATCAGTCTTTTTAAAAGAAGTAACGTGCTCATGCAAAGTTTTACTCATGATCACGCTGCGGTAATTTACCTCGTTCCACTGCGTGAATTCAATAAACCTGTAGCCGCGCTTTTTGTAAAATTCGATCAAATGAAAAGCGGTTTCTGCGGTATCAAGCGCTAATTCTTCAACGCTGTTTTTAAAAGCTTCGTTCTCCACTTCTTTTAAAAGTAAATTGCCAATTCCTGATCTTTGCAACTCCGGCTCCACGGCAAACTGACCGAAATGCGCTACGTTTGGCAAATCATACCACGGCGTTCCGTGCGTATTTTGCGGCGAATAATAACAAATTGTGCCAACGATTTTTCCATCTTTTAAAGCCACGAAACATCTGCCTTCAGCCACTCTTTGCCTGGTGCGTTCAGTATTTTGGTGAGACGCTACAAAGTGCAGCCCCATATCGGCAAGCGCTTTGTACGACCTGTTTAAAAGCCGTGTGAGTTCTTCCAAATCGTCAGTTTCAGCAAGTGAACGAATAGAAATATTAAGCATCTTTAAAAAGTTCTTTGCTGAGAATTCCACTGCGCAATTGCATCGCCAAGTGTTTTACCCGGATGAGTTTTCAACCAATTCATACACTCACGCGAAAAATGAAAATCCTCACCGCAATGTTTTTTAAAAAAACGGCGAACATTCTGCGTGGTTTTGTAATTATCTGTAAGTTTTGTTTCTGCCGTAAGTTCGGCGCCATGCCAGTCAAAATCAGCGTGCATATTCTTTAAAAATAATTTAATATGTGACGTTTTAAAAGTATTATGCAAAATAAGGAAATTCCTACTGTAAAAAGATTGATTTTAAAAAATCCACGCCAAACCGTTATATTGCAGTATTATAAAACCCAACATTTTTAAAATATAGCTTTTAAAAAGAATATGAACCAGCCCGATACACTTCTTGAAAACGATTACGAGCGATGTTACGCAGATTTTAAAACGTGCAATCCGGATTTTGAATCCACGCGCTCGCTGGATGAGCTGCGCGAAAAAGATTTTAAAAGGCTTGATGCGGGCGGGCACGTATATCTGGATTTTACCGGCGGAAATGTGTACGGAGAATCACAGATCACCGAACATTTTGAGCTTTTAAAAAACAACACGTTTGGCAATCCGCACTCGACAAACCCAAGTTCGCGCGCAATGACCAATCTCACCGAAGGCGCCCGCAAATACGTGCTGCAATACTTCAATGCATCGCCGGATGAATACGTCGCGATCTTCACGCCAAATGCAAGCGGCGCTTTAAAGCTCGTCGGCGAATCCTATCCTTTTAAAAATGGCGGGCATTTTCTACTGACTTTTGATAACCACAATTCTGTCAATGGCATCCGTGAATTTGCGCGGAATTGCGGCGGGGAATTTACCTACACGCCGATCCATGCGCACAATTTGCGCTTTGATGAAGAGCAGCTTTTAAAAAACCTGACGGAAATTGAAGGTGAAAATAAGCTGCTCGCTTTCCCCGCACAGTCAAATTTTTCCGGTGTAAAGCATGATCTGAAATGGATCGAAACTGCGCAGCAAAATGGGTGGGACGTGCTGCTCGACGCGGCCGCATTTGTCCCGACGAATCCGCTGAATTTAAGCGAAGTAAAACCCGATTTTGTCTGTATTTCCTTTTATAAAATGTTCGGTTATCCGACCGGTTTGGGCTGTCTGATTGCAAAGAAATCCGCTTTGAAAAAGCTGCGCCGTCCGTGGTTTGCCGGTGGTTCGATCACGATTGCATCTGTGCAGGGAGCCGAGCATTATATTGCGGAAAATGAAACGGGTTTTGAAGATGGGACGATTGATTATCTGTCTATTCCGGCGATTGAGATCGGGTTGAAATTTATTGAAAAGATCGGGATTGACACAATCCAAAAACGCGTTAATTGCCTCACAAGCTGGCTTTTAAAAGAATTAAAAAATCTCAAACATGATAATGGCGCACCGCTTGTAAAGCTTTACGGGCCTCATGATACCGAGATGCGCGGAGGTACGATCACGATGAATTTCCACGATGCTGAAGGTGCTACATTTTACTGCCGGCACGTGCAGGCGCGAGCGAATGACGCAAATATTTCCATTCGCACCGGTCGCTTTTGTAATCCGGGCGCGGATGAAGCGGCATGTAATCTCCATGAAGAAGACAACGCGGATTGTTTTAAAAGTGAAAAGCCGGTTTCATTTGATGAATTTATCGAGATAATGGGAGGGAAGACGCTTGGCGCGGTTCGCGTTTCCGTCGGACATATCACAACGTTTGATGATGTGTACCGGTTTTATGAATTCGCAAAAACTTTTTTAAACGACAAAGCTCCGCAGGCGCCATGTTTTAAAACCGTCGGAACGGAAATGCACAAGAGCGAATACGCCGCGTGACGGTTTTTTAAAAAGCAGTTTTTAAAAGAAAATCAGTATATTCGTACAATCTTTTGTTTAAACACACATTTTTAAAAACATATTTACAAGAAAATTATGATGAAAAAAATTGCACTCTCTTTAGCAACTGCCGGCGTTCTCGGATTATCAGCAGTTTCAATGAACGCACAACAGCTGAAAATGCCGGCGCCAAGCCCGCTTTCTACAGTTGACCAGGCATTTGCGCTGTCGAATATTAAAATCGAATATTCACGCCCGAGCGCTCGTGGCCGCGTTGTTTTTGGTGATGTCGTTCCTTTTGGAAATATCTGGCGTACAGGCGCCAATGCCGCAACGAAAATTACGTTCGGCGAAGATGTGACAGTGGAAGGAAAAGCTTTAAAAGCCGGAACATACGCACTGTACACGATTCCAAACCGCGACAGCTGGGATATTATGCTCTACAAAGATTTGAATCTTGGCGGAAACGTGGGCGATTATAAAACAGAAAATGAAGTAGCGCGCATCAGCGCTAAGCCAATGTCAATGACAAATAAAGTAGAAACATTTACAATCAATGTTGCCGATGTTACTTCAAGCTCTGCAAATGTGGAAATGGCGTGGGAAAATACTCGCGTCGCGTTCAACGTTCGCGCGGATATTGATTCAAAAATCATGAAGAATATCGAAACTGTTTTGGCAACTGACGCGCGTCCGTACTACCAGTCAGCGATGTATTATTATGATAGCAACAAAGACATGAGCCAGGCGCTTGCATGGGTAAACAAAGCCGTTGAGCAAAATCCAAAAGCGTACTGGGTTGCAAATTTAAAAGCAAAAATCCAGATGAAAATGAAAGATTATTCCGGCGCGATTCAATCTGCTGAAAAGTCGAGCGAACTTGCCCGCGAAGCCAAAGCGATGGATATGGTAAAGCAGAATGAGAAGCTAATCCAGGAAGCAAAAGCTGGACGGTAGGTCGTGAATCGTAATGCGTGAATCGTATTAAATAGCTGAAAAATGAAAGCCCTGACTTTTTAAAAAGTTTGGGCTTTTTTGTGTTTTTAAAGTTGGTCATTGCGAGGAGTAGTTTTAAAAAAGCACAAAAAATCCCCTCCTCGGAGGGGTGCCCGCAGGGCGGGGTGGGTTCGCGTCAGAAGGTCACACCTGCTTGACGATTTACTGACGATTGCTAACGTGAACCCACCCCGGCCTGCGGCCACCCCTCCAAGGAGGGGATTTATAAAAACTCCTTCTCAAAAATCTGCAGCGCGATTTGCCTCAGCATCCGAATCTTTTAAAAATATCTGAACAAGAAAAGAAAATAGCATCACCAGCCCAACGCCAATCGGATTGAGCCACAAAAACGATGTGATGTCAAACCACCACAAATACACAATTATCACTTCAGCAATAAGCGCTCCTGCAAAAACCGCCGTTCCGCCGATGCGCTTCATGTAAAACGCCACGACGAAAATACCAAGAATTGTTCCGTAGAAAAGTGAACCGAGGATGTTGACGGCTTCGATGAGATTGCCGAGGCGGCTTGCATAAAGGCCGATAATTATGCAGAAAATTCCCCAGCCAACTGTCGTCCAGCGCGCGGCTGAAACATAATTGCTGTCGCTTCCTGATTTGTTTAAAAAGCGTTTGTAAATATCAACGACCGTTGTAGAAGCAAGAGAATTCAACCCGCTCGCCGTCGAACCCATCGCTGCAAGAAAGATTATCGCAATTAAAAGCCCAACTAAACCAGTCGGCAAATACTGCGTAACAAAGCGCAGGAAGACGTAATTCGTGTCGTTAGTATCAGCATCTTTATCATTCTTTTTTAAAAGCCCAATTGCTTCCGTACGGATCTTTTCTGTTTGTACATTCGCCTGCTGAACATTTTTTCGTGCTGCGTCAATTGCTGTTTTGTTATTAGTTTGAACAGCCGAAATAAGCTTATCAACTTCTACATTTTTTAAAGAATGTGCTTCGGAATATTGAGATTCGAGGTTTTTAAAATCGTTTTTAAAAGCGCTCGATTCAATTTTACTCACTTCCACATTATTGAAAAAGATCGGCGGTTCGTGGAATTGATAAAACGCAAAAACGAGCGTTCCGATAAGTAGGATAAAAAACTGCATCGGAATTTTTACAAGGCCGTTCATTATTAAACCGAGGCGGCTTTGCGTAATGGATTCGCCTGTAAGATAGCGACCCACCTGCGACTGGTCTGTACCGAAATAGGAGAGTTGCAGGAAAAAACCGCCGATAAGCCCCGACCAGATATTGTAGCGGTTATTGAGGTTAAAGCTCGTGTCAATCGCATTCAGCCGTTCCATTTTCCCTGCAATGTGCAGCGCGTCGAAAAATCCGACATTTTCGGGCAGCAAACTCACCACCATAAACGCCGCGAAAAACAGCCCGCCAAAAATAATGCACATCTGCAAAAGCTGCGTATGCGAAACAGCTTTTGTACCGCCGTACACAGTGTAAATAATAACGAGAACACCAATGAAAAGCGTTGTATAGGAAATGTCAATATTGAGTATCGAAGAAAGGACAATCGAAGGCGCATAGATCGTGATTCCCGTAGAAACGCCGCGCTGAATGAGAAACAAAAACGCCGTCAGTGAGCGTGTTTTATTATCAAAGCGCTTTTCAAGATATTCATACGCGGTATAGACATTCAATCTTTTAAAAATCGGGATGAACGTGATGCACAGCACCACCATCGCCAGCGGAAGCCCAAAGTAAAACTGCACAAACCGCATCCCGTCGCTGTACGCCTGCCCCGGCGCCGAGAGGAACGTAATCGCGCTCGCCTGCGTCGCCATCACCGACAGCCCGACGTGATACCACGGCAACTGCTTATTCGCCAGCAGGTAGCCGTCCGTCGTCTTCATGCCGCGGCTCTTCCACATGCCATACACCACGATTACGAGCAGCGTCACGCCAAGTACATACCAGTCAATCGTGCTCATTCAAAGTGCCGCGTGAAAATGTACAGCAAAATCATAATCACGCCGAGCACGCCGATAACGAGCGCATAGACATTCGGCCATGTTTTTAAAAACGGTGGATTTTCCTGCATATTAATTCTTCGGCAAACTGAGCAAATTCACAAACAATTTGTACGCGCCGGGAACACCCGCCGGAAGCTCGCGGAAGAATGCCAAGCCCGTGTACACAAAATTTCCCTTGACGTGTTTTGCGATAATCAAACTTCCTTCATTTGGTTTTTCATTCGGGTCATTAATAGAAAAAATCTTTTCGTACTCCGGCGAAATTTCGCCCGCAAAATAAATCCCACGCTCCTGGATCCATCCTTTAAAATCATCCTGCGTAATTTTATTCGGGTAATTTAAAACAGAATGTTCGGGTTTTAAAAAGCGGATTTCTGCGGCCTCATCTGTTACGCGGTCGCGCGTGATATTCAGTGGGAATGGCGAGATTTTTGCAACAATTGGGCCAATGCGATTATTTGTGTTGTACTGTACAATGAGATTTCCGCCGCCTTTCACGTAGTCCATCAGCACGTTATAATGTGCCTGCAAACGGTCGTTCGTATTGTACGCGCGAACGCCCGTCACGATTGCATCGTACTGCGATAAATTTCCTTTTAAAAGCAGCTCGTCCGTGAGCATCGTTACATTATAGCCGATCTGTTGCAAGGCAGCCGGGACATCATCGCCCGCTCCGGGAATGTAACCAATATTCGTTCCTGCTTTTTTTAAAGAAATATTGACAAGTTTCGCTTCGGCGTCGCTCAATACAAACTGCGCCGGAATATGGTCGTAATCCACGCGGCGAATACTTTTAAAAAACTCTTTGCCGTCGATTTTAATTGATGCAGTTAGATTTCCTTCCTGCATATTTAAACCGGGGAAAATTTTTGCTTCAAAGATTTTCTCATCACCTTTTTTTTCTAATAGAAAATCTACTTCATCCATTGTGACAGTCCAGCCCAATGGCGCATTTATGCTCACTTGCCCGCGAACATTATCTGTATTCGCTTTTACCGTAAAATATGTGCTTTTTGAGGTGCTGTCACCAAAGATAATTGCACGGTCGGAGAGATTTACCGTCGCCGGCGGCAGAATTTCAAACGGGCGATATATTTCACCTTTCACCGGGTCAACGCTTTTAAAAACAACAGGTCGCTCGATTTGAAGAGGAACTCCGGCTAATTCAACAGTAAAAACTGTTTTTAAAGCAGCATCATTTTGCGGCTGCCCAATGAGATTTTGCGATGGAATTTTATACGTTCCAATTTCGTGCGGCTCATTTAGCCAGTACGGATTTGACGTTGTGAAATTCTGTGGAATTGTTTTTGTACTTTTAAAAGAATACAGTTCGTTAGCTTTTAAAAGCAGGGAAGTTGTAGTATCATTTGAACTGAAATAAGAAATAGAATTGACCTTTACAGGCACATTAGTTCCTTTTAAAATCTGCGTTGTAATCTCAATCGGCTTTCCCGAAATTCCGCGATAATCTGCTGCAAAAACTTCCAGCCACAAGCCTGATATGCTTACGAGCAAATTCTGAACTTCGGCGATTTTCTGTACTTTCCAATATCTGATTTCCGGCGTTGTTTCTTTTAAAAGCTGTAAGTTTTTAAAAATAGTTGTCAGCTCGGGAATAACTTTTTCCGGCGACTGCGCGTCCCACTTTTTAAAAGCATCGTCCAGCGCAGTTTGTATTTTTTCCGTTCCGGGAATTCGCTTCCACGTTGTATTGGTGTTTTCAAAAATGTCGTTGTTCGCTGCTTCACCTTTTAAAAACTTAAAATATTCCAGCGAACTTCCACGCCCGCGCGCCGAACCGAATCCCTGACTTTTGTGCATCGAACGGCTTTCGGCAGCGATCTCGCCATAATATTTGCCAAGCAGCGGATTATACACCCCGACGTCAATTTTCAACTGGTCTTCCGCCGTCGTATTTGTCGTTCCGAAATTAAACGTATTCCAGAAAATGCGTTTGGGCTGCCACGTTTCCGTTTGCGTTAATTGCTGTGGAAACCTCGTTGGATCAGCAGCGGCATCAAATGCTTCAAGCGCAAGAATTGCTGATGCCGTGTGATGTCCGTGACCGCCTTCACCTGTCGTCGGAAAGCGGCAAATGATGACATCAGGTTTAAAACGGCGAATCGTCCAGACGACGTCGGCGAGGATGCTGTCTTTATTCCAGAAGCCAAATGTTTCCTGCGGATTTTTTGAAAAACCAAAGTCATTTGCGCGCGTGAAGAATTGCTCTGCGCCGTCGGTGCGCCGTGCTGCGAGCAGTTCTTGCGTGCGGATGAGGCCGAGCATTTCGCCCTGTTCTTTACCGATGAGATTTTGCCCGCCGTCGCCGCGCGTGAGGGAAAGGTAGCCCGTGCGCAGGTTTCGCTCTTTCGCGAGGTAGGCGAGAAGGCGTGTGTTTTCATCGTCGGGATGCGCCGCGACGTAGAGCACCGAGCCGACCGTATTGAGCTTTTTTAAAGACTGGAGGATTTCAGCGGAGTTCTGCTGCGGGGTGTATTGCGCGAAAACAGCTGATGTTTTTAAAAGGAAAATTACAGCGAAAATGGAGATGCGTTTCATAGTGACAATATTTTAAAAGAAGAATACTTTAAAAAGTTTGCCAATATAAAGAAGTTCGGGGAAACTATTTGTTTGAACACATCTTGCGTTGGATTTTCTTTTAAAAAGTAGGAGTTTTTCTGTCAGAATATACGTGAGAAAATCCGACAGTCTCAATTAAAGAATGAGTTTATTTTTGCTGATAGAAGGCCATTTTTAAAAATATTATTTTTTAAAAAGAAATTTGTTGTAATTGCAAACTTTCTGCTTAATTTGCAGAAATAATTTTTCTGCCTGATGAACGCGCGACGGAGATACTTATGAATTCGTCAGTGAAAAAAATAATCGGCAAAGCGGGTTTTAAAAACCTGCACAATCACTTTGTAAAGCTCTTTACAGAAGGAATTGTTTTGTGCCTTTTTTCTACCGGCGTTTCTCAGGCCTTCCACAGGTTTTCAATCCTTTTAAACATCACTCCCTTCCATTCCCCGGCTAATACTACACTTCACAAAGATTCTATTTTTAAAAGCCATACTTTCCAATATTTGCCTCTCTTAAATTCGGATCATAGACATCATATCCGAAAGAATTCTGCTGTTTGTGCTGTGGCATAATCAGCTTTTCGCTTTATAATTCTACAGTTTTTTAAAAAGCATTTTTTGCCATAACTCTCTGTGCAGCAGTGCCATTGATTACTGATAAACAGAGTTTTTAAAAACTGTTCCCAAAGGTCTTTTCGAGTCTTCATATATTTTTTAAAAGATTTACAAAAGGTAATGTGATGGAAGCAAAGAATCTACTATTTCAGAGGATGGAGTTTTTAAAACTCCGGCGGTTGGGGATTTTTATTTTGATGTTGATGATGTTCGGAATGTACAATTCCGCGAATGCGCAAATTGCGTACATGGCAGAGGCGCAGCAGGACGGCTTCACGCTAAAAAAGGTGGAAAGTAATACGAGTATAATGTCCGGCCAGACATTTTCGTACACGATCTATTTTTCAATTCCGGCTGGCGCGACGAATGTAACGATCACAGATGTGCTGCCAGGCGGCCTGGAATATCTTGGCTCGAGTTTTACAGCGCCGGGTATTACGCCGACAGTAGTAACGCCTGCTGTTAATTCAATGGGTGGAACATATTCGCTTGCTGCGACATCCGTACCGGGCGGCTGTTCGGGTTCGATCACGATCACGGTTCGTTTTCCAAACGGCACGACGTGTGACGGAACGACTGCGCGAAATCGTGCATGTATAAGCGGCGTGTATCAGGGGAAAGATGTTTCGTTCTGCACAGGATTTATAAATGTTACGGCAATTGCGAGCAATCCTTGGCATATCAATAAATACCCGGTTGGCGTATCGTATGTAGGAGGTACGTGTCCGTATGCCAGCGGAGATTCAGTCGTTACGTATCAGCTACAGGTGTATAAGGATGTCGGTACCACGGGACAGCTGAATTTAGTAAATGGAGTTGTGCGCGATACATTACCGGCCGGCGCTATTTTGCAAAGCTCTACGTGTGGGGCAACGCAGTCGGGGAATGTGATAACATGGAATGTCGGTAATCAAAGTGCAACGTCCATGTATAACTGGCAGACATGTAACTTTACCATTGTTTACCCGCCAGCGCTTTTCCCAAGCGGAACAAACCTTTTAAATAAAGCTACTTTAACAGGTACATTGGGAAGTGCGAATGCTTCGTGCGGTAATGTGAATCTCACAAGTAATCAGACCTGCGTACAATTGCTTGCAGTGGAAAGTGCACAGCTGAGCAAGTATGTTTATACAAATGGGCAGCCCGGCTGCGCTTCGAAGTACCTGATCTATATATGTAATAATGGTACAACAACACTTTCATCGTTTATTGGAAGAGATACTTTGCCAACGGGAATATCTGCGGCTGCCGTGGGAACGGTTAGCTCAGGACTGACGGCAACGCTGACAGGGGGAATTGTAACAATTACCAGTACATCCGCACTTGCACCGGGGCAATGTCGCTCTGTAGAGATAACCTTTACCATACCGGCGGGAGCTACAGTCGGCAGTACAATTACAAACTGTGTAACACTGACCTCAACTGCAACTCCATCGCAGTTTACACCACAGCGTGCCTGCGCTACATTTACCGTTACTGCTCCCGCAGCAAAAGCCTGTGTATGGAAGGAAGTTTGTAATGAGCAGACATCCTACACGCCGGGCGCTACATTCAGGTATCGTTTACGCGTGCAGAATATCGGCGGACAGGCAATTACGGGCGCAACAATTACCGATGCACTTGATACGAACCTCACGTATGTTGGCAATCCGTCCTACTACACCTCCGCTAACTGGAATGTGCCATGCCAGACAACATCAAACTGGACCGGCGTAACGCTGAATTTTAACAGCACCACGAATGTGGTAACGGCTACATTGCCATCAATAGGAGCAGTTTGTCAGAATTTCTTCTATGGAAATTGTGGACAGTACGGCTCGTATGGTGTTCCTTTTTACTTTATTGAATTTGATGTGCAGGTAAAACCTACATCTGCTTTGGGTAATATTCCGAATAACTTTACCCTCAATGGCGGTTCGATTACTACACCTGTTATTTCAAATACAGATTACGTGACGGTGGTGGGAACCACAGGATTTACACTTTCAAAAGGAGTTCGTGCTAATGCGGGCTCGCCGTATGCTGCTACTGCAAATACTTCAGCAGGCGGCATAGTAGATTATCAGCTTAAAATGAATATTGCAACCGGTACTGCTGCATTGCGGTTTGTGACTTTTGCTGATGAGCTTCCGAGAAATAATAATACAGCTGATCGCACTATCTTGGGTTCGTGTGCTACGCGCGGTAGTCAGTATGATATTACCTATGCCTCATTTATCACTTCATCGTCTGCAATTGCTACGCAATTTAATCAGGGCACGACGGCTGATGTTAATGTAAACGGCCTGACTGTTCCAACAGTTGGCGCATTATTCTCTAATGGCTGCGGTACGGTCACAACAGCGTGGCCAACGACAATTACCGCAGGTGCAAAAAATTTCGCGTATTATTTTGGTTCCGCACCAATGGCCGGAACGGTAACGGCTGAATTTAAAGGAACGGTAAGCCCAACGGCAACTCCACAGCAAAATGCCTGCAATACTTTTGCAGCAAATGGAGCTGTCGCGCATTTGATCAATAGTACTACCACAAACTTCGTAAAGGCCGGTGCTTTAGAATCCCAAACTGCCTGTGTACGAATTGACAGTACTACAAAGCCAACGGGTTGCGACCTGTGGAAGGAGGGTAAACAAGACGAAGAATGCTGCAAATTTGAAGGAACTCTGTCAAATGGAGGAGCTAGCATTAGCAGTATTCAATACAATGTGCTGAGTGGAGGAGTGGTGCAAAGCTTCACTACCAATCCATGTACGCCAAGCTCGACTGTTCCTGCAAGTCTTTTAAATACGACAAGCGGCACATTGAACTATACCGGTTGTAGTTCTCCTTTAAACTTCTCTATCAATGCGGCTGCAAACACGCCTTCCGGGGTTGTATGTATTGAATTGATAGCTACTACAAAAAATGCAGCAGGTGTAAGTACGGTTTGTAAAGATACTGTCTGTATCAAATGTATCGCGCCACCGCCACCGCCAAAAACGAAATGCGATTCAATGAAAGTTTTGCCATATCTTTTTGGAAATCTCAACCAGTCATGGAGGACTTTTAAAGTATTCAATCAGAAAATCCCGCTTAGCCCGATCAAGCAGATTCGTATTACACTTACGCCTGATCCTGTTCCGGGATCGCCGACTGTAAAATGGACAGGCGGCGGCCTGGCTGTTTCGCCTGGCACGATCAATACCTGGACGGTAAGCAATAGTAATAATGCAGGAAGTCCGATTGAGTATAGTCTAATAGATTTAAAATGCTCTCCAACGACGCCGGGATTACTAAATAATACAGCTCCTATAAGCAATTGGGTGCAGTTTAATCTCGGTATTGATTTCACGCGCAACTGGTCAGGCACAGTCACTGTCACGACTATTCATTGCGATGGTGACACATGCATTAATACGTATAATTGGTGTGCAAAACAAAATCCAAATGATTGCAAGAAAATCTTATCAGGCACAGGCATACTTGCAAAAGACTCAATAAAAACGAAACTGTTTGCTAGCCGATTCCGTGTGAAAGGCGATGAAAAAGCAAAGATTAGATTTGCTACTATCGAACCAGATTTAAAAGATGGTGCTCAGATATTTGCAGCAGGACTTGGGCAAATACCTAGTGTATCGTTCACCTATCAGAAGATCGAGTGGGAATATATGTCAAATAACGAACGTAGAAATTATGCAGTACGATTAGAATTTGGAGATGGTTTATTGCCAGGTGATACAGCCGAAGTGCCAATCATAGTAGAATTGCCTGAAAAAAGCACTGCGAAAAATGTAAAACTTCGCATCAAGCTCTACGATGAAAATTCAGACATCATCTATGAAGATTCGATCATTGCAAATTCAACGACAACCGCTATCAACGATGATGATGCAATAACAGGCCGTCCATACGGCGGAAACGCCGAACTGCATCCTGCCGAGCCAACGCCGACAGGTAATGCGGTGGAATTCAGTTACTGGCTGTCGTCATCGCAGAATGTGAAGCTGGAGCTGTACGACGCTCTCGGCAAAAACATTGCCTCAATAGACAGCGGCATTCGCCATCCCGGAGATCATACTTTTAAATATGACGCCTCCAATCTGCCGAGCGGCGCGTATATCCTGCTGCTCACTACCCCATACGGAGTATATTCGCAATCGGTGATTGTACAGCATTAAATAACTATTTTAAAAACTATAAAGCTCCTGTACTTTTAAAAGTACAGGAGCTTTTGTTTTAAAAATTATCTTTTAAAAAGTTTTCAGCCATTTGAAAATTGCATCAACAACCGCTTCCAGCTCCTCCTCGTGCGGAAAGTGTCCCGCGTTTTCCAACTTAAATGTTTCTGAATTTTTAAAAGCACTTTCAAACTTCACCATATATTTCGGCGTGACGAAGCTGTCCTTCATTCCCCAGATAAAAAGCGTCGGTTTGTCCTGAATTGCCGCACGTTTATTCCAAAGCTGTTCAAACCAATCCTGCGCTTTTAAAAGCGAGTGCGCAAAACCAATTGTTCCAAGGCGGTAAGTAGGTTTTAAAAACGGTTTTTTGTACTGATTGTGAATGTGTGGCGTAAGTTTTTTCCTGTCAGCAAATGATTTCGGCAAAAGGAAATTCACGGAGAAATTGAGATATTTATACAAAAATGGCAATAGCGGACTTTTTAAAACTTTTTCCAGCTTTTGAAATTCGGGTTCGGCACGACTGCTCCACATCCACGTGTTCATAATGATAAGCCGTGCAATGTTTCCAGGATTCTCTACTGCGTAATTCAAACCAATCGGCCCGCCAAAATCATGCACGACAAGCGTGATGTTTTTTAAACCAAGCTTTTCGATAAACTCTTTTAAAACCCGCGCGTGCTGCTGCACGGAATAATCGTAATCTGTAGGTTTGTCCGAAAGACCAAAGCCAAAATGGTCGGGCGCGATACAACGATGCGTTTTTGAAAAAACTTTAATGAGATTGCGGAATTCAAATGACCACGATGGCGTGCCATGCACGAAAAGCATTATATCGCCCGCACCTTCATCAACATAATGCAGATTGTGGCCACCGATTTTTACAATGTTGTTTTTAAAAGGATATTCGCGCGTGTCGAGCCAGTGAGAAGTTTTCATAGCGATTTAGCAAATTGTTTTTAAAAAGAATTCTTTTCAAAACTACTCCTGCCGCTCACGAAAAATCTTGGTATAAACGAACTTTTAAAAGTGTTTTTAAAAAATTTTTAAAACTTAATTGAGTTGTAGAGTTTGCTGAAATTGGTGGGATTGATGTTGAGATAGGAGGCAATATATTTGTGCGGAACAAGCTCAAAAAGATGCGGGCTACGGCGCGCAAACGCTTTAAAACGTTCCTCAATCGTGAAGGCGTGAAGCTCGAAAAGCCGCTGGCTCACGCCAATAAGAACCGCTTCCGTCAACTTTTTAAAAAGGCGTTCAATCTCATGCGATTCGTCAAAAAGCCGATTGAGCTTTTCAAAAGAAATCGCATCAAATGTGGAATCTGTCAGCGCTTCAAGATTATACAGCGCCGGGCGTTGCTGCAAAAACGACTCAGGGATACCGCTCAGCGACGGCGGATAGGTAAACGCCATTACCTGCTGACGCCCGCCATGCGTGTGATACGACATCTGCACGCCCTCGCGCACAAAATACAAGTCGCGCTGCACCTGACCTTCGCGAGTAATAATTTCGCCTTTTTTAAAAGTAGCTGTCCGCAGACTCGCTTTTAAAAGCCCGAATGCTTCATCACTAATTGGGTGAAATTTGTGGAGGAATTCGTCCATAAAATCGGTAATTTTTAAAAACTTATTTCAAATTCACCACCGCATTATACACGCCTTTCACCACTTCATTCATTCTTTTAAAATCCAGCGTTTCAATTGTATCACTGTGCTGATGATAATTCGGATTCCGCAGAAAAGATGTGTTGGTAATCATCACCGCCTCGTAGTCATATTTCCAGTAATTCTGATGGTCTGAATAATCTATCCCCGGCACACTTTCCGGCGCATTCAAAGTTTCTACGGGAAGGTCGCTGCCGGATTTAATAAGCGAACTGATTGTCTGAACAATTTCACGCTGGCCGGTTCTGCCGACAACTGCAATAAAATTCCCCTTGTCAGGATACATCAGTTTCATTCCCGGAACAGGATATTCCTGCGAATTAGGTTCATCGCTAAAATAACCAATCATTTCAAGGCAAATCATCGCGCGGATTTTCACATTTGCAGCATGCAGCGACTTCGCATGGATAGCGCTGCCCATATTTTCCGTACGGAAAAATGGCGGCTCCTCAAGCGTATATGCCACAAAGTCCACGCGGTATTTCAACTGCGGTTTTAAAACAGAAACCAGTCGCGCCAGTTCCAGCAAACCGGCAACACCACTTGCATTGTCGTCCGCTCCATCCTGATGTCCGCAAACATCGTAATGCGCGCCAATGATAATCCTTTCCGCATCAGCCGGGCCGTAGCTGGCGATGACATTTTTGTATTCAGCGCCGTCAACGGAATATTTCTGCTCTTCAGCTTTAAAACCGTATGAAGTGAATTCTTTTAAAATGTACGCCGCAGCTTCATTCAGCGCGTCAGCATTGAGATAATTTCGCGGCTGTGAAGTTTTCGTCAGTGCTTCTACATGCAAGCGGAGGCGATTTGAGTCAGCAGGAGTTTGGGGTTTATTGATTTGCTGCGGTGGAGCGCTACACGCAATTAGTCCGGTGATGATGACGGTAATAACAAGAACAACAAGGATTTTCATTCAGTAATATTTATGTTTTATTCAATACGTTTCTCTTTTTAAAATCTCCCGCCATTTCCCCGACTCCGCCACCTCTTTTAAAACCCGATTTCGCTCTTTTAAAAGATTTGTCATGTACTTTTTTAAAATCAGCCAATTCACAAATTTCCCCACAACACCAAGCGGAGATTCAAAAGCAAATTCGTCCTTCATCAACGTGCCATACGGCTTTTCAGCAAAATAATGGATGTGCTTCATACTTTTAAAAGCGCCTTTTACCATCTCATCCGTGAAGTATTCCGGCTTTTTAAAAGCTGTAATTTGCACCGTGATTTTCTGCCAGACGCCAAAGTGTTTTGCGTGCCACGTCACGGTTTCATTCAGTCCGATAAGTCCTGAAGTTCGTCCCGCAATTGCCTTTTCGCGTGTAGCTTCAGTAGAAAGCATGTGAAGGTCAATGCTGATAGAAAGGTCGAAACAGATTTCGATTGGCGCATGGATTTCAGTTTCAAGGTGAATAACGGGCATTATTTTCTTTCCAATTCTGCACGATTCCAATTCGCTAATTCCGCCGCCGCTTCATACGTGGTTTTTAAAAACTTCGCCACGGTTTCATCAGGATTTTCAGAATTCCGCACTGCGTCATACGGCAGAATAAATTCACGCATATCTGGATGATAATACGCTTCCGGCGGCTCAATTTTAAAATCTTTAAAACCATCCGGCTCAGGATACGCATACGCATAATACGCTGCTTCGGGGAACATTTCGCTGCCCGGCCAAAAACCCGCGCTGCTCACCTCATGCGAATACGCCTCGCGCACCGCCCAGTCCGCCAGGTGCGGAACGCCGCCCGGATGCTCCGGCGCACGCCTTCCGGAAAACCGGGTAACAGCCAGATCAAAGCTACCCCAGAAAAAATGGACCGGGCTGGATTTACCAAGAAAATCCGCGCGAAACTCACGCAGCTGGCGGTCTGCCTGCACGAGCACGCGCCAAAAGCGATGCGCATATTCGGCATCATAGCTCGCGTGAATTGTGTCCTTTTCAAAAGGAATTCCATCTACAATTTCCGACGGCTGCGTCAGGATCTTCACCTCGTAATGCAGTTCTTGTAAAGCACTCATCACCGCTTCGTAAAAATCCGCCACAGTGCGCGGTTTTAAAGCAACTTTCCGCACCGAACCGCTCGCGCACAGGATGACAAGCTCATGCGCAAAAAAATCAAAATCAATCTGGAAACTGCGGTTTTTAAAAGGAATAGGCGAGGTCGAAAGCCCGCGAGCCGTGACGTAGAGCGGCACCTGCCACCAGTGGTTCATCATCGGGCTGAGCGCCAGCCGTATCTTGCCAACGATCTGCGTCCACAGGTGCAGCGTTGTGCAGGTATCTTTCCATTCAGTCCACGGCAGCGGGGGAAACGTTTCGGTCGGTGTACTCATGCCTTTTAAAAAATTAGGTTATAGAGGTGTGGCTTCCAGAATTTCCTTCTGCAATTTTTTCGTCAGCTTTTTAAAAACCAAGGCATACGCATTTTTTAAAAGGCGTTCCCATTCCTTATGGCTCAGCGCATTCGGCTCCTGAACCTGAACCCAGCCGCCACGCGCCAGGTACGGCGCAGGAATAATGCCCTCGCGCTGCGTCAGCTCCACAAAATCCTCCGGCGACGCTTTTAAAGAAACATGAAACGGCGGGTTCAGATTCGTCATACAGTACATCTTTTCGCCAATCACAAAACACAAATGTTCTTCCCACTTTATGTCCTGCTGCGTGCCTTTACACGACATGCAGATTTCTTCGAGGGTTTGGAGGTTCATTATCTTAAATCTCCAATCTTACTACCATATCCAGAAGCTCTGCGCAATTCATAATTATTTTGAAAATTCTTTATCCTTTCGTCTAAGAATTCAGGAGCAATAATATCCCCATCTCCATTCAGTATTTTTAAAAGAGCTCCATGTGTTTCTATTTGAACAATCTCATCAAATAAATCTGAAGCAAATGGAAAAGACTGTGCTCTCATAGCTGTTTCGGCAAATGCATAACCTTTATCATTTACTTTAATAAAACCTAAACCTCGTAAATTCCCTTCTTTATCTGAGGCGATCATTGAAGATAAAACTGGTTCTTGGCATTTCCCTTCTTTGGCAAGTTTTTCAATCTGAATTGCGTGTGGGAGTGAGAGTCTATATGGAAAAGCTCCATTCTTTTTACTCTGATAAAGGATTGCTAACGGGTCAAAACTTTCATCATAGGGAATATTTCCAGCTTGCTGTTCTTCATTAAATGATTGTTCACTAAACCAAACTTCTATAAGCCACGTAAGGAAATCCATTCCTCGGGCTCGTGTTTCAAGATAATTGTATCTTATGCGAAGAAGTGGGAAGCCGAATTTTTCGCACAACTGATTTTTAATCTTATCATTTTCGATACTTGCAGCTTGATTATGTGTTGGTCCATCAAACTCAACTCCAAATAAGGGGATAAATTCTTTATCGGATATGATGAAATCAAAGTGCGACTTCAGAGCATAGGAATAAGCGTGATTATCTATTCCACTATTTTCTATTTTTAAAACATCAGCTAATCGCTCTTTCACCCAAACATGCGCTTCAAATTCTTCACAAATCTTTTTTAATTGTTCGTTAACACGAGCCTCAGTTGCATTTAGGATTTTCTTCATAATAATATCTTTTAAAACCTAATTAACCCAAACTTTTAGCATACCCAAATTATCACGCCAGTTCTTTTGCGCACTTTAAAAAGCAAAATAGCTCCAAAGCAATACTTCACTTTTCATTCGTGTAATATAACCGAATTTACCGTATTTTTACAGAATAATTTTCAGAAAAATTCATTTTAAAAACTATGGCACACGTTGCAGTAAAGGCAGATTTCCCTCAGCACGGGCTGACCGTGAAGCTATCACTTTTTACGTTCATCGAGGAAAATGTGCATGTGGTGTATTCGCCCGCGCTAGATTTGTACGGCTATGGCAATGACGAGCACGAAGCGCGGCACAGCTTTGAAGTGGCGTTGCAGGAATATATCCTGCACACGGCCGAGCATAAAACGCTTGATAAGGATTTAAAAAAGTACGGCTGGACGATTGACAAAAAGCACGGTGCACTGCAAAGCCCGGACGTTTCAACACTTTTGCAAAAGAACTCTGTTTTTAAAAACTTTGTCAATACACACGCTTTTAAAAAGTTTGATGTGAGCGTGCAATTACCTGCCGTTGCATAAGATGAGCACACGCAAGCTTTCCAACATTACAATCGCGCAATACAGGGAGTTTTTAAAGAAGGCGGGCTGTGAATTTGTCCGCACAAATGCAGGACATGAGGTGTGGGCGCGAAAAGACATGTCGCGCCCGATAGTTTTTCAAACGCATATTGAGCCGGTTCCTGAATTTATTATCAAGAACGCTTTAAAAGCGATGGAGCTTTCAAAAAAGGATTTCTGGCAGATTCTTGAGTCGTAGAGCTTTTAAAAACCTAATACCCAAACCCCTTCAGCATCTGCGGATTATCGCGCCAGTCCTCGCGCACCTTCACAAACAGCTCCAGGAAAACCGGCTGCTCCAAATGCTTCTCGATTTTCTTCCGCGCCCGCTCACCGATTTTCTTTATCATCGCGCCTTGAGCACCAATAATAATGCCTTTCTGCGACGTCCGCTCAACGATGATTTCCGCCGAAATAAACCATTTTCCCGCCTCGCGCTCTTTAAATTCCACCACATTTATCTCCGTCGAATACGGGATTTCCTGTTTAAAAAGCTCAAAAACCATCTCGCGAATCAGCTCCGACACAAAAAAGCGTTCCGGCAGCGTGCTCAGCATTTCCGGGTCATAATAAAACTCGTGCTCCGGGATAAACTGCTCCAGCTCTTTTAAAACATCATCCACAAACTTATTTTCCAGCGCCGAGATCGGAACAATCGTTTTAAAAATCCCCATCTCCGTAAACTTCTGTATCAGCGGCAGCGCCTCCGCACGGTCTTTCAGCGCATCCATCTTATTCAGCACCAAAATCGTCGGCTTCTCCAGCCGCTGCAGCGCCCGCTGAAAATCCTCTGTCAAAAACTCCGTTGCCCGTCGCGGGTCAGTCGCCTCCACCAGCACCACAATCGCGTCCGCATCCGAAATCGCATCCGACACATACTCCATCATCGTCCGGTGCAGCTCATACTTCGGCTCCAGCACGCCCGGCGTATCCACAAACACAATCTGCAGCTCATCCGTCGAATGAATCCCCAGCACCCGTTTCCGCGTCGTCTGCGGCTTATCCGACACGATAGACAGCTTCGTCCCCATAATCGCGTTCATCAGCGTCGATTTCCCCACATTCGGCTTCCCAATCAGCGCCACATAACCCGCCTTCACCACTTTATTTTCTGCCATAATCTTCTAAAAATTTCTACGAAAAAAAAATTACCCTTTTAAAACAAAAAGATAGAAAAAACTTCTGCCTTCTGTAAAAATACGACTTTAAAAATTGATAGCCGATATTTCACATTTTTAAAAACCTTTATAGATATAAATCCTTAGAAATTTTCCACGAATAAGGTTGAGTAAATGTATTGAAGGTTTTTAGTTTGAACTTCTTTAGAGCAACCCATTTTTCTGCTTCTTTTTCATCAGTTTCGTTGTTTCCTTTTGTGATTTGTACTTTGCTTGTTAGAAAATTAAAACTATTCGATTCATAACTCATATCATTTGTGTTAAAAAAATAGGATTCAGCACCAATTAGCGTAAATGCATCTTTGCGATATTGAAATTTATACGTCAAGCTCCAACGGTCACTACTGCCACCGTAAAAGTCTATTTCTAAAACTCCATTTTCAGCAGAAATCCCCTGAAAAGGGTCGCCTAAAACTCCACCCTCCGAGCTTCGCAGAATAAATGTGTTACTTTGCTCCACTAATTCATACCCACTGTCTTTTTTAAAACAGATAATGAGGATTCTTGGCTTATCTACATTCTCTGCATTTTCCGTAATATATTTCCTAATTTCAATAAGTGAATCTTTTCCTTCAATGACTAGCGCAAAATCTACTTCGGAATCCTTGTTAAAGTCAGTAAAAACTGTATCAAGTGCCGTATAATTTTCAGGAATAAAATCAGCCAGCGATTCTCCCGAATGTGTAATAGTCGGATAATTTCCTGCTGCACTAAGCGGAATTTTTAAAAGCAAAAAACAAATAATAAAAATTAGTTTTTTCATACTTTAAAAAGGTACATTAAGGCGCACAACAAAATTTCTTCCCATATTAAAAATACCTCTTTGTCCAGTAACGATATTTTCAGGCGCGTATTTCAACCTGCTCAAATGATTCTGATACGCGCGGTCAAGCAGATTATTCACCACAAAATTCACCGAAAAAAGCTTCCGCGTTTCTTTCCTAACAATCAGCGGACGAATCTCATTATCCGTACTCAACTCCCGTTCACGAGTCACATCAAAACCCAAACCTATATTCACCAACGCATAATCCGGCGTTGCCGTCTCCGTATCAAAGGCTTTTAAAAACCTATCCTGCCGAAAATTATACTCAACCTCCGTTTTAAAAAACACATTTTTAAAAGCCGAACCCAACTCTTTAAAATCCGCCCGAAGCTCCGTCTGAAAACGCGGCGCAGGCATTTGCGGCAAATTCGTAAGCGAATCAGCCACATTCAAAAGCTCACCGCGCACAAGCGAAAACGAGTTTTCAAAATGCAGCCAGTCAAGCGGATGCGGGTGAATATCCAGCGAAATCTCGCCGCCATACAGCCGCGCATTTCCCTGCACAAAACCATACGCCGGAGCGCCTTCCTCAATGTCAGGAATGGAATCGCCGCCAAGAGAATTCCGCAGCTTCTGAATGAAAATATAATTATCCACGCCATTATGAAACAGCGCAATCTCCGCCGAAACGTGGTCATTATTAAAACTAATCCCGCCGTCAAACTGTAAACTCGTTTCCGGTTTTAAAAGCGGGTTTCCAATCTCATACCGGAACGTCCCTTCATGCATTCCATTCGAACCCAACTCGGCGGCGTTCGGCGCACGAAAACCCCGCGCCACATTGAGCTTTAAAAGAAATTCCTCGCTTAGCTCATACGCCGCACCGATACTTGCGGAAATGTTTTTAAAACTTGAAGAAAACGCACCAAATTTTCCAGCTAATTCTTCCCCTGAAATCGAACGCGTATCAAAACGTAGTCCACCACTCAACGACAAATCTTTAAAACTTCTTTTAAAAAACGCAAAAGAGCCAATGTCGAAAAGCGAATAATCGGGAATAAGCGCTTCCTCACCGAAATTTGCGTTCATCTGGCTCATACCATTTGCGCCAACAGAAAGCTGCCATTCAGCAAATTCGGGGAAGGAATAGCTGGCGCGATAGGTGATCGTATTCAGGCGCATATAAAGCGCTTCCTCTTCCATAAATTCATTGACAACTCCTTCGCGCTCCTCAAACTCCCGTCGCTGATTCTGCTGAAAACCCAGATCAGCATCAAGCCGCGAGTTTTTAAAATAAATGCTGTTCGTGAGTGAAACTTTGTAATGACGAACGTTCTGCTTTGGTAAATTAAGCTCAAAACCCTGCTGCGCATTGCCAAGCAAGTTACCCAAACTATCACGTTCACCTTCGATAATGCCGATATTCTGATTGAAAACAGAAAAATTCAGGTGCGAAAACCCCCAGTCGCGATTCAGCCCAATGTAGCCATTTCCGTCCGTTTCATCAAAACCCGAATTCGGCACGCGGCCGTCAATTTTATTCCTATAATTTCCCGCAAATTTTTGACTGAAACGCCCGCGCCAGTTTAAACCATCATGATTTCCTGCAAGCGAACCGGAATACGCCGGAAAAATTGAATTTGCCTGATATTGAGCAGTAATATTTCCTGCAATTGTCCCCTCAGCAACAGGATTCGGCGAGAGAATATTAATAACACCCGCCAGCCCATCCGAACCATACATCAAACTTGCCGGGCCTTTTAAAATCTCCACGCGGTCAACGGAAAATTCATCAATCTCGATGCCATGTTCGTCACCCCACTGCTGGCCTTCCTGCTTCACGCCGTCCTGCATCACCACGACGCGATTATAGCTCAGTCCGCGAATCACCGGTTTTGAAATTGCTTGCCCGCTTTGAATTTGCGAAATTCCCGGCGTTTTTGAAAGTGCATCAATGATATTTGTTGCGCCATTTTCCTCGATTTCCTCGCGTGTTACGATTGAAGTTGCAATTGGACTTTTGCGCAATTCCGTTGCGGTGGATGTTCCCGTTACGACTACTTCGCCCGTTTCGATTGCAGATTCTTTTAAAAAGAAATCTCGCTTTATAGAACCTGAAATTTCGATTTCTTCCGATTGTGCAGCGTACCCGAGCAGCCGCACCTGCACGATGAATTTGCCCGCGGGCAGGTTTTTTAAAACGAACAAACCGTCTTTTAAAGAAATTGCACCGGTCTTTAAATTGGCGATGTGGATAGTTGCGCCAGTCAGTGGCAGCTTTGTGGCGTCGTCGTAAATATTGCCCGAAAGTGAATTGTCCTCAAGCGCGAATGCCTGCACTGCGGCGAGCGCCACAGCGATATATAATATGATTTTCATGCTTTTAAAAGTTGAAAGATTTGTTTTAAAAAGGAATTTTTGCGTTGTCATTCTGAGCGTGAGCGAAGAATCTCAAACAACACTTTCCGCGTTGGTTTGACGCTCATGCATGTTCGCGATTCTTCGCTTTCAGCTTCAGAATGACGGGGATTATAGATGTGAAAACTTTTTAAACAAGGCAGGAGGAGCGCGTGATGAGGTGAAAGTTACCGTAAAAGAAGTTTTAAAAACTTCTTTAAAAAAGGGAAGCGAAGAAGGTTTTTTTACAAAGAAAAAGTCGTGAAAAGCTTTAAAAGAAATAATGTCGAGATGCGCCGCGTGGCAGATGGGACATGATTCCTGCGAAACCGCATTTTGGTGCGAAATGCTTTTTAAAAACTGCCCGGCTTCCGGCGCGGGTACGTGAAAATGCCATGCTTCTGTAAAACGCGCATTTGCAAAAGAGAGGAGCGTAATAAGAATGACGCCGATTCTCTGTAAAAAATTATGCCGGAAGAATTTGCTCAAAAGGTTTTTAAAAGCTTTTAAAAATGAGTAATTTACATTGAATTCAAAATTACATTATTTGCGAATGACTTGCAATAAGATTAACGAAATATTATGAAATCACCACTTTTACCTGACGAAGCGCTGCGTAAAGCGCGCGAAATTTCCCTCGGATTTTCTGCATTGTGGTTAGCAATTGCACTGATTTTTCTCTTTTTAAAAACAGAACAGCGGCTTGTTGTAATGCCATTTGCGATACTTTTTTTGCTTATTGGGATTGTACTCTACGGCATTACGCTTTTAAAAACAAAGCCGAAAGCAAAAAATTTTGACCCGCCAAAAGGCACATTCCTGGCGCGCTGGAGATACACGCCGCAAGAATGGACGCTATTTACGAGCACAAATATTACGGATAATCAATCGGTGGCGAAAGGTTCTGGAATTGCGCTGTTTATTGCGTGCATTCTAGTTTTTTCCATGATACTGATGACTGATGAAACAATCCGTTTTCAATTGTCAATTATAATAACCGGAGTTATTATTGCTGGTGGTTTCGGTTCGCTTGTGTGGATGCTGGTGCGTGTGCTTGGGTTGATGCGCTTTGTGCGGTATTCGCGGATTGTGGAGCCGGAAGCCGTCATCACGACGAGCCAGCTGCGCATTGGAAATGAGGAATTTACGTGGGGTTCAGCGCTTGGGCTGATGTTTCGCTGCGCAAATGTTATAACGGAAAACTCCTCGACATTTCTGGAATTTGAATTCAGCGGGCGGAATAATTCCGATGTCCGGATTCTTGTGCCGCCGGGTAAGGAAAATGAATTGCCGGAAATTGTTGGAAAATTGAATGAGAATTCTCCTTTAAAAAAGTAAGATTTTCTTTTTAAAACATGTTTTTAAAAGTTACTTTTCATGTAGATTTCAATATTAAATTCTGCCGCTTTTGACCTTAAAATTGACGCAGGTACACCCTGTATGGCGACGTAATGTTGGCGATATTTGTAATGTTATAAAATCGCATTTTAAAAGCTTTTAAAGAATAAATGTACAACGAGGTAAATACCATGAGAAAAATAATTGTCATATCCATGATTACGTTAGACGGAGTAATGCAGGCGCCGGGCGGGCCTGAGGAAGACACTTCCGGCGGCTTTAAATATGGCGGTTGGGTTGCACCGTTTGACGACGAAGTTGGTGGTAAAATTATGGGAAAGCTGATGAAACCCGCAGACCTGCTTTTAGGCAGAACGACATTTGACATTTGGGAAAATTATTGGCCAAAACATGCGGATATGTGGCCGGGAATTAATGACGTTACGAAATATGTGCTGTCCACAACAAAGCAATCCTCAGATTGGAAAAATTCGGTATTTTTTAAAAACCTGTCAGATATTGAGGATTTAAAAGCTTCGGAAGGCTCGGACATAAAAGTGTGGGGAAGCAGCAAGGTTATTCAGTTGCTTTTAAAACATGATTTGGTAGACGAACTCTGGCTCATAATTCACCCGATTACACTTGGCGAAGGAAAAAAACTGTTTAACAATAGCGCGTTTCCCGCAGCATTTACATTAGCGGAAAGCAGTGTGACGCCAAGCGGAGTTATCATTGCGAATTACAAGCGAGCGGGCGATGTGAAAACTGGAAATCTTGGAGATTGAGGCGAGTTTTAAAAACTAAACCTATTATAAAATTAAAGAGAGAAATGAGAAAAATAATTGGCGCGATCAACATGACGCTCGACGGCATTTTCGACCATACGGCGGGAATTCCTGATGAAGAAATCCACGAGCATTACGCGGAGGTGCTGCGTGGCGCTGGCGTGATCCTTTACGGCAGAATTACCTATCAGCTCATGCAGTTCTGGCAAGAGCTAGCGCACAATCCATCAGGTGAAAAATCCATGGACGACTTTGCTCTGGTAATGGATAAAGTTCCAAAAATTGTCTTTTCGCATACGCTTAAAAGCACAGATTGGGACAGCGCTATCGTATCGCATCAGCCCCTTGAAGAGGAAGTTTTAAAACTCAAAAAGCAGTTGGGAAATGATGTTTTTGTTGGAAGCCGGAGCTTGATTCTACAGCTTTTAAAAAGTAATTTGCTTGATGAATTGCAGCTGTGCGTTTATCCTGTTATCGCGGGAAGCGGTTCGCCGTTGTTTGAAAATATGGATGACAGGAAGTTTTTAAAACTTACGAGAACGAAAACTTTTTCTGGTGGTGCGGTGATTCTGTATTATGAATTGGAAAATAGATAGAACGAGATAGCTCCCGTCAGCCGATTCACTCAGCGGCGGGAGTATCATTTTAAAACCCTCGTCATTCCTACCTTTTAAAAACTACATTTTCCCGCATTCACAGAAAATTCCTATTTATTTGAAGGGAAACTTCTGGATTTAAGAACATTTCCGCTTTAAAATAGTGGTTGGTAAAAATAATTGTTGCTTTATAAACTATTTTTATGTAATATTGTTTGAAGCTATTTGAAATACTTTTAAAAGTTATTACATCCTTATCACTTAAAATGAAAAAAGTATTATTGATAATATTCTTGCTATTTGGTATATCGCAATCGCTGAAAGCGCAGGAGGATCCTTTAGAAAAATTGTCTATCTGGCTGATCGAACGCAAGCATTCCGATATTCTTTTTATAGACCCATATTACGACTTCCCGATGCCGCAGGAGAAGCTTTTAAAAACTATCGCCGTGGAAAAAAGCTGGTGGGCGCAAACCAAACCCTTCATGGTGGAGAAAGGGATTGATTCTGCGCGGCATTACGGCGGGAACTGTTTTAAAATGACGTTTTATACGCAACGGGATACACTGCATTTATTTTCAGATAAGAGCCAGTATCCCTACCGTATGACGGGTGAAATTTATAACCTCGACTCTGCTGAAATCGCGGAAATTCGTTTACGAATGGAAAATTATCAGCCCGTTGAAAAGATACAAGAAGAAAAGCCGGAGGAACCTCATCCTATTAATCCTGAAGGCGATAATAAAGGGTGGATTGGATTCCACTGGTCGTTTCCCTATATCAATAATCTTCAAATGAGTCCGTTGGGAGAACCGGCAAAAAACGGTACAGGTTTTATCGGCATCTCGTATGGCGTAGATTATTTCCATAGTGCAAGGCAATATGTAAATTTTACTTATTCAGGTGTAATGGATTATGGTACACCTGTTATTTTTGTCCCCTACGGAGATGAGCATGAAGTGCTGAGCTCTACATATTTGAGCTTGTCAAATAATCATCGGTTGGATAATTTCTCTCTAGGTTATGGTCTTGTTTTCGCAAGAAATAGCTGGGAATTGGTAAATCTCTTCTGGGAAGATAAAATTCAGCAGAATATCGAGGCGGGACGACAACCTGAGGAAAAATATTATTATTCGTTAGGACTTATGTTCTCAACATATTTTCACACATCAGGTGCTTCCTGTTTTGGCTTACTCTACAAGCCTACTTTTCTACGATTGAATTCCGAACAAAAATTTACATATGCTCATTCAATAAGCATAGACTTTGCGTTTAAAATTCCGATTTACAGATCCGGAAAATCTGTTAAAGTGCAGTAAGATGTTCATTTCTTTAAAAAAAAAAGCCGCCCCGTTTTTAAAACAGAGGCAGCTTTTAAAAAATCAAGCATCACACTTTCCCAAACTTCTCATCAGCTAAATAATTCATCGCGCGTTTCATAAAGTCCGCCATGCCGGGCTTGTGCTTGTCGTAGAATTCGCGGAAGCGCTCATCCGTCGTGTACAGCTCGCCCAAACCGCGATAGATTTCCGGCGTCACGGTGTAAAACTGCCCGATTAATTCAAAGTGCTGCTGAATGAGCTTCTGCACGTCGGGATGTCCCGCGTCGAGGTGCATTTTGCTCACGAGCGCCGCCGGAATGGCATTTTGCTGGTCGGCAATATCTTTAAATTTTTCCTTCGACCAGTTTTTCGTGCGCTCTTTTGATTCATTCACTTTGTCGTCGCCCCAGCGCTCGCGGGCTTCGCGTTCATATTCTTCCTGCTGCTTTTTTGAAAAGCCCTCGAATAATTCATCTTCGTTTTTCATCACATTTTCCTCCGTAATTTTCTGAATCGTTGTGTCAATTGTTTGTAAAAGGCGCGACGTACGCGAAAGCTTTTCCTCAATCATCTTTTTGTGATAGCTGAGCGCTTCCAGCACGTCAAATCCGGGCTTATCCAGAATCGCCCCGATTTCTTTTAAAGGAAAATCCAGCTCTTTA